>CAZWDB010000024.1:0-45309 GCA_964632885.1 uncultured Acidimicrobiales bacterium | reverse complement strand
GGAGCTCGGACAGCTCGCCGATCTTGGGAATCTGTCCGAACTTGTATTTGAAGTATCCGTAAGTCGACGCCGTGGCAATGATCATCATCGCCACGAAGATGTTCAGCCCGATGAGCAACCGTCGCGGCCACCGGCGGTGGCGGCCGGTGGCGAGCGGTGGCGCTCCGGGCGCGTCGGGGGGTCGCGTACGGGTGGCTGCCATGCTCGGGAACGGGAGGCTACCAGCCCTCTACCTACCTACGAACTCGCGAGGCAGCATGGACAATTGTTGGCTATCCATCGCCCGGTTGGTGTGTCGATGCCGGGGTTCGGTGAAGAAGTCCTGTATGGCGACGCGGATCTGTTCGTAGCGGTCGACGGCACGGTGCGGCGCGACGGCGCGCCATATCGACACCGATGTAGTCAAGGCGTGAACCAGTGAGCCCGCCTTTGAAGGCTCCTGGGACGCTCCGCAGCCCTACAGGCGGGGCGGCGGAGGAGGTGCGGCCTAGCCGTCGTACGAGGTGTGCCCGAACTGCGGTTTCGAGTTCGGCAACGACGACAACGCCGGCACCACGACCCCCGAGTCCTTCGAGTCCTACCGGCAGGAGTGGCAGCGCCGAGGCTCCCCACGCTTCTCGGCGACGTGACCGTCCCGAAGTGCCCCTCGATGGTGCAGGCCGCGAGGGACCGGCAGAGTGAGAGCCGCTAGATGACGTCATCGCCAGCGCGCCGTCAGCTTCGCCTTCTGAGAAGGCGAGAGTGTCGCGCCTCAGGGCGATCGCCTCACAGGCTCGGTTGGCGACCATTCACGCCCAGACAGAGAGTTACCCTGAGCGGAAGGAGGCAGAAGCCGGGCTTGGGACGATGGTCGGTGACATCGTCGAGTGTGGCTAGGCAACGCGCGAGGAGTTTGACCTGCCCAGTGAGGTGGTCCGATCAGTTGCCGGGGCTGTACGGATCGACTCGGCTTGGGTGTTGTCAACACCGCCCGGACGTGCTGGCCGCAGCACTCACCGACGTCTAGTCGCCTTGGTAGCCACAGCGCGTCTCGTAGAGCGAGTAGAGGCGGTTGCCGGCGGCTTCGGCGGCAACACCGCTCCTATCCACTCCGGCCCGTATGTCGCCGCCGTAGGGGTAGTAGAAGAGGGCGGCATCGGTCTTCCGGCTCTCCGGCAAGGCGTCTACCAAAGCGGCAATCGCATCCGGATCGGTCACATCTTTTGCTCTCAACTCGCCTTGCCGCTTGACCTCGCGGCACAGGGCGCTATCCGGATCAGTGGGCTCGGAGTCCGGCGTACATGAGGTGAGCGCGGCTCCGATCACGACCAAAGCAGCTGCAACTGCAGTGATCCACCTGTTGCTCACGGGGCGACGGTACGTCAGCTCGGTCACGGCTTTGGTGGTTTCCAGATGTAGGCGTGCTTGAAGGGTGCGCGGGAGTCGTTGGTGGTGTCGTCGTTGCTGTCCCAGGCGAAGATGCTGGCGTCGGTTGGCACCAGGGCGGGGTAGCAGCAGGCCCCGATGGATGCGGTGTCGTTGAAGACGCCGTTGGGCTGTTCGACGAGCAGAATGCCGCAACTGTCCACCGCGACGGTGCCGCCGGCACTAAGGACTCTGGGGATGCAGGGGCCATAGCCGTCTCCAGGAAGTGCAGCGGGGTGGGCTGTCTCCCAACCACCGTTGCGGAATCGGCTGATCCGGCCGTCTTCGTTGGCGAAGTACAGGGTCCCGTCGATGACATGGGCGTCGGAGTGGTCGCCGATGATGGTGCTGTCGTGGGGTAGTGCCGGCAGGCGGTCGTAGCTGCCGCGGTCGAGGTCGAGACGCCAGGTGTCGTGTTGGGCAGCGAGCACCCACAGGGTTCGGTCATGGACTGCGACGGCGCGGGGCCACTGCGTGAGCGGGTCCTCGGGGGGTGGGGTCGGCAGTGGGCGCCACTGGTCCGCGGCGGGGTTGTAGGCCGCCCAGGCATCGGCGAGGATTGCTTCGTGCTCTGCCCAGTAGAAGCCGGGATCCACGACGCCGCCGAGGTTTGGGTGGGTGGTGGGCGGCGGGGCGGCGATGGTGCGCCAACGGTCTGCGGTCGGGTCGTAGGCGGCGGCGTGGCGAGACCCGTCAGCGTCGGTCACTGCCAATAGCTCAGATCCTGTCCAGGTGGTCTGAGCCACCCCGGCGGGTAGAGGCGGATCGGCGATGCCGTGCCAGGTGCGAGTGCCTGGGTCGAAGGCGGCGCCGTCTCGGTGCCGTTCGCCGCCGAGGACGATGATCTCCGAACCGGTCCAGGTGAGTGAGGCACCCTGGCGCGGCGACAGCGGTCCGGGGTCGACTTCGGACCAGCCGGCGGGCGCCTCGCCGGGCTCGGGCGTCTCTGGTGTGTCGCCTGTCAGCCACGCCACCGTTAGCGCCTCGCCGGCCAGCCGGCGGGGTGCGGCGTCGCCTCGCGACCAGCGCAGGAGCGCTGCGGGCTTTCCGCGTTCTGCGGTGGTGGCGAAGATGAGGTGGCCGCCGGTGGCATCCGCCTCCGCCCAGCCGGCCTGTGCGCGGTCGAGCTCGACAAGTGTCTCGACTTCGGCTCCGGTAGCCGCGTCGAGCGCCACCAGCGCGCTCGGCCGGGTCGTGTCCTGGCCGGGGAGGTAGCTGGCGAGGAAGCGGTCGGCGCCGAGGTAGCCGTGCCAGCCGTGGCTGTCGCTCATCGGCACGGGGCGGGCGTCGCCGAGCGAGGTCGCGCGGGCCGTGTCGACGATGTGCGGGTAGCTGGAGTTGTCCGGCTTCTGTAACAAGAGGGCGAGATGCCGCGAGTTCGGCGCCCACGACAACTCCATGGCCACGTGGTAGCCCTCCGGCGGACCAAGAACCGTCTCTGCGCCGGTGGCGAGGTCGGCGACCACGACCTCGTCGCTGACCTCCCCGCGCCGGCAGACGCCGCCGGTGGGGCGGGTATAGGCCAGGTGGTTGCCGTCGGGACTCACCGTTGGCCAGGCGCCTCGACCGACCGCGGTCAGCTGCCCTGTCTCGACGGAGATGGCCACGATCTCTTCCATTTGTGTGTCGAATGCCGGGACGCACTCCCCGTCGGCGTGACGGCGAGCGCGGGACACGAACACCTCGCCGTCCGGTGACACCGTGATCTGCCCCGGCCCGCCCACGCTGAGATGCGCGAGGGTCCGCATCACCTCCCCATCGGCCGAGTCGCGCACGGTGAGCGCGCCGTCACGACCGAGCGCCACAAACTCGTCGGGCCGGCCACCAGCAGGACTGGTCACCCTCAGCTGCCCGTCATCGCCGACGGCGACCAGCGCCACGGCCACGACCACAAGCGCCGCCGCCGCCACCGCCCCAACCAGAGCTCGCCGTTTCCGCCGGTGGCGCAGCACCCGCGCCCGAACCTCGTCCAAGTCGAGCGGGCCGCCCTCGTCTGCATAGGCCCGCAACATCTCGCTCAGCTCAGGCATCGGCGCTCACCTCCAAGAGCCGGCGTAGCTTCACCAGCCCACGCTCGACATGGTTCTGCACCGTGGTGACACCGATGCCGAGAAGGTCCGCCACCTCCCGCTGAGTCCATCCAAAGCCGTGACACAACACCACCGCGACACGCTGATGCTCCGACAGCGACTGCAACGCCGGCGCGAGGGCGGGCTCAACCCACGGACTCGACGCGTCGTCGCGTCGGACCACCGCGAGGACAGGCTTGCGCAGCCGGCGAGCCCGGGACTGGCCGACCCGATACAGATAGCCGACAGGGTTCGCCATCGCCTCCACCTGCCCCCACCGTTCCCACGCGAAGGCCATCGCCTCAGCCGCCGCCTCCCTGCCCACGCTCGTTCCGTAGGCCGCCACCAGCGCCCGCCGCAACCTCGCCTCAGCGTCCCCGAAGAACGCCGTATATCGCTCAGCCGGCGACGCGCCCACACCTCCATAGAGCCACGAACCGCCCTCGCACACCACGCGGCTCCGTACGGAACGACGGCGACGTGCGCGGTCGGGATCGAACCTAATGACGCCGGTTTGCCGTGACCGGTCGAGCCGCCCGGCATGGGTGCCGCCGCGGTACCCGCCCTACGGCGGCGGCATCTTGGTAGTCGTCCCAGACTCGAGGCCGGCGACTGCGGTCGGGCGTCCTCGTTTGAAGAAAAGCGGCGGGTCATCAGTCCGTGCAGCGACGCTGTAGCAGGCCTTCCAGCCCGGCTCGATCACGACCGCGCCGGGGTCGCTGATGCAGAGGCCGATCGACGCCGGGACGGCTGCGAGGTAGGCACGAGCGCGGCGGTGCGAGTACCGCTCCTGATAGTGCGGATAGACGACAGTGTCGGCGAGCCACCCGAACATCGGCAGCGGCACGGCCTCATCGCCGGTCTCCCAGTTGGTGAGGTGGCAGGAGCCGAGCGCGATCGCGCCGGCGGAGTTGCCCATCACGATGGTGCCCCCGTCGGACGCGGTCACGAGCGCGTCATAGGCCGGGGTGGCGAGCATGACATCAAGGATCCGTTCGGCTCGTCCGCCGTTCAGGAAGACGATGTCGGCGTCGACGAGCCGGGCACACACCTCATCGAGGTAGGCGTCATCTCTGGTGACCAGACCGGCGTCAACCACATGGAGTCCGCTGCCCGTCGGACCCCAGGCACGTTCAAAGGCTCGTGCTGCCCGTTCGGCACCGTCGGGGGGGCCGGCGGCGGCGAAGACGCCGACGACCGTCAGGTCCTGCTGTCGCTTCCCGCTGGTCTTGGATGCGAGCTCGGCGGCATGGCTGCGCACCGACGCGCTGAGCGCACCTCCCAGCACAAGCGGTGCCTGCCCGGTCGGGCGCGGGATGTTTCCACGGTCGACGCCCGCGGCGACCGGAGCGGGACCGGTCGGTATCCCGTGCAGTCCGAATGGGACAGCCCCGACGGGTGCGTCGAGGCCTCGCCCTTCCCTCATCACTCCTGCCAGCATCTCCGCCGGCCCCACCGTGCCGCCGCCGCGGGAGGCCTCGTCGCGGGCAGCATCCAAGATGGCCGCCGCGTCCGCGCCGAGCCGCGGACGCTCGTCGCCCGCCGCGCTCAACCCATCTCTCCGCCGCGATGTGATGCCCGCCGCGGCGAACATCTCCTTGGCAAGGGCGTGCCCATCGACGAGGTCCGGAAGCGCCGCTAGGAAATCGGCCGTCTCGATCACGTCGCCGCCACGAGTCGCCGCGGCTCGTTCCACGTCGCGGACAAAACCCGCCAGCCAGACGTGCTCTCCGATCCAGGACGGCCACGGGCCGCTGCCGCGGCCGGTGGGGCCAGCCGCAAGCACACGCCGGCGGGCCACCGCGTAGGTCTCACCCGAACGGGACGCCTGCGCCCGAACGAGCCGCTTGAAGTCCTTATCCTCAGTCATCGCATCCTCCAGATCGCCGTCGACCCCCAGCGGCCCAAGGCGAGAAGATGTGATGAAGCTGAACCAGCACTCGGAGGATTCGCTCCCCTTTCCCCCAAACGTGCCGGCCCCGCTGGGAAGGCCGACAGCAGAGATGCAGCGCCGAGCAACGCGCATCCAGCCTGCCCTCGTCGGGAAGAGCCCGTCAAGGCTTCGAGTTGACTCACCAACAGTGCGCAGGATTCGTTTTGCTCGCGTGCAACAGAGCGACGGCTACGCGGTGGGCGATGCCGCGGCAGAATCACGGGTTGTCGGGCGGCGGGTTATGACAGGAAGCGAAGCTGTGCCCAGGTGCGGTTCCAGTCGTGTTTGAGTTCGCGGCACACGAGGATCGGTGCACCTTGTACTTCGTTGTCGATGTCGAGGCCGTTGTGGACGGTGGCGACTTGGGTGCAGCGATGGAAGTAGGGCCGAAGATCTTCAGGTGTGAAGCGGACGGCGACGACGACGGCGTCGTTGTCTGTCGGTTGTCGGAAGTCGGCGTAGCTGTTGTGTGGGGAGAACGCGCTCTGCAGGCCGTGCGCTGGTCCGAAGCGGTCGACTGCGCCCGCCTCTCCGTAGCTAGCGGCGAGCAGCACTGCTGATTGCTGGTCCTCGGGTGGCAGGTCGTCGACGACGTCGGCAATCTGCGCGGCGAGCTGGGGCCACCCGATGGTCTCGGCCAACGGCTCGGTGACCGGCGTGGCGAGAGCTGCGCTGGTTGGCGGGAGTATCGGGAGCGCGAGCGGAAGGCTGACGAGGGCGTTAATCGTGGCGAGCCCAGTGATGCGGCGGAGCCTGGGACGGGTGTCGCCGGCAGGGAGGCCTGCGAGCAGAATGACCAGGGTGATGGGGACGGCGTAGTAGGGGCGTCCGCCGGTGGCGAAGGCGGCGATCAGCGAGGCGGGCCAGGCCCATAGCAGGACTCGGTAGGGCCGGCCCCGTGGCGCTCGTGCCAGCCAGCGTGCCCCGGCGACGATGACACCTATGAGCGCCGGGCCGGTGAGCAACACCTGGGATGGCACCAAGATGACCCGGTTCTCGGCCGCGAGTCGCCGCGAGAGCGCTTGTGCCATCTCGGCTTGCGGCCAGCCGTGGTGGGCTTGCCAAACCAGGTTGGGCGACGCGATGGCAACGGCGAGGATGGCGCCGACGGCGAGCCACGGGCTCACCAGGAGGTCCCAGCGTCGCTCGACGACCAAGCCTGCCAGGAGGGAGCCGCCGAGCAGGACAATTAGGTTCTTGTTGAGCATTGAGGCGCCGGCAATCCCTCCAAAGGCGAGCCACCATCGTTGGTCGCCCGTTCGCAGCAGGCGGGCTGTCACCCACAGCAGCGCCATCCAGGCGGTGAGGTCGAAGGTGGCGGTCGACAGCAGATGCCCGACCCCGAGGACGAAACCACCCGCGCTGACCGCCGCGGCGCCGACTGTCTGGGCGCGGGTGGAGCCGCCGAGCTCTCGGACGATGCCGGCCCCGAGCGCGATCGTCACGGCGGTGGCGAGAGCGGGCAGGGCCCGGAGCACAACGAGGTTGTCGGGCGCGATCTGGTGGGCGAGGCGGGCGACGGCGGGAGTGAAGGGTGGCTGGTCGACGTAGCCCCAGGCGAGGTGCTTGCCGGCTTCCAGGAAGTAGAGCTCGTCGCGGTGCCATCCGTAGCGTCGAGCGAGGGCGAGCAGCAACACCATCACGCACAAGCTGAGGCCGAGCACGACCCGGCGAGGGAACGGCTCCAGAACGCAGCGGTCGTCGTCGTCGGCGACAGATGCCTCGCCGACAGGCCGGCTGGGAGCGGTCATCCGGGCGACCTGGGGCGAGGGCAACCGTTCGCCGGGATCAGTCGGGCCGGCGACGCGATGTCCACCACGCCAACCCGAGGCCGGCGGTCGCGAGGAGCGCCGGCCACCACAGCGAAGTCGGGTCGTCGCCGGTCCCGAGCCAAGCTCGTCGGAGTCCGCCCACGACATGGGTGAGGGGCAACACGTCAGAGATCGCGGCCATCGCCGTGGTCATCACTGCCCGGGGCGGTCCGCCGCCGCCGAGGAGCAACATCGGAACGAACAACAGATTGCCGACTCCGGCGGCGGCTCGACCGGTCCGGGCAACGGCACCGAGCGCGCCGCCGATAGCGATGAAGCAGGCGAGCCCGGCGAGATACCACGCGAGGACAGCGAGCGGGTCGGCGGGGGCGGACAACCCGTAGAGCGTGACGCCGAGGACTAGGATGACCGCCACCGCCATGGTCGCGACCAGGACGGCGAGCACGACCTCGCTCGCGACCAGCACTCCTGCGCTGAGGCCGGACGCGCGGAACCGGCGCACCACTCCGAGCTCGCGTTGGCTAGCGATGTGGGCCGGCATCGTCATCAACCCCATGGCGGCCACGACGACGCCGATGTAGCCGGCGAAGTAGTGGTCGCTCGGGGCCACGCCTCCGAAGGCGGGGTCGGGTAGCTCGCCGAACACCCCGGCGAGCACGACCACCGTCGCCGCCGGGAAGCCGACCATGCCGACGGCCACCATCGGCTCGCGTAACAGCAACCGCAGCTTTACCGTCGCCAGGCGCAACGCCCTGCGGGCTGCCTCGGTGCCGGCGGGAATACTCGCCACGGAGCTCACGGCGTCGTGTCCTCGGTGAGGGCCACGAATTGTGCTTCGAGAGTGGCGCGGTGCACGCGTAGGTCGAGGGCGGGCCGTCCGAGCGCGACGAGGCGGGCACCCACATGGGCTGCCAGCGCGCCTCGGCCCTCGACGCGGACCTCGGCGCCGTCGCGGCTCACCCCCTCGACTCCCGGCGCCCTTCGGATAGACCGGAGATCGAGGTCCGGGTCGGTGAAGCGCACCGTGGTGGTGGCGCCGAACGACTCGACGATGGCGGCAGGGGTCCCATCGGCGACGACGCGGCCGCGGTGCAGCACGACGATCCGATCACACAGCCGCTCGGCCTCTTCCACGTCGTGGGTGACGAGCACGACCGTCGTGCCGGTGTCGCGCACCTTGCGGATGACCTCCCAGGTGCGGCGGCGGCCGACCGGGTCGAGGTTCTGGGTGAGCTCGTCGAGGAAGACGACCTCGGGGCGGCCGATGAGCGCGAGCGCGACGAAGAGTCGCTGCCGCTCGCCGCCCGACAGCGCGGCGAACGGGCGGCGTCGGAGGTGGCCGAGCATCCACTCTTCGGCGACTTCGTCGATGGGGCGGGCAGCGGGATGGAGTGAGGCGAACAGCCGCAGCGCCTCGCCCACTCGCATCCGTGGCGGCAAGGCGGCGTCTTGGAGCTGGGCGCCGATCCTCCGTCGCAGCCGGTCACCCGAGCGGTTCGGATCCAAGCCGAGCCCCGTAACCGAGCCGCCGTCGCGGCGTCGTAGCCCCTGGAGGACCTCCACGGTGGTGGTCTTGCCGGCGCCGTTGGTGCCGAGGAGACCGAACAGCTCGCCCCGCCTGACTGCGAAGGACACGCCCTGGAGAACCTGGGTTGTGCCGTACCGTTTGGCCAGTCCGTCGACGGTGATGGCATCACCTGCAGCTCGAGCGATCGTCTGGGCGGGCGGTGGCACGGTTGCGGTCGATATCGACATGTCTCGATCGTGAACCGAGCCCGCCTCGCCCGCATCGGGCCGGAGTCGCTAACTGCGCTCTGCCCCCGGTCGGGGCTGTACCACCCCATGGTCATAGGCGAGGACGATCGCCGCCGCCCGGTCACGCACTCCCAGCTTGGAGAAGATCGCGCCGATGTGGGTCTTGACGGTGCCTTCGCTCACGTGGAGCGCGGCCGCGATCTCCGCATTAGTCGCGCCGCCGCCCATACCTCGTAGCACGTCGTGCTCGCGTGGGGTCAGCTCCTCGAGTCTGGCCGCCTGCTGCAGCCGGGGTCGGCCATGGGCGCGGAACGAGTGCAGCGCACGAGGCGCGACCTTGGCGTCCAGCCAGGCCGCGCCGCCGGCGACCGCCCGGGCGGCGGCGATCAGGTCTTCGGCGGAACTGTCCTTCAACACAAACCCGGCGGCACCGGCATCAAGGGCGCCCCACAAGGCGTCGTCGTCGTCGAAGGTCGTCAGGATCAACACCGCGGGCGCATCCTCTTGAGCGCGCACCTGCTGCGTGGCGCTAACGCCGTCGACGCGGCGCATCCGCACGTCCATCAACACAAGGTCCGGTCGGTGGTCCGCGACAGCGGCGACCACCTCGTCGCCGTCACCGCACTCAGCGACAACCTCGAAGCCGTCGTCAGGACCAAGGATGCGAGCCAGGCCGGCCCGCACGACCGCCTGGTCATCAACGATCACGACCCGGATCATGCGTCGTCCGCGACGGGGAGCCGCGCCTCGACTCTCCAGCCGTCCGCGGTCGGGCCCGCGCTCAGCTCGCCGCCGAGTGCCCGAGCCCGCTCCTGCATACCTTTGAGTCCGAAGTGCGCAGCCCACTTGTCCGGAGGGACGGCGGCCCGACCGTGATCCTCCACGACCAGCCGGACCTCTCCAACGCTGCCGTTGACGGCGAGATCGACCTCGTTGGCCGGAGCGTGCCGAGCCACATTCGACAGCGCTTCGCGCGCGATTCGGTGAAGTGCCGTGCCCACCGGGCCATCCATGGCTGCCAGCGCGATGCTGGCAGACACGACAAGACCGGCGCGACGGTACTCCTCGACCAGCGACCCCAGATCACCGGAGCCCGCCAGGGCAGGATCCGTCCCCGTCTCATCAGCCCGGAGCGTCGTAACCGCAGCACGAATCTGGTCCAGGCTCGCGCGTCCCACCGTCTCGGCCTCACGCAGGGCACGCTCGGCATCGTCAACATCGCGGCGGACAACGTGGCGCGCGCCCGTCACATGCAACAACACCGCCGCCAGCGTATGCCCCGCCAGATCATGAAGCTCCCGCGCGATACGACGCCGCTCCTCCACAACCGCCTCAGCCGCCAGCGCGTCCCGCGCCTCCTCGAGCTGTTCGATCAACACCTCCTGCCTCCGGAGAAGACGGCCGAGCACGAACGTGAAGACCGAAGCCGCCGTCCACGCCTCCCATCCGATCTCCCGTCCCTCCATCGCCGCCGCGACCACCCCCGGCGTCGCCGCCGCGGCCACCATGATCGCCACCGCCCGTCTCCAAGACTCCAGACGCCACGAAACCGCCAGCACCATGTTCACGATCAGGAAGAACGACCCCTCCAGCACCTGCCGCTCCGCCATGACACCCGCCACCGGAACAATCACAAGAACCGCGAACAGCTCCGGCGGCAACCGCGGAATCAACCCCCGGACCAGAAACGCCAACGCCGCGGGAGCCAGCAGCAACAAATCGACCGCCGAACCCGGATCACTCAACTGCGACACGACGACAGTTGCCGTCGCGGCCGCGACCAGCCACACAAGATCGGGACGACCCTCAAGCCGAAAAGGCCACGCATGCACACTCCGAGAGTACGACGCCCCCCGCCCGCCAGTCCTCACACCACCGTCAGAGAATCATCTCCGCCCCCAGGCAGAGGCGAACTCAATCGCAGAACGAACTTCGCCCATCGCCGACGCTGGGCGGTCGGTCTCCACGACCACTCGGGAACGACCGTCGCGGGGCCGAGTACGGATCGACGGCTACGGCATGTCAAGGCCGCGCCGGAATGTACGCGACACCCGTCCCCCGGATGCTCCGCGATGGCATGGGAGTCGCTGTCGCTCCTTGCCGAAGACGGCGGTAGACGTAATTGCGGCGCGCCGGTCGGGCGGAGCGCGCCAGGCTGCTGTGGTGCGAGCGCCTCTCCCTCTTGCTCGCCTGCGGGTTGCGCTGCGAGCGTGGGACCTCGATGTTGTCTCGATCGAGTCGATCACGCCGGGTGTTACCGCCGACGTGTGGCGTGTCGAGGCGGGCCGTCCTCTGGTGGCCAAGTACGCCTATGTCGGCCGGGACGAGTTCGACGTCGGACTCCGGGCTGCTGAGATCGGCAACTTCCACGGACTTCGTGTGGCCCGCCCGGTGCGAACCCGCACGGGCGAGGTGAGTGTCATGATCGAGTGGCCCGACGGACACTGGCATCCCCTTGGCGTGCTCGTCTTCGTGCCTGGGGCCGGCCTTGACTACTCGGCTCCCGGCGTCGCCGAAGTCGTCGGCGACAACATCGGCCGGCTCCAGGCCGCCTTGGCACGCGACCTCATCCTGCCGGGCCCACACGATCCCTGTGAGTACCTGGCCTATCTGGAACACCCACATGACCTCGGCGAGTTCGCGGGCATGCGGTCGTTGGTCGACGAGGTCGTCACCACGGTCCGGGCGCTGCACGACGAGGGTGGTCTGACCATCGCTGCGTCGGTGTGGGACGGCCCCGAGACCCTGATCGACGACGACGGCACCGTCGGGTTCTATGACTTCGGTTTCGTCAAACGCATGCCGGTGCTCCACGGCCTCGCCAACCGCAGCATGCTGTTCGAGCGCGGACCAGATCGCGAACGATTCCTCGCGGCCTGGCTCCGCCACTTCCCAATCGCGCCATCAGAACTCCAACACCTTGCACTCTTCCGGCTGCTCAGCACCGCCATCTACGGCAAGTTCATGGCAATGCGACTCGCAGCCGGCGAGTACCGGCCCGATCAGGCCGACCGGCAACGGCAACGCATCGGCACCGCAATCCGGGAGCTCGAAGCCGCGCTTGACTGATGTCACCTGCTCTTCGTTCCGCGCTGTGCGACGAGACTGCGCCCGACGGATCGCAGCACCTTCGGTGAGAGTGCTCAGTGGCCTCACGTCGTCCTAGACCAGACTGGCCCGTGTGCACAGGAGCGCGGCGTCATGACCTCGATACCGCCCACACTCGTGGACGCCGTGGCGGCGGGGACCCAAGGAGACTCGGTAGTCGAGTGCGCGCGGCTATACGGCGGTATAGAGAACGAAGCGTGGGCGGTCACAACGTCGTCGGTAGCACGGTTGGTGGTTCGGATCGCTCCGGATGAGGCTGAACATTTCGGTGGCGAGTGCTGGGCAATCGAACGCGCCCGCCGTTCGGGTGTCCCCGGCCCGGAGGTCTTGTGGACAAAAGGTCACGTGAGCGTGCAGCGGCGCGTCGCAGGCGTTCCTTTGGCATCTGTCACCGCTCGCCCTGGCGAGCCAGAGGCACAAGTGGTTCGAAGAGCCGGTGCCCTTCTCGCGAGGATCCACACGATCGAGACCCACGGCTACGGCGCCCTCGATGCGGCGGGCCGGGCGCGGTTCCCCAGCTGGGATGCCTATGTCCTCTCCGAGGCTGAGAAGTGGGCAGTCCGGCTGTCCAGTCACCAGCATGAAGACGGTGGCGTTCTCCGCCGCTCGGTTGACCGCGCTGTCGAGGAGTTGCGCGCCAACCGCGATGTGCTCGCCGACGCCGAGAGTCGCCTTCTGCACGGCGATCCAAAACCGGACCACATCTTCGTGGACGCAAGCCTGCAGATCACCGGCATCATCGACTTCGGCGACGTGCGCGCCGGCGACGCCGTCTTTGACGTCGCGTGGTGGTCGGTGCTGCACGAGCCAACCTGGCCGTCAACGTGGCTAACAGAAGGCTACCCGCAGTGGCAGCGTCTACCGAATGTGGCTCTGCGCCTCCGACTCCATCGGTTGTTCATCGCCGCCGTGCTCGGCTCATTCGGTGTCGAGGCGCAGATCCCGCACCTCTGTGAGCGCGCCGCCGCAACGTTCGACGAACACCTCACATGACGCGAAGGCCGGGCCGTGGGAACCACACGACGCCGCCCCGGCTCCTCGACCCCACCCCCGACCCGATCGCCGGCTCGGCGGCACGGGTACAGCCATCCGGTTCACGGAGTCTCAACTGCTGCCTGGAGCGACGGATCGACGGCTCCGCGGTCGTCAAGCCCGCGCCCGAATGTGCAGGCCGTGACCTGTGATTCGGGCGCGCTTTGCCCGTCGTTCGGGACAACCACACCATCGCTCGCTCGGTGTACGGGATCGCCGACTCGGGTCGGCGTCAACGCTAACTTCGAGCGGCGCGTGCTGGCGGGAGGTGCCTTCCCTCGGTCGGCCTTCGTGGGGCCCCCGGGGTGCGCTGATTCCGGCTCACACTCTCGTTAGCCCGTACATCCGTGATGATGAGGTCATGGGCATGGCCGACCTCGTCACGGGCAACCCTGGATCGGGCATCCATGCCCACCGTGCGCTGAATCGCAGCTGCCCCAGCCACTTGTTGATGGGATTTGGCAAGCGCTAACGGCTGAAGACGTATCGCTCGGCTTGTTGGAGGTCTCGCTCGATGCGCTCTGGGGGAAAGCCGTCCGCGATCGAACGGTGAACTTGTTGGACAGCCGCGTGGGCCCGCCAGATCCGAAGCGTGACCGGGTCGATGAGAGCCGCGAAGGTTTCGTCCAGCCGTTGCGCAGCCGCCGGTTCTGCGCCGAATAGGTGACCCTCTGCAGCCAGGTTCTTCGCTAGGCCGAGCAGCGCGAACCGCCGGTCGCCCCTGCCGGCACCCCAGTTCCAGTCGACGACGCCTGTGATGCGGCCCTCTTCGTCCCAGAGGATGTTCGCGATGCCGTAATCGGGATGGACGAGGTCGTTGCCGGACATGGCGTAGGACTCGCCGCCGTTGAGGCCGTCGAGGTTCACCAGCAGCCGCTGGCCACGTGCACCGAGCCGGCCCACGGTCCTACCCCCTTCACTATCGCCGTACCGGGAAGCGGCAAAGGCAGGCGGAGGCGGAACGTCAGGGCGGTCCGAGAGCAGACCGGCGAAGCGCTCGTTCATGGCGACGATCGCCTCGATCATGTCGGGGCGAACACGAAAGATTGGCCTGCCGGGCAGCCGCTCCTGGACGATGGCAAGCATCCCGTCCGAGGCTTCGAGGACCAGGTCGTGCGCGGGGACTGGCAGCCCACGGCTGCGGGCGGCGGTCAACACCTCTCCGCTTTGGCGGATCTGCTCGAATGGCATCCTGGACCGGCTGAGCACCCCTTCGCGGCCGTCGGGCCAGCGGACGTAGGCAGCGCTGCTTACCCCGCCCTGCTGCTCGTTCAGCCCGACCAGATCGAGCCCACTGCCCGTCCGCTCGTTAATCTCGGCAACCACAGCGGTCGGAGCCCAGGGGTTCTCCGACGCGCGGAACTCCAGCCGGTGGTCGTCCATTGTTTTCCTCCCGTCTGGCATCAGTCGTTTGCTCCCGCTAGGCAGTCGTCGATCCGCAGGTCCGAACTTGGTCTGACCCGACTACCCCCTTCATCTGTGATGATCAGGTCATGGGCATGGCCTACCTCGTCACGGGCAACCCTGGGTCGGGCAAGACGACGGTCGCTGCAGAACTTCGACGTCGAGGCCATGCGGCAATCGACCCTGACGACGACCGCGAGCTCTCGTACTGGCAGGGCGACGATGGGCAACTCGTGCGAGGTGACAAGGGACCAACCACTCCTGACGAGGCCTGGCTGCGGTCGCACAGGTGGGTCTGGAGCCGGCAACGCATGGAAGAGCGCATCTCCGGCCATGAAGGCGCGGTCTTCGTCTGTGGAATCGCCCTGAACATTGACGATTTCGTGGACGTGTTTCACCGCGTCGTGCTCCTCCAACTCGACGCCGACACCCAGGATCAGCGGTTGATCGCCTACGACGCCGCCAATCCACCCGGCCGCTCCGATGCTAATCGGCGACAGATCCGAGTCGGCCGTGAACTGTTCGAAGCGCACATGCTGAGCTTGGGCGCCTTGGCCATCGACGCATCACGGCCACCAGCGGTCGTCACCGACGATGTCATCCGTGCCCTCGGTCTCAGCTGACACAAGAGGTTGAAGGTGTTGAAGGTGCTGCAATGCCTTGGTTGACCGGGTGCGAGCCGGTACTGGAATGAGGAGCTGCGGCGCTCCGATAAGGAGATCGCGAGCGTCCCAGAACGACGGGTCGGCGCGCCCGTCTGGCTCGCCATATCGCCGGACAATCCGTAACTCGGACGCCGATTGTTGTTGTCGCGAACCGGTGATGAACGCCCCGCCCGTCGGTGCAGCCCGAATCGCGCTCGCACGGTCCACCTCGGGTGGGCCAGAGTGTCGGCGTGGTTCCGCTGCCGACGATGTTGTCGCTCACGTTGGTGGGGTGGACGATCGAAGTCGACAACGCGTTCGAACTGCGCATGCCGCATCGCACGACCGCAATGCGCAAACGCGGTGGGGTCCTACACGGGCCGTGGCTCGTCTCGTTCGCGATGTACGTCCACTGCATCCGGCATCTGACGGCAGAGGGTCGCACCCTCGGCGAGCTCAAAGGCCGCTCACGTGTACTCGGGCCGGTATCGGGGCTCGACCGGTGGGGATACGTGACGGTCAGCCAAGGCCCCCGCCAAGGCAAGCGGAAGGCCGATCCGAGTCTCGCAGTCGTGCGCCCCACTGCTGCCGGCCTCCAGGCGCAGAGTGTATGGGCGCGGTTGTCGGATGAAGTGGACGAGCGGTGGAAGGACCGCTGCGGCGATGTCACGTTGGCCCGGCTGCGCGAGGCGCTCCTTGCCGTCGTCGCAAGCTTCGACACCGAGTTGCCCGACTACCTGCCGGGCGTCCGCGGCAACGCGAACTTCCTGCATCTCCTGCCCGGCGACGAGCGTCTGCCGGCCCGTTGGCGGACGCCGCTGCCAGGCCCTTCCGAGCCGCCCGCCGATCCAACCTCGCTGCCCCTGTATGCCCTTCTGAGCAAGGTGCTCTTGGCGTTCGCTCTCGAGTACGAGCGAGACGCTGCGCTGTCGTTGGTGCTCGGCGCCAACCTCATTCGCGTACTCGACGACGCCGGCGTGCCGGTCGCTGAGCTCCCGCGATTGGTTGGGGTGTCGAAGGAAGCGATCGCGCACAGCCTCACGGTGAGCAAGCGAGGCGACCTTGTCATTGTCGACAAGGTGCCAGGCAAGCGCGCCAGCGTGGCGCGGCTGACGCCTCGAGGGCTCGTGGCGCAGCAGCGCCGCTTGGACCTCTTCAGCGACATCGAGCGGCGTTGGACCGAGCGGTTCGGAGAGGACGTTCTTCGGACGCTGCGTTCGGCGCTCGAGGCGATCGTCGAAACGCCTGACCTCGCCGACTCGCCGCTGGCAACGGCCTACGGCCCGCCGCACGGCACGTGGCGAGCCGACATGCCGACCCCTGAGACTCTTCCGCACTACCCGGTGGTGCTCCGCGGCGGCGGCTACCCCGATGGCGCGTAGCGTCACCCACCTGATCGGCCCTAGACACGCGGCGCTCTGCGCCGGACCAGCGGGCCGTACCGATCGACGGTGACGCCCGGCTGATCCGGTCGGTTGGCCGCGACATAACTGCTGGGGAGAGGGCGCGCCGTCGACAATCTTGCCGAGCCAGCGGGCCGGATCCCTAACGGATGGGTGAGTGCTCGAGCGTCCACTCACCTATGTCGACAAGGTGACGGGAACCGCGGAGTTCACCGGCGGGGTCTGCGTGGCGTCCTGACAGGGCGGCAAGGTAGATGGGGACGGCAGCCATGTAGGCGTTGAACGCGAACCGTTCCTCCGACAACACCGCGGTCGGCGCTTCCGACTCGTAGGCGCTGACTAGCTCTGTTACGAAGCTCCATTCGAAGGTGTCAGCGCGACCCCTCGAGTCGGGCTGAAGTACCAGCCAAAAGAGCGCATAAGCGAGATCGCATACGCGGGGCCGAACACCCGCAAAGCCGAAGTCGAGGTAGACGGCGTCGCCGCCGGATGTGGCGAGATTGCCGAGGCGAACGTCGCCGTGCACGAATTGCGGCGGCAGCGACGACTCGACGGTCCAGCGCTCCCGGAGCTGGTCCGCGAGTCGCCGCATCCGATCGAGATCGGCGATCACGGACCGATCTCCAGCGCATGCCTCCACGAGCTCGGCTACCAGCACATCCACGACATCTGGTGGACCCCAGTTCGTCTCGACGGGCGGCTCCAGGTCGATCGAACACTCACCCAGGGCCGCATGAAGTAGACCGGTTGCTTGAAACAGCCACCGATAGCTTTCAGGCGAGGGTGCCGGCTTGAGGTGGGGCACATAGGTCTCGGCCTCAACCAGCATTCCATTACAGGACACGTAGTCCGCCGCGAGGATCGGGCGCGGTTCGCCAACGAGACAACCCGCGGTCGCGAGACAGGCGCGGACCTCTCTGAGGCCTTCAAGCCTCCGCTCCGTTACAAATCGTGGGTGGACGCGCACAACCTCGGACCGACGTGGGAGAAGAAGGTTCAAGCTGAAGCATCCGCCCAGGTCCACCATTTCTGCGCGCTCATCGTCGCCGTAATACTCAGCGAGGAACTGGTCGACCTCCTCGAGTGTCGGCCGGCGAAAGCCGCGAGGCGCTGCCATCGCCCTGCACTGTAGGGCGGCCAAGCGTCGAAGTCAGCCGTGCATCATGCCGGAGGAGGTCGACTGCTGCATCACCGCGCACAACGCGCGCTGGCTTCGAGCACCGCTCCCGTCGAACCGAGCAGATCGCATCGGCGACGCTCGCCAGCACGGGTCGGTTTGCCGCGACATATCTCCGGCGCGGAGGTCTCGGTCTGGCACGACCGGATGGCGGATTTCGTAGCTGCCTCTGCATCTTCACGCGATGGCAGATGGTTCCGCCACCAACCGGGAAAACCGTACTTCCCGTGGCGTCTCCGCTGTCGGCCTCGTAGTGTGAGCGTCGATGGGCTGGAGGCGTTGCCCCGGCACCTGCGACTGGAGGTTGAGAATGCGCTATTCGGCGCCGCTTCTTCGCGCGTTCAAGGAGCGCGGCGAGCGGTTTGTGATGTTGACGGCCTATGACGCTCAGTCAGCTCGGATCTTCGACGAGGCCGGCGTTCCCGTGGTCTTCATCGGCGACACCCTCGGCATCTTCTTCGCCGGAGGTACCAGCACGGTGGGCGTCACGATGGACCAGATGGTGTATCACTGCTCGGTCGTGTCTGGCGCGGTGAAGGATGCTTTGGTGGTTGGTGACATGCCTTTCGCCTCGTACCACGAGAGCCTCGAACAGGCGGTGGTCAACGCCGGTCGCCTTGTCCGCGAAGGCTGCGTGCAGGCGGTGAAGCTGGAGGGTCCTCGTCCCGAGGTGGTGGCACGCATCGTGGACGCGGAGATTCCTGTCATTGGCCATCTCGGTCTGACTCCGCAATCGGTGCATGTGCAGGGCCGCAGCACCGTGCAGGCGAGGACTCGTGAGCAGGTTGGCGCACTCGTCGATGACGCGGTCGCGCTGGAAGCGGCCGGGATCTCGGCGCTGGTGTTGGAAGCGGTTACCTCAGATGCCGCCCGCGAGGTTACGGACGCGCTCGCGGTTCCGACGATCGGTATCGGTGCGGGACCGTATTGCGATGCACAGGTGCTGATCTCGACCGAGGTTTTCGGCCTGACCGTCGGACGTCGCCCGCGTTTCGCCAAGCAGTTCGCGTCGCTCGGCGCGGACATGCGCCGAGCGGTCGACCAGATACTCGAAGAGGTCGCCACGGGCGTCTATCCGGCACCCGAGCACAGCTATGACTGGGAACTGGCGTGACCACCAAAGAAGCGGCCGGTCCCGGGCGACGTCGGCGGTATCGCGGAGCGCCTGGCGGCTCCCGACAAAACCTACGACGTGCTGGATCTGCTCGCCGATGCGGCCGCGTGGCTGAAGGCCCAGGGTGTTGATCAGTGGCCGCGACGGTTCCCACGCTCGATCGTGACGGCCGCTATCGAAGCCGGCGAGTGCTTCATCGCAACCAATGCCGACGGCCGCATTGTTGGGACGGTCAACGTCACGGACCGTGACGAGCGATTTTGGGGCGACCGAGACGACGCGCTGTTTGTCCATCGCCTCGCAGTGCAGCGCTCCCATGCTGGGCTTGGCAAGGCGCTCCTAGACTGGGTTGACCGTCGAGCCACCCCGCAACAACGCGACTTTGTCTGCCTGGACTGCATGGCCGACAACCACGAGCTTCGCAACTACTACCGGCGTCTCGGCTTCAACGAGGTCGGGACCCTCGAGGGTGACGGCTGGAAGGCGGCTCTCTTCGAGCGCCGCTGCCGAACGCCTGCCGCGGCTGGGTGCATGGAATGACCCATTCTGTCGTGAGAGGACGGTGGCCCGCTCAGGCAGGTTGGCATGGGCTGAGCTGGTCAGCCTGAGGGCTGACTGTTGTGAACCTGGTGCGGCGGCGGAAAGCGTCGAGCGCAGTCAGGGAGTCGCGGTCGGCGACGAAGTGGCCGATGGGGTCAGAGCCGAGCGGCTGGAAGAGCCCGTCGGGGTGGGCTGGCGTGGGGTGGACGAAGCCAGCGGCGCCGGCGCTTGGGCGTCCGGCGAAATGGGCGGTCGGTGTCCAGTCGCTGGTGACGACGAGCGCGCCGAGTTCGAAGCTGCGGGTGACCGCGAACGATGACCAGATCCGTCGTGCGCTGTGTGGGCTGTCGCGACTGGTGAGCGAGAAGATCGGGGCCGCCAGAATCGTGGGGCGGGACGGGAGGTCGCGGAAGGAGTCGGGGTAGAGGACGTCGGCGCAGATCATCACGAGCACGTCGAGGCCGCCGAGGTCGAACATGGCTCCGCCCTGCCCGGCGATGACTTGACCGACTTCGGGGCCGAACGGGTGTCGCTTGCTGTAGGCGGCGACGATGCGGCCCGTGGGATCGGCGACGACCCCGGCGTTGAGCTTGCCGCTCGCGGTGTGGAGGTAGTGGGAGCCGCCCACCACCCAAGACGACGTCTTGTGTGCGAGCTCGGTGACGTGGCCTTGGTAGGCCGCCTCGGCGAGGTCCGCGCCGATGAGCTCGGGCAGCACGATGAGGCTGCCAGCCTCAGGGGAGTCACCGAGGAGATCTTGGGCGTGGCCGAAGTTGGCGGCTCCGTCCGGTGACCAATGCGGGAGCTGCACTGCGACGAGCCTCATTCGGGAGGCTCCGGTGTCGTGGTGGTCTCCATTTGGTGGCTGGCGGCGTCGGATTCGGCGAGTTGGCGGCCGCCGAGGGCGCCCCGACGCGACGCGCCCCGCCAGAGGCAGCCCTCTGTTTCGCACCATGCCTGCCAGAGGTATCCCGCGCCGGTCATGGTTGAGATCACCCGCAGCCGGTGCCCTCCGGTATCGGCGGTCACTGCCGGCGCGTCTCCCGCCTGGTCCTCAAAAGGTCAGCCTGGAACGCCGGCGGCGTCGGGAGTCCGACGGCGGTAGTGGCGGGAGGCGTGGTCGAGGATGAGGTGGGCGACGTCGAGCTTGGCCAGCATCGGGAGCACCACGTCGGCTTCGTTCGGGCTCATGAGAGTGACGAGGTTCGTGTCCGCTCCGAAGCCGCACCCGGGCTGGTCGATCGGGTTGGCGCACAGCAGATCGAAGCTGTGGGCGGCGAGTTTGCGGCGAGCCTGCCGAAGCCGTGCGGCCGTCTCCGCCGCGAAGCCGACCTTGAAGACCGGCAGCGGCACCTCGCCCATGAAGTCGGGGACAGGTTCGAAGTCGATCGTGAGCCGCTCGCCGGTCTTGGCGATCTTGTCGGCCACTCGCTGGACAGGCCGGAAGTCCGACACCGCCGCAGCCATGACCACCATGTCGGCGTCGCCGCTGCGCGTCAGCACCGCCTGCCGGAGGTCCGCCACATCTGACATCGGCACGTACTTGACGCCGAGGATTGTCGGGTCGGCCGCACTCGAGATCAATGTGACCGCCGCACCCCTAGCCGCGGCTGCTTGTGCGAGGGCGTGGCCCATCTTTCCGGTCGAGAGGTTGGTGATCACCCGCACCGCGTCGATCGCCTCAGCGGTGCCGCCCGCGGTCACCACCATCCGCAGACCGGCCAGATCCTCCACACCGCGCCGTACTCCTTCAACAACTCGCCCCCAGTCCATGGTTGCCATTCCACCCGACCGTTAACACCAAGTCAATCCGCAGATATCCTCGGATATCTCTAAGCTTTAGCTTTGTGACACTGGATGACCTGCGAGCCTTCGTCGCAGCCTGCGACGCCGGCAGCCTCAGCGCCGCCGCCCGCGACAGCGGGCGCAGCCAGGCAGCCGTCAGCCAACACATCCGCCGGCTCGAACACGAACTCGGCGTACGCCTCTTCGAACGCAGCCGGCGAGGAGTGCTACCAACCGCGGCCGGCCGCAAACTCCTCGCCGCCGCCCGCAGCAGCCTCGCCACCATCGACACCGCCACCCGAGATCTGCAACGACTCGCCCGCGGCGAAGGCGGCATCCTCAGAGTCGCCACCGGCGGCACAACCCTTCGCCACTTCATGACCAAACCCCTCGCCCAGTTCCAGCGACGCCACCCCGAAGTCCGCTTCGAATACGTATCCGCCAGCTCCACACGCGACTGCCTCGACGCCCTCCGCCAAGACCGCGCCGACCTCGCCTACATCACCATCAGCGCCGACGAGACCGTCCAACAACGCCCCACCGTCCGCACCGAATGGGTCCTCATCACCAAATCAGACGACCCCGTCAGCGACCGCCCCGAGATCAGCGTCGCCGACCTCGCCCGCATCCACGCCATCGCCATGGCTTCCTCGACCACCTCACGCTCCCAGCTCGAACAACAACTCGCCGGCCACGGCGTCCAACTCAACTACGCCGCCACCGTCGACGAGTGGGACACCGCGATACAGCTCGTCGAACTCGGCGTCGGCCACGCCATCGTCCCCGCAATGTGGGTCCATGACCTCGCCCGCCACCGACAACTCCGGTCCCGCCCAATCCCTGCACTCACCCCCGTCACCTTCGGCTGGGGCGCCCGCAACTGGGACGACCTACCCGACTACGCCACCGCCTTCGCCGACACCGTCAATGCCGGCATCGCCAACCTCAGCGCCAACGCCCGAATCCAGGTCATCGACTGAGTCTCAGGTGTCGGGACGAATCGCACCGAGCCCGCCATGCCGCCTCGCTCGCCCGTTTCGTGGGATATGGAGGGCGTGTGTGACACTCCAGGCTCGCGACCGTCGCCTTGTACCCGGGCTCCTTTGACCCGATCCATCTCGGTCACCTCGCCATCATCGACTACGCCGCCCGCGCCTTCGACGAAGTAGTCGTGGCCGTCCTCGCGAACCCGGACAAGACATCGGGGATGTTCTCACCCAGCGAGCGAGTCGAGCTCGTATCTGCGGCCACCGCGCACCTCAATACGGTCCGCTGCCGCCACTTCTACGGTCTCACCGTTGACCTCGCCGAAGCCGAAAGCGCCGACGTCCTCATTCGGTCCGCGCACAAAGAACACGGCTTCGAGCAATCGATGGCAGCAACGAACCAACACATGGCCAAGATCCCAGCCGTCTACGCCCGCGTCGATGGACACACCCGCACCATCTCGGCGTCCCAGGTCCGCCACTCCTGGAAGCCGATCTCATACCGGCAGCCTGCGAACTCGTACCCGCAGCCATCCGCCCTGCCCTCGCGAAAAGATCGACAAAGCGAGGGCCCATCACCACTAGGTGAGACCGGGCGGGGCCTGCAAGCCGGCAACCTGTCGCGAACCGCGGACCAGAGAGTCCCCCTACGGATACGGACTGATGCGGCGATGTGCCTCCCGCCAACGCGACGTATCGACGGGTCCGTTGTTCGTCCAGGCAGCGCATAATGCGCCCCGCCCGCGAACGTATCGTCGCACCGCTCGCGGCCACAGCGACACTGGCGACGCGGCGAGAGAACCGGCAATCGCGCGGGGCGTCGCGGACGGACCTGTCCAGAGTCATGTGAGTCTTTGATTGGCTATGTTTCGCCCAGAGGCCGTGGGAGTGGAGTCGATGGGTGTGCGGGAAGCTCGAGGAGCGTTGCGGGTCAGAAGACACTTGAGGTGGCAGCGGCTTGTGATGGCGCTGCTCCTGTTCGTTCTCGGTGCCTGTACTTCATCCGCTGACGAACCGAGCGCAGCTGGCCCGACGCCACGAGTCACCGTTGAGCCTGAGTCGTCACGGTTCGACGCCCCGGTAGAGGTCGCTGTGGAGGGCCTCTTGCCAGAAGAGGCCGTCACTGTCACGACTACCTCGCGGGACGCGAGGGGCGTGGAGTTCGTCTCGGAGGTTGAGTTCGTCGCCGACGAGGACGGCAGCCTCGAACTCGCCACTGCTGAGGCTGTCGGCGGCAGCTATCAAGGAGTGGACCCGATGGGGTTCATCACGTCCATGACCGCCCGTGACCACAGCGCCTACCTTTGGCTCAAGGACGACAACTCATTCACGATCGAGGTCAGCCAAGGCAAGCGCCGAGTCGAGGCCGAGTTCCACCGCCAAGCCCCCTTTGCCTCGGCGTTCCACCGCGGAAGCCCGTCTGACTCGGAGATCGGGTTGTTGGGTCTCGATCCCGACGGGTTCGTCGGCTCCTACTTCCCGCCACCGACTCCCAACGGCACCCCGGCTGCTGCGCTGCTGATGCTTGGTGGCTCCGAAGGCGGAAAGTGCTGTCGTCTTGAAGCCACAACACTTGCCGGGCTCGGGATCCCCGTGCTCACCATCGCCTACCACAGCCAGCCCGGGCTGCCCGAGTCTGTATCTGCGATCCCGCTCGAGTACTTCGAGGTCGCACTCGGCTGGCTCGTGGATCAGCCCGAGGTCGACCCGACGAAGGTCTTCCTCTACGGCTACTCCAGGGGCAGCGAAGCCGCCCTCCTGACCGCGCTACGGCGCCCTGACCTGGTCACTGGCGGCGTCATCGTCACCGCTCCATCCAACGTCGCGGTCTGCGGCATCCCTGGTTGTCGAGGGCCGGCATGGACCGCCGACGGCGAACCCGTGCCCTATACCCGACGGTTGAACACCCCCGCACCAACCGATGAGCCCGCGGCGGTGATACCTGTCGAGAAGCTCACCGTGCCCCTACTCGCCGCGTGTGGCGGCGTCGACCTCGTCTGGGCTTCATGCCGCTACAGCGACGCCATGCGCGCACGTCTCGACGAAGCGCAGCACCCCGTCCCCTACGACGTAATCGAATACCCCGAGGCAGGACACGGGATCACCTTCCTGTTGCCATACCAGCCCGGAGGGCCCGACCAGAACCGAGGAAGAGGTCGCACCGATCACGCAAACCAGCATGCGAGAGCGGATCTCTGGCCGCGAGTACTTGAACTCCTCGGCATCTGAACCGCACGCCAAGAACGAGGGGCGATCAAGGCTTGCTAGCGACAGACGCACTTCGAAGCCCGACGCGTCATCTATCTGACGGATCCGCGGCACCGTCCGCGGAGGAAGTCCGAAGCGAGCAGATCGACGGGTCCGGTGCGGCCAATCGGATGGGGTGGCCGCGACATATCGTCGAGGTTTGAGACCTGAGCGTGAGCGGAAGCGACGACCGATCGATCACCGAGTCCCTGCCCCGATTGCAGCGCGGCCAACGCGTTGTCCGGCAAGATCAAGAAATGAGGGTGAGCGGGATCAACCACGTGACTCTTGCGGTCGATGACGTCGAGACCTCGACCGCCTTCTATACGGACGTGCTTGGGTGCCACCTGATCGCATATTGGCCGAAGGGCGCGTACCTCCTTGCAGGAGGCGTGTGGGTGGCGCTTGTCCTCGGCCGTCACGATCGGGAGCACGCCGAGGACTATTCGCACCTGGCCTTCGATGTGATGCCCGCGGAGTTCCAAGCGATGGCAGCGGCGATAGGCGCCGCAGGCTGTGAGGTCTGGCAGGACAACTGGACCGAGGGTGAGTCGCTGTACTTCCGTGATCCTTCTGGTCACAAGATGGAGATCCACGCGACGACTCTCCTGGATCGGCTCCGGTCGGCGGAGTCCGCGCCGTGGGATGGTCTCGTGATTGCATCACGCGCGCGGCACCTGCTGGCAGCCGCGCCGACCATTCGCGACACGCTGAAGCCGCGACGCTTCTCTTGTCTTCCTATCGGCGTGTGCGTACTTGTGTACAACGACCAGGACGAAGTCCTGCTCCTACGGCGTCCCTCCACGCAGGACTGGGAGTGTCCGAGTGGGGCAGTCGAGGCGGAGGAGAGCCTTGACGAGGCAGCGCGACGCGAGCTGCGCGAAGAGGTCGGCGACGTTCAGGTCGGACCGTTGCTCACCGTCCATGCATACACCGTCGCCTATGACACCTTCCTGCCGCCGCTGGTGTCGATCACCTATGCGGCGCGCTACCAGGGAGGCACGATCGTGCCCGGTGATGACATGGTCGGGGCTGACGTTATCTGGGCGCCGCTGAGCGAGATCGGCTCTCGACGCGCCGTCCGCGTGCCGACAGAGACCTCGCTGATCACCCGCGGCGCAGACCTTCTCAAGTCGTGACTGGCCTGGCCCGGCGCGGCGGCGGTGTAGCAGATAACGGCGGCTCGGCGCGGCGCTTCTCGCGCGACAGATCGTGACCGCCGCCGAGTTGAGCGCCAAGATGGGGCTCGTGTCTGTCGATGAAGAGCTCGTCAACGCTGCAATCGACCTTGTCCGACAGCGGTTCGGGGGTGAGCCGTGGGCGGGCGCGGCCGCGATGCGGCTCAATGACGGCGCGATCGTGACGAGCACCGCGCCGGACTCCGTGAACGACGCTGTCGCTCTCTGCCATGAGACTGGGGCGCTGTGTGAGGCGTTCAAGCGCGGGGTCTCCGTGGTCGCGTCCGTCTGCGTCACGACGAGGCCCGATGGTTCGTACCTCGTGCTCGCTCCATGCGGCGTTTGTCAAGAGAGGTTGTTCTTGTACGGCCCAGAGGTCGCTGTGGGCGTAGGCGAAGCGCAGGGCGGGTGGCGTTCCCTCCGGCTTGGAGAGCTTCAGCCGCACCACTGGCGCAAGGTCCTACCGGCAACTGATCCCGGTTGAGCGCAGGCGACCAGATCGACGGGACCGCTGCTTGTCCAAGGAGCGCATAATGCGCCGCCCGCGAACGTCGATCGCGGGCGCATGCCGCGTGCTGAACGCTATTGGCCTATCCGTCCGTCGATTCGCTCACGCAACAGGTCGACGTGACCGAGGTGGCGGCCGTACTCCCAGATCATTTCGACCAGCATCTCGCGCAGCGAGGTCGGCCCGTGCCAACGACTGTTGCCGGTGATGTCGAGGCTGGATGCCTCGGCCACGAACCGCTCGGCGAAGTCCACCTCTTTTCGCCATGCCTCCCACGCCTCGGCCGCCACCTGGGAGTCGGCAAGAGCTCCGTTGAAGTCTGCGTCAGGGTCGGCGTCGGAACAGAACAGCCGCGGGGCTTCCTGTCCGGCCATCATGTTCCGGAACGAGTCACGCTCCACTTCGGCCAGGTGTCGGATCAGTCCGAGCAGCGACATGGTGGACGGCTCTACGGAACGCCGCGCCAGCGCCTCGGCGTCAAGGTCTGAGCACTTCATCTCCAACGTGAGGCGGGCGCAGCGCAAGAACTCGATCAGCGTGGTGCGCTCATCACCCAGTCTTGGCCCGTTCTCCCGCGGGTCGTCCTTGAGATCGATGAACATGTCGGCT
Organism: uncultured Acidimicrobiales bacterium; assembly: GCA_964632885.1. Classification (GTDB taxonomy): domain Bacteria; phylum Actinomycetota; class Acidimicrobiia; order Acidimicrobiales; family CAZWDB01; genus CAZWDB01. The sequence goes on along the minus strand of CAZWDB010000024.1, from coordinate 18,641 downwards.
CGTCTGCCGCTGAGGTTGTTACCGCTGAGATCGCTCATGGCGTCAATCATCGCCAAACCCACAGCGTCGCATCAGCGAATAACGGCCCAGTATCGACGGGTCGGCGTGCACTCCGCTCGCGCCATATCGCCATCTCGTGCCTCGGCAAGAAGCGGCGCGGAACAACCGAGACGGGCAGACGGACTGCAGGGCCAACGGTGCCGCTGCGGGACCGCGCGAGGTGCGAACTCCAACTCGAGTTCGAATAGGCGTGTTGCCAGTCGGCCCCGCTGCGTGTATGTCCTCGGCCGCCGTCGTGTTTGAGAGCGCCCGTCGCACGAATCGGTTCGCAGGGCACGACACTCCGCCACTCTCTGCGAGACTTGGTGCGTGCGCCCCACTGTGCTGCTGTGGGATTTCGGGGACACCCTCGTGGACGAGCGTTGGATGCGGCGCCCGCCTGCGGATTTTCCAACTTGGGAGATCGCCTGGGCGGATGTAATGGCGGAAGTCGCCGAGGACTGGGAGGTCGGACGCGCCTCTTGCGGCGACGTCTTCGATTCGCTCGCCTCGCGAACTGGCATGACAATCGGGGCGATCGAGGCGCATGCGCGGGAGTGTTGCCGCCAGCTCGTGTTCAACCCGACGGCATGGCGGGTTGCGAAGGAGCGTCGGCGCCCGCAGGCTCTCGTCACGGTGAACCCCGACCTGTTTGCCGAGTACGTCGTTGGCGAGCATGAACTGGCATCGGTGTTCGATACCGTCGTCGTGTCCGCGCTCGAAGGAACGGCCGACAAGAACGAGCTCTGTGTTCGGGCGATCGAGCGGCTCGGGTTCGACGGGGCGAGGTCCCAGGTCCTGCTCATCGACAACCGGCCCGATCTCATCGAGGCGTGGCGACGCTCAGGAGGCTCGGGCTACTGGTTCCGGACCGACGAACAGTTCGCCCGCGACGTCCCGGCTCTGCTGGGTTAGCCCGCTCGACCGTAGAGAGGTCCGGCGCCCGCTTGGCCTTGATTCGGCTGCCGAACACGTCATGCGGAGGACACGAGTCGCATTACTTCGGCGACGTCGCCGGAGCTCCCGATGAAGAGCGGTGTCCGCTGATGGAGACTGGTAGGAGCGACATTAAGGACACGCTCGAGGCCGGTTGTCGCAGCTCCGCCGGCATGCTCGACGACGAAGGCGAGCGGGGCGTTTTCAAACAGCAGCCGGAGCTTCCCGTCTGGCTTCGTGTGAGTTGCGGGATACATGTACACGCCGCCGCGCACAAGCGTCCGGTGCACGTCAGCCACGAGCGCACCGGAGTACCGCGCCTGGCGCGGGCCGCACCGCGTCGCCTGGCTGCGAAACGCGGCGACCATGGCCCGTGTCTGGTTGTCCCATTGCGTTTCGTTGGCCTCGTTCACGGCGTATGTACCGACGCCCTCAGGGACGCGCATGTCCGGGTGCGTAAGGAAGAACGTTCCGATCGAGCGGTCCAGGGTGAAGCCGTGAACGATGCCACCGACGGAGTACACGAACATCGTCGAGGGCCCATACAAGACGTAGCCGGAAGCGACCAGCTCGTGCCCGGGCCATAGAAAGTCTTCGACGGCCGCTGGCCGCCCCACTCGCGTCTCTGCCCTCCGGTAGACGCCGAAAATGGTTCCCATGGCCCCGTCGACGTCGACGTTGCCGGAGCCGTCGAGCGGATCAACCGTGACCACGTATCGGCCGTCCTCGGAACCCTTGAGAGGACAGACGTCTTCCATCTCCTCGCTCGCGAACCCGGCGACCATCGGCGCTCTGTCAAGCACCTGCCGGATGATGTTGTTGCTGATGACGTCGAGCTCGCGCACTTGTTCATCCTGAACGTTCGTTTCCCCGGTGAGCCCAAGCTTTCCGACGAAGCCGGCGCGCATGATTTCTGCCGCGAGCATCCTGGCCGCGAGGCTCAGGCGGTTCAGCACCGTTGACAGATCGCCCGTCGCGCCGGAGCGCGCTTGATCTCGGAAGAACTGCTCGCTGAGTGTGAGACCACGCTCCATCCCACGCACCCTAACGAGGCATGCGCGTCGGAGGAGCCCTCACTCAAGTACACCTCCGTCGAGACGGCGATAAGGCCTCTTCGTTACCGGCCTCGCCGGTCAGTGCTTGCGACGTCGTCGCCGATAAGGCGAAGGCCGGGGGCGGACGGCTCTCGACTATCGCCATCCGCGGCCGCGATCCTCAAGAACGTCAGACCGGGCGGGTCGAGGGTAGGGCATGGACGCAGCCGCGCGAGATCGCGCTTGTCCGGTGAGTCTGGCCCGGGCAGCAGGGGCGGACGTCAGGACGGTTGCGCTATCCAAGCGGGTAGATGGCCGGTGGCATCGTTGCCGAGCGCTGCCTCGACCTCAGCGAGATTAGGGATCTGGCCGTAGGTCGACGGGCGGGCTTGTCGCACTGCGTCCGAGAGGAAGTGGCCGACGACGGCGGCATCGACAGGCTCGAGGTCGAGGAAGGACCAGATGTGCCTCACGACCGCTTGCGCTTCGTGCGGCTGCGACTCGTAGAGGTCTTCATAGTCGACCCGCATCAGGCGACCGGGCGCTAGAGCGGCGACCGCCGCGTCGATTCGGGCGGTCTCATCGCTCGTCCATTGCATGCGACTGGCCAGCTCGGCGACGTCGAGGGCCGGGAGGCCGTGGTAGTAGTCCTCGAGGGCACGCTCGGCATCCCACGTCTTCCACAACCCGGTGCGCTCAGCGATCACCTGCGAGAGGGCCGTTTGAAGCACGTTGCGCCGGCGGAGCGCGATCACCTTCACGTCAGGCCGGCCTACGAGAGTCGCCAGTGCGTCATCGTCGACCTGGTAGCTGAGTTCCTTTAGCCCAGTGAACGTGGAGAACAGCTCGTCGAGCAGATCCTCGAACGATTCACCATCGCTCAAGCGGGCTGCGTAGTCGGGGTTGTTTGGACCCCAGCTGGCGAAGTTCTCGTTGAAGGGTTCATTCACGATCGACACGTATCGATGCCGATCGAGGATTTCGACAAGGCTGTTGCTGCCGCTGCGGGGATGGGCGAGCACGACAACCCGCCACGGCCAGTTCGTCGCTCCGTCCGACATAACGGGCACAACCTACGGGGGCGGTGAGGCCGAGGCACAAGACTTTCCTATCCGACGAAGGTGCTGCCTGCGCCCAGGCAACCAGGACTGCCGGCCCGTGCCAGAGGCCAGCCGTCACCCTCCGAAGGGCGCCACACGACAGCACTGGCTCGTGCTCTGGACGCGCCATAACGACGGCACCGTGCGCCAAGTTGGCCGTACCGAATGTCAGGACAGAGTGCTAGTTCTCTTCTTGATAAGCGGACCGAACCTCACACGGACCTGCTCCGCCATCGCCCGGCCGCGGGGTCCGGAAGGACCTCGGCCCTGAAGTCCGGCAGCCAGGATCCCGCCCGCCACACGACGAGAACGCCAGCCGCAGTCAGTCCGACGAAGAAGATGGCGAGACCGACATGGAGCCACCGGCCTTGTCGAAGCGAGCGCCACGCCGTGGCGCTCACCCCTAGAATGGCTGCGACCAAGATCGCGTAGCCGACGAAAGCGGTCGGTGGAGATTCCCACGACCATCGCCAGTTCGATCGGCTTGTGAGTGGATGTATGCCTCCGCTTACAGCGATGGCGAGGCACAGCAAGGCAAAGACCACTGCCGCGGCGGGGGCCGCCAGTTGAACGCGCACGCCAACATTCTCCCTCGCGACTCAGGCATCCCGCGGTCAGGACAGCCGACCGCGCGCGCCAGACGGGTCGGGATCGCCGTCCGCCGCAACATATCGTCGCCGCGGCTAGCCCCTGAGTTGGCGCGGCGCCGACGCTGGCATACCTCCCGGTCATCTCGTAAGTCGGTCGAAGCTGGCGATGCGGCGAGCGAGCTCCCGGCTGCCCTCGCTAGGGATGTCGTGGCTGGTATCGATCCAATCGACATGCACGTGGGGATTGCGTTCTGCCCACGCGCTGATCGCGTCGCGGTCGTATCCGAGTCCGGCTGCGGGTTGAACGACGGTGGCGAACAGTGCACCGATTGGCACTCGAATCTGCTGGTAGACGTCCTCACCAAGGCTGCCGCCGTGGTTCAGAGCGACGCCGTCGACGCAGTACACGCCGCGGACGGGAACGCCGCTCGCGGCGGCTACAAGCGCGATCTTCCCGCCCCAGGAGTGCCCGACGAGCAACGCCGGGGATCCTGCGAGCTCAACCCAGCCGCCGACGTCGGCCGCGAGCTCGCTCCACGCCGCGTCTTGCGAGCCCGAGCTGTCGCCGAACCCGCGCTGATCTGGCGCGATGCATCGAAAGGACCGTCCAAGGTCGCCGAATACACTGAACCAGCTAGCCCTCGTGTATCCATGTCCGTGGAGAAACAAGATCGGCGGCCCGTCGCCGACGACGTCTGCGACGAGTCGAGCGTCCTCACGAGTGATCGCGGTCAGTTCCCGATCCATTGGAAGAGTCTGATCGCTCGGCGGAGTCGAGCGCGACGGATCGACGGCGACGTGCGCGCGATCTCGCGCCAGAATGCGCGGGTGTCGCGCCAGGACTGCGGTTGCCGCTCCCGTCTAGCTGCCGCCGGCTTGGGTGATGAGCCCGTCGACCTCGGCGGCTGCGACCGACGGGTCGATCCATGCCTGGCGGTCTGCGTCGTCGGCGACGAGTCCTTGCGCCAGCGCGTCGGTGAGCTCTTGGGCAGCCGCGAGGAGTGCTCGTGCCCGGCGGGCGCGTTCGCCTTCGGGAGTGTTGCCTTCTAGGAGCGCGGACCGCGACGCTGCAGGGTCGATGGCTGGGAACAGCCCGGTCGCGGCGAGCTGGAGCGAGAGACTGATTCGTGCGTCATAGCCGGGGCGTTCCGGGGCGTCGAAGCCTTCGCCGTAGCAATCCACATGGAGCACCGTCATTGTGTGCCCGTCTGCGGTGAGGCCGTTTCGGAGCGTGGCGAACTGGTCCGCGGCGCGGAAGGCGGTGCAGTCGTCGACGGCCAAGATGACATCACGGTCGTGGGTGAGGGCGCGAGCGAGGCGGCTGCCGCGGTCGAGGGCTGGCGCCGCGTCTTGGGGTGCTGCTCCGAGGATGACGGTGAATCGGCTGCGGTCGGGGCTTGTGCCTCCGAACTTGTGGAAACTGGAGAATCCGCCCTTGTGCCAGCTGCGGGATCCGACCGCCACGCAGGCGGTGGGCCGGGATCGGCCGGCGCGGGCGACGAGTTCACGAACCAACACGAGGTGGCCCGTTCCGAACGGGCCGACGATGTCGTGTCGGCCGCCGCGGGTGAGGGCCGCAAGCGTGTCAATCACCTTCAGGCCGGTGGTGAGCCGCTCCGCACCGGGCGAGTCGAAGGCGGCCCCGATGCCGAAGTCAGGAAGCGGGGCCCGGTCTGCGACCCGGTCGAGGCGGTCGTCGAGGTACGAGCCGTCGGCTGCATAGGTGTTGCCGAGGCAAGCGGTGGGATCAGACATAGCGGGACTCCTTGGACTTGGCGCCAAATCGGCTGCGGTCAGGGGCGAGCGGAGGCGGCGACGAGCGTCGTGTAGACGCTTTCGGGTTGCTCCTTCGGTCAGGCCCGTCACCGCCGCGAGGTCACGGATCGACCACTCGGCGATGTAGCGAAGCTCGAGGAGCCGCCGGTCGGGTTCGGGCGCGGCCTGCAGCGCCGCACGCACGGTCATGACGAGATCGCGGCGCAACACGACGTGCGCTGGGTCCGAGTCTTCCGGCTCGTCTTGGACCACAGCAGGGATCGGTTGCCTATCACGATGACCTCGCCTATATCGGTCGGCGTGCTTGAGGACCGACAGACGCACAAGCAGCGGGAGCGCGAACGGCTGCCGCAACTCGGCGAGCGAGTCAAGCACCTCGACCAGCGCGTCGTGAGCCACGTCTTCGGCCACATGCGCCGAGACCATCCGTGCCGCGTACGCGCACGCCATCGGGCGGAAGCGCCTGATGATCTCCGCCGCGGCGTCGTGCCCGCCCGCCGCGGCAGCCACCACAAGCTCGTCCAGCGGGATCCACTCGGTGCCGCCCCGGATCGTTCGCCTCCTCCCCACACCCAACAAAGGCCCACCCCAGCCGGCTGCCGTTACCAGCCAAGCGCAAACCGATCCCCGACCACCTAGGCATATCCGTGCCAAGGCGCTGCTTCAGAGCCGAGCCGATCGACGGTGTTGCCCGCGGTTCTGCCGCGCCCGGTTGTTCATCGCGGCGTGATCCGCACGTCGACTCGGCGCGCCGAGAGTGGCGTGGGTGGCAGGCGCGCCTGTGACCGTGTCTGCCGCGGAGTGTCCTCAGTTGGCTCGGGCTTGGGTGAGGCTGATCACGTTGCCATCGAAGTCCCGGTAGCGGGAGGTGGGCCCCCAGTTTCCTTCCTCACGTGGTCCGTGAATCACCTCGGCGCCGGCGGTGACCGCGGCGCTGTGCGCTGCCGCGATGTCGTCGACGATGAAGCCGACTTGGACGCCCCGCGTGGGGCCATCCTCCTTTGCGGGATAGATCGCGAAGTGCAAGTACCCGCCAGTCGTCCACGACACTGCCGCGTGCCGCCCGCTTGTCCACCGGTCGCCCGCGCCCGCCGCACCCCCTTCGTGGTCGTCGAGGTGAAGGTCTATGCCGAACGCCTCTCGGTAGAGCATCGCCGAGCGTTCTACGTCGGCGACCTCGATCACGACGATCACCAAGCCCTTGTTCATGCTCTTGCCACCCCCAGCGCCGGTTCCAGAGCATCGATGCCGAGCCTATCGATCCCGCAGATCACCTGGTCGCGCTGCCCGCATGCCGCTGTAGATCGGCGCTATGCAGCGGGCGGTGCTGATGAGGTGGCCCCATTCCGCTTGCGTTTGACCCTGCCGTCCTCAGCTCTGGGCAGCGGTCACGAGAAACTGCAGTGCTGTCTTGTGGAGGCGTGCGGCATCGCCACCCGGGTTAGCCGCGTGCAACATTGCGCAGTAGGTCGTTGCACCGTTGAGCATCACGGCGAAAACGCGGGGATCGACTCGACGTGTGACACCGGCACGCTCCCAGTTCTCGCGTATCACGTCCCCGAGCCAGTCGACGGACATCCATCCACGCGCGATGAGGTCATCGTGCAGGTCGGGGTGGCGGAGGGCGTAGGCGAAGAACTCGAACTGCAGCATGGTTGCCTGCACGTCGGTGACTTGGGCCAGTGACCGCTCGTAGAGTTGGCCGAGGCGATCGGGCCTTGACGTGTCACGCGAGAGAACCTCTTTGGTGTGGGCCTTTGTTTCGTCGCTGCGCTGTGCAAGGAGCGCCAACAGCACTTCTTCCTTGTTCTTGAAGTGTGAGTACACCGCGCCCTTCGTTAGCCCCGCTCGGGCTGCGATGTCATCGATGGATGCCTGATGGAAGCCCTGCTCGGCGACGATTGCGGCCGCGGCGTCGAGCAGCCGCTGTCGGTTCTGGGCCCGCACTTCCTTGGTCACACCGGCCATGGCCGTAAGAATAGCTTGCAATCATCCTACTGAGTAGTATGATTCCTGCCGTGGCAGTCATTGAAGTCGACAACGTCCGCAAGAGGTATGGGTCGGTCATTGCTCTGGACGGGGTAACTGCATCCGTCAACGACGGAGAGTTCTTCGGCGTGCTCGGGTCCAACGGGGCCGGCAAGACGACCCTCATCCGGATAGTGGCCAGCCTGCTTGTGCCGTCGTCTGGTTCTGTCGTCGTGGGTGGGCACGAGGTGACGCGGCATCCCGACCGAGTGCGTCGCCTCGTCGGCTATGCGGCCCAGGCGACGGGGATCGACAACGACCTGACTGTGCGTGAGAACCTGGTCTTCCGAGCACGCCTGTACGGCATAGCTCGAAAGGCCGCGGTCAAGCGGTGCGATGAGCTCATCGATTCCTTCGGATTGGAGTCGTTGGTGGATCGCCGGGCAGCGACGCTCTCGGGCGGCATGCGACGCCGCCTTGATGTAGCCCAGGCGCTGGTGCATCGGCCCAAGATTCTGCTTCTTGACGAGCCGAGCGTGGGCATGGACCCGCGAGCTCGGCATGCGTTGTGGGAGCAGCTCCAGATGCTCAATCAGCAGGGGACGTCGATCGTCCTGACGACCCACTACCTGGATGAAGCCGACGAACTCTGCGAGAGGCTCGTCATAATCGACAGCGGCCGGGTCACCGCGACCGGCACGCCCGCCGGGATGAAGGCGGCCGTTGGCGACTCGATGTTGTATTTGGAACTTGACGTCGCCGAGGCCGAACACCTTGAGCACGCACTCACTGCAGTCCAAGCCGCGGTTCAGACGAGCGTTGTTGCTCGTAATCGTGTCCTTGTCGTCCCCCTCGACGGTCCGGAGTCGATAGGAAGGGCCGTCACCGCGGCTGCGAGCACCGGCGCTGGCATCGCGATGGCACGCTTTGGCCCGCCCTCCCTCGATGAGGTATTTCTTCGCCACACTGCCACTGGCACCGGAGAGCCCGACACGGCTGATCGGCCGATGACCTCGTTCGCGGTTGGCAGTCTCGGGGGGAGGCAGCGATGAAGCGCCGGATCCGCGAGACGTTGCTGTTCGCGGAGAGAAGCATAAGGCGGAGTTTGAGGACGCGGCTGATGATCGCGACCTACCTCTTCCAGCCTGTTCTCTACCTGTTCCTGTTCACACGAATCTTCTCTCGCTTCGGGGAAGAGCCCGCCTTCCGTGACCTCGGCTACGACTCCTACCTGGCCTTCTTCTTGCCCGGATTGTTGGTGATGGCAGCACTTCCCATCGCCATGAACTCGGGGCTCGCAGTTGTCGTCGACATCTACACCGGGCTCACGGACGCCTTTCTCCGCGCGCCAATCCATCGCTCAAGCATCCTGGCGGGCAAGCTCCTCGCGGACGCGTCGCGAGTGGCCACCCAAGCGGTGATCTTGTTGTCTCTCGCGCTGCTGTACGGAGCCGAGCTCGCCGGTGGGCTCGAGGCAGCACTCGTCATGATCGCCCTCACCCTCGTCTTCGCCATGGTGTTCGCGGCAGCGTCGAATCTGATCGCTCTCCGCACCAAGACCGTCGAAGGCACAAGCGCGGCAGCCACCCTGGTGTTCCTTCCGCTGATCTTCGCCTCAACGATCATGGCGCCGGCGGAGCTGTTGCCCTCCTGGATGCAGATCATCGTCAGCCTCAACCCAGTGACTCACGTCGTCGAGGCGAGCCGCACAGCGGTGCTCAACGGCTTCACGCTCGCGATCCTGGTGCCGCTCTTGTTGACAGCGACAGCGGTCACACTCCTCGGCGCCGCCGCCAGCCGCGAGTTTGATCGGGCAATCACATGACGGGCCCGATCGCTGACTCGGCGGCGGGTCGGGCGGCAACCTGGATCATGTCGTTTGCTTCGTCTACGCCCGACCTCACAGAAGTGGAGTCAATGCTGAGCCCTGGCGTCCTCGCCTTCCGTCCAGCCCACACCATCCAGGCGGAACTCATCGCAGGCATGCGTCTCCACGGCCCGCTCACGGTGAGCTCCGTCCGACACCACGACGAGCAACGAATAGGTCTCGTCGTGAGAGGACCTGCAGCAACGTGGTTTCTTCACTGCAGCGTCGATGACGAGGGCCGCATCACCAGCTACTCGCTGATCAGCTGGCCGGACATCCCCGGATTCGACTACCGCGTCCATCCGAGTCGCGAACTCGGAGCAACTGAACGAGCCACAGCTCATATGCTCTTCGAGCAGACCTACGACGACGCCGACCACGACTACTTGGACCACTCGCTAAAACACCTCGGCTACCTCGCGATCGCTGTGTCACACGACGAACCCATCGGCTTCGCCATAGGGGAGACCCGGGACCTCGACTTGCCGGTGCTTGGGTCGCGACCCGTCAGTCTCGGGGGGCTGTGCTGTGTCGCTGAGCAATACCGGCGGCACAAGATCGCCCGATGGCTAGGGCACGCCGTCCTCGCAGCCGGCGTGGACGTGAGCGCCGCGCGCCAGGTGCTCAACTGCGGCCGAACCGCGCACCCCGCCAGCCTGCGCATGCTCTCGATGAACGAGACGGCTGTCCCCCTGCCAGGCCAGGCTCCCACCACGACACAACAGGAGGTAGGCACGGCAATCGCGCACGCCTATGGCGCAGCAGGCTTCGACCCTGCCTCGTTCGTCTGCAAGGGCCGGGGCAGACCGGTCGGCGTGCCACGCGTCACGGCCGACGTGCTTCCCGAGGAGTGGATCCTCTTCGAGCCTGTCGACCGCGCCAAAGGAGACACACTCCTGGCACTCTGCTGGGCGCCCAACGCTCCAGCCGGCTGGTCTAGCCCTCGGGAGCACACCAGGGCAGACAACGCCTCTCCCTGAGTAGCAAGATCGATTACGGCGATCAACACCCTCGAGGCGGCTGGCGAACTCCACTAGATCGAGACCAGCGGTATCAGGCACATCGAGAGTTCCCCAAAGATCCTCAAGAGCCTGCCCAACACTCTTCGGCACCCCGAGAGTGAGGCGAGTCCTCTGCGTTGGCTGCCACTGTCGGGTTCGCGGTGGACCTGTCCGTCGAAGGTGGCTTCGCCAGGTATGCGAGAAGTTCGCCGCGCGAACGGGTTGTTCGTGCGGATCGAGCGTGCGGGTGCTACCAAGCTGAGCCGGAGCCACACACCTCAGGCAACACACAATCGCGGTCGGGAGGTCCCCAACGTCTGACAGGTCGGCGCGTCGCGAGGGCACCGTGGCTGTTGAGGCCTCGGCGGCCCTTGTGGCACGGAATGCCTGGGAAGTGGTCGCCGGTCAGGGCTGCGGAACACGCTCATTCTTAGCGGCCAGCAATCGAAACGCTTGGATGAGGCTTGGGCGATCGTGTGCTGCGCCGATCGACGCTACGAGCTGCCGCTGCGCTGATGCGGACGGGACGTGCACAACCATCTGCCTGTCGGGACGCTCCGTGAGCGCGTCGAGGATCCGAGGCCGCGTGGTCGTCGGAAAGGCCCAGACGATCCGTGCGAGCTTGGGAATCACGAGCGCTTCGACGCAGCCCTCGGGCATCTCCGCGCGGGTCCGGAAGAGGTTCCGGGCAGTCCGCAGCGCAGCGCGTCGAGCTGCGGTGCGGCGCGGCAGGTCAAGGAAGACGACCGTGTCTGCCGCGGCCATGGCGGCAAAGCTGACGCCGTCGATGACCCAGCGCTCCTGCTCGACGAGCTCCTGGACCCGGGCCCGCTTCGTCTCGGCCGGCGTCTTGTTCCAGTTTGGCTGCCAGACAATGCTGTCCAGGCTGTAGCCGGGGATCTCCAACGCCGCCGCTAGCGTTCGAACCAAGCTGGTCTTCCCAGTGCCGGCATTTCCCGTGACGAGCACCCGCTGCATCGGTAAGACCTCCTCTCTCAGTCGGCCAATGGTCGCAGACGACCGCCGCAGGCGGGGGGATCGCGGATGGGTCGCCGTCGCCAGGCATGGCTCTGCGCGTTCTGGGACACCGCGCCGACGAGCTCGGCCACGAGAGGGTCGGGGTCGAGATATCTCGAAGTTCGTCCCCAGTTCGCGTCCGGTTCCTCTCGCGGCTCATGCACGACCGACGCGCCCGCTGCGACCGCGGTCTCATGGCCTGCCCTAGATCGGACACCACCAGGCCGATTTGGGCACCCGTCGTCACCGAACTCTTTGCCTGGTAGATCGCGAAGTGCAGCTCCGAGAAGGAGTACGACGCATGGCGGCCTCCCGTCCAGGGGTCCTCTCCGCCATGGTCCTTAACCTTGAGCGGGATGCCGAAAGCCTCGCGATAAAGGCGTGCGGACGCGTCGACATCGGATGCATAGATGACGAGTACGACGATCGGGTTGATTGGTGTTGTCACTTCGGTTCTGCCCTTTCACTGCGCATGCGGCACTCGACCCGCAGCTTCGGCGAACGCCGGTGTCCGGTATTGGATAGGAGCCCGGTGGGTGCCCCGCCGTAGCGAGGACTCCGGCTTGCATACAAGGATGCTAGCAACCTACCGTCTGGAAAGACATGCCGGACAAGCCGTCGGTGAAACAGTTCAACGTCTACCTGCCGCTCGACCTCATCCGAGAGGTCAAGCACCACGCCGTCGATACCGAGAGCTCGCTGTCAGCGATCGTCGAGCAGGCACTGCGCGCCTATCTGTTGAGACACGACGGCGTGACAAAGGATCGAAATCGTGGCCACTGAAGGCATCGAAGGGCTATCCATCCGGACCCGGAACTACGGCGCTACCGCCGCATTCTGGGCGTCGCTGGGTTACAAGAACACCTACGAGACCGACCATGGCTCGGGTAGGTGGGAACACCCGAGTGGCGGCCCCTGGTTGTTCATTCAGGAACAACACGAGGCTGAACTCACGCTCGTCCCGATCCTGAAGGTCCCCGACGCCGAGGCATTCAGGCCCGACCGGCCCGCGGAGTTCGTCGAGCCGTTCCACCCTGAGCACTGGGGCGTCATGAGCGCCGTGATCGCCGATCCAGATGGGCGACGGGTGGGCCTCCAAGCTCCGCTCCCGTCCGGAACGACAGCACCCGATGCGGACGAGCACCACCGCGAGAAGTACGGCTCCACACACTGAAGGAACGTGCCAGCGGCGGATCGGCATCGCCTCGGCTGGCGGAGACCTACACCCACGCAAAGACCTATACGTCGAGATGCATCCGATTCTCACCGCCTGGCCCATCGTCCTTCGGTGGGCGAGTGAATCGCTGGGTCAGGGATGAGGCCCGAAGCGGTCCAGTCGATGAACTGTCGGATCTGCGTGGCGTGCTCGACGACGTGCCTCATCTTCCCTATCACTCTGTCCCCGTACAGCCGGCCGTGGCGGTCGGCCGTTGCTGCCTTCTCCTCCATGAACTCCTTGAGCGCGTAGGCGACACGCTCGCGGCAGTAGTCGATGTAGCCGAGCATCTCCGTCCGGCTCCAAGCGGAGAGAGGGATCTCAGGCCAATGTCGCTTCCCACCGAAGCCCGACCATGGTTCCCACTCGACGAAGTAGGCGGTGAGGTTGTATTCGAGGATCTCGAGCGCGTGCCAGGCGACGCCCCAGGGCTGGCCGTTCCATTGGGCAAGCGCGACAAGCGCGTGTCGCTCTGCAGGGTCGGTGACGAGGTTTCCGTCGGCGTCGCGCATCCCCTCGCCGGATGGCTCCGGCAACTCCCACATGTTCGCTTGCCACAGCTCGTCCGGGCAATCCCGCACCACCGCCTCCATGAAGTCGAGTGCGGACTCGAGTTGGCGGCCGACGATCTCAACCCACGGTGATGTCCTGGCTATCGCCCTCAGACCTGGCGCGCCGCGGCCGCGAGAGATGCAGCCTCATCGGCGTCAGCCCACCCCCACCATCTCTCCGAGCCGGTGGGCTGGGTGCCGCCGGCAACCGAGCGCCAGTAGTACCAACACTTGAGGTACAGGGGCCTGATGAGGATCAACTCTGCGAGCCGGTCGAGTTCCTCAGTGGTGAGCTCCACATGCGCCCCGTAAGCGCTCATCACCGCTTGATCGGCATTCGTGGTGTGCACCAACCAGGCGAACTCGGCGGCACGCGAGCCGCGCCCGGAAGCCTGCCAATGGATCGCGTGTAGCCCGTCGCTCCCGGCGATCACGTGGTCGCTCCACGGCGTGAGGTCGCTGTGGGTCAGCGCGTCGGGAAGCCCGTCGGCGTCGTCGTTGGTGCGGACCCGTTTCCGCAATTCCTCGAACCATTCGCGGTGCTGGACGGCAACCAAGCCATCGGCGGCGTTGAGGAACGACATGGCGGCGGCGAGGTCTTGCACTACGCGCCCCTCACGCGCCGGGTCATGCGCGAAGGCGCCCCCCTCACGAGTCACGGTCTCGTCGAGCGGTAATGCGTGCAAGCGACCGAGCAGGTCGGCGTGGCGCGCATCCGTGTCGTCGCCGGCGGGCAGGCCGCCAGGGATGAACTCGGTCACGATCACGCCCTGGCCGTCGAGTTCAGACACCGCGTCGCTCGTCGCCAGCCGCTCCGCGGGGTAGCCGTGGTGCTCCAGGAACGCGAGCACCGCGGCGTCGCCCTCGACACGGCCTAAGGGGCGTTGTGGTGAGTGCACTCGCGCCAGCCACGCGGGGCCATCGCGTCGTTCGACGCGGAACACACACTGCGTATGGGCACCGCACGGCGTCGCCGCCACGATGCCGCCGCCATAGTGCTCCCGCAGGTGGTCCACGAGCCGATCGGGATCAGCCCGATGCCAGATACGAGCCTCCAGCCCATCACCTTCGAACTCGGCGAGTGCCGCGGTGTAGCGCTGGCCCGACTCCTGAGCCCGGCGGCGCACAACACGCTTGAAACTGCCCTGCTTCGTCATACCAAGCCTCCTCATGGCACCTTCGCCCCCCAGCGACGCGGTGACCAGAGACGGCCTGCAATTGACCTGACCTTGAGGGCCGATTCCCCTTCGCCAACGAAGCCCCGGCTGGGGCGGACGCTTCATGACTCGGCGCTCGGTCCAGCGCCATCGCCAACTATCACACACCCTCGCCGTTGCGCTGTCAACCATGGGTCGAGGCCGCGTGAACTGAGTATTTGGACCCGCCGTTGGTGCTGAGGGTCGACGCCGCCGGTGGGCAAGCTGCTGGCGGCTCGCTTGGCCACAGGCGACGAACCCTTCGGGACCGTCGCCGAGCCGCTCATCGCATCGCTATTGAACTGAGTCCGCGTGTCATGGAACGACGGTGACGGTTACGCGATCCGGTCGGCTGTCCGCGACGTAATGACGGCGCTGAGCCTGGGTGTCTGACGGCGGGCAACGCGGGCGGCGGTTCATGCCGGTAATGGCTGAGCGGCAGCGGCTACCGCCCGGCCCACTCCGCCAGCTGCGTCCGATTCGCGCGTGCCCGCCAGGCTTCAGTGATCAGTTCCCGAAGTTGGGCCTCGTCGGCGGTTGCGAGGCGGACCAAGATCGACGGGTTCTGCGGCTTCGACCAGTGGGGTGTGAGGAAGTAGGTCTGTCGGTCTTCAGCCATGAGCGCCTCTCGTTCCGGAAGCGTTGTCCTGATGGCGACGACCTCGTCGTCGGTGACCTCGTCGAGACGTGGGTTGCGTCGGATGAGGACTTTGCCGTTGACCCGCCACGCTGGATTGTGCGCGTCGTCGCTATCCAACATGGCACCGGGCAGTTCTGCTGCGAGTCGGCACACCGTTTCCCAGTCCGGCATCCTGCGGACAGTCTGGCTCACGGCGACTGTCAGTGGTGAGGGTTGGCACGACTCGGGTCTTCCGAGGAGGCCGCAACGGCCAAACCCGTGCCGGCGTTGCCGGGCTACCTGGTCAGCCTGCGAGCACTCGTGTGCAGTCGGCGGACGTCAGAGCTCGTCGAGGACGTTCGACGTGACAGAACGCCGGCGATGTACGGCGCTCGCACGAACAGACCGCCGAGCGGCATCGTCGGCAGTGTCCTTGTGGTGCATCCCCACGGGAAGCCCGTTTTCGCGAGCATCGTGCGGTGACTCTTGAGCCGTTTCCCGAGGATGAGGCTCGCGACCGCATCCGCCAGATCATCCAGGCTGGCATCGATGTGGCTCCCGGTGGCGGAGCCGTTAATCGCCTAGCTGACCTCTTGTTCGCGCCAAGCGTGCGGAAGCGACGCGACGACTGGGTCTGTCGAATTGGCGAGGGCTTCGTAGAGCTTCTCCAGCGAGCCGACTCCCTTGAGCGGGCGGTCGACAGCCTGCGCTCAGACGACCGGGTCGTCACGGCGGTGATGGTTGCCACCGAAATTGCCGGCCGCACGCATGAGGAAGCGAAGCTGGAGGCCCTCCGCAACGCATGTCTCCATACAGCGACCGATGCGGACCTCGACGACCAGTACATCTTCGTCTTCCTTCGTTTGATCGACGACCTCTCGGCGCTCCATCTAAAGGTGCTGACCTATCTCGCCGACCCGATTGGCTACTTCGAGATGCACGGTATTGAACGCCAGCACTTCATGTCAGCCGCTCGGCGCGCCGCTTTCGATCTCGCAATGCCCGAACTTGCGAAGGACAAGCAGATGGCGGATCTCGTGCTACGGGACCTCGAGACACGCGGCCTCAACAACGGAGGCGTCCTTTCGGGCCTCGTGAGCGAGAACGCCGTGTATGACACGATGGCCTCCGACCTCGGACTGGAGTTCCTTGGCTTCATTGCTCCCCCGTGGCCAGAGGCGTGACAAGGCCCTTCGCCTGACACGGCCTTGTGGTGGCCGGTCTTCCCGCCCTCGTGGCCAATACGCCGACCAGAACGACGATGGTCGGCGCTTTGCTGCAACCGAATGTCGTGGCCCGATCTCGCGTGCGCGCAGGATGTGACCGGATCGCCGACTCGGGCGCGGCGATGAGCGAACGTGCTGTCTCCGCGTTCATGCGGTCTACGCCGGCATGCGGGCGTCGGTTCGGCAATACTCTTGGCGATGTCTGAGGTCGTGTTCTCACCCGGCGACCTGGCGGCGCTGACGGAGGTCGTTGCCGACGCCTGGCGTCTCGGCGCCGACCGTGACTGGTCTGTCCCCGCGGGAACGCTTGAGTGGAGTTGCACGCAGACGGCCGATCATGCGGTCGACACGCTGTTGGCGCCGGCGTTCAACTTGGCGTCGAGGCTCGAGGACCGTGGTGTGGGCATGCACTGGGGCATCTTTACGATGGGCCCAGATGCCACTCCGGAGCGACTCGTCGAGGGTTTGGAGACGGCGTCGCGGATCCTGTGCTCGGTGGTGATCGCGGCGGAACCTGGCGCACGGGCTTTCATAAGGAGTCGCCCGAGTCCGCATAGTGCCCCGGCCGCGGACTTTATTCCTCGAGGCGGCCTTGAGTTGATTCTGCACGCCCATGACGTGTGCGCCGGTCTCCGAGTTCCGTTTGAGCCACCAGCTGGCCTAGTCGCCCGGCTCCGAGAGCACGTGCGCCCGTGGCCGGGCGGGGCGCGTTGGGGGCGACTCGCGTCGAGTGATGACGCTTGGGGCGACCTGCTGGAGGCGGCCGGACGTAGCCGCTAGGCGCCGGCGTAGACCCGCGCATCGGCTGCGGGCCGTCCCACACAATCGGCCGGGCACCAGCATCGAACTCGGCGAAGCCGCTTCGCACCGACTGCGGCGGGCGCGACCGATCGACGGCGATGTATCCGCCGGAGGCGCAACAGATTGTGCGCCCTGCAACACTGGCGACGATGAGCGTCGACCTTGAGATGGTGATCGCGCGTCGAGCCCAAGTGCTCGACGTCACTGTCTCGGCTGCACGTAGCGACGCGCGTGTCCGCGCGCTCTTTCTCGTTGGTTCTCTGGCGTCAGGAACCGACGATGCCTACAGCGACATCGACCTCGTCGTTATTCCGGAACCTGGAAGTGTCGACAGCTTTCTCGCAGATCGGTTGACATGGCCCGCCCGTTTCGGCGACGTCGTGCTGCAACTCGACTCGTCATGGAACGTTTGGAGCGGGGCATCGCAAGTGTTGACGCTGCTCGATGGGGAGCTGCCGTTGTGGGTTGACATGGACATATGGCCGCCGTCTGTACCTGGCATCCCCCGGGAGGCGCGTGTCCTCGCCGGTGCTGCACCTCAGCCGCTTGACATGTCTTTGTCCGAGCTAGCAACACTGCTCAAGGGACGCTATGGGCCCGGACAGGTTGCGTCGGACAACGTAGAAGGTGTGCTCGACGCGGCGTGGGTGGCATGGCGTCTCAAGGGCATCGCTAGGGGCTATGGGACCTCGCTGGAGGAGGTTCGCCAAGCGCTCGAGCAGCCCTGGCCCGCCGAACTCGCACGTGCGCGCGACCCATTGTTCCGTTACGCCGACCACGTACGCTCGGACCAGAGCAGCGCATAAATCGTCGGCGTACGCATCGTCGGCGTACGCGTCGGCAGTTCGCGCGCCGGCGCTGGCCGCGCTTGATTGTCCTCACCACCGCGCCACACAACCGGCAACGTATGGTGAAGTCTCAACGGCTGGTTAGTCGTCTGACTCCTGGCAGCCCCAACCGGCCAGGCGACAAAGAACACCGTGGCGGTAGAGCCAGGTTGTCGCTCGCGATGCCTCGCTGAAAAGGAGCGACTCGCATGGCCGCGGTGAGTCCGACTCTGTGAGGCGATGCAGGCGGACCTCGGCTTCGCCCTCTTCTGCGGACTGTGCCTCGTCGCCGACGACGATCTCCGCGTCGGGCAAGGCCGCAACCGCGTCGGCAACGCGGTCGATCGGAATCACGAGAGTCACTCCGACGTGGAACCGGCTCACTGCGGCATTCTGGCCCATGGGAACCGAGCACCACCGGTGTGGCCTTCTACAGCGTCCGCCGATCCCGGGCAGAGCGGCAAACGCACCGGACGCATCGGCAGCGTGTCGCCCAATCACGCGACCTAACGCCCGGACGACAACTCAGTCGTCCCTAAAGCCAGGAGCGACCTATCGACGGTGCGGCGTGAGTGGGGACGCGCCATAACGGCGTCGTGGCTCAAGTGGCCAGGCGAGCTTGCCGGCGGTCAGCCGCTCGCCTGCCATCCCCGCATCCAGCCCGGTCGACGAGAGGCTTCGAGCGACGGATGCGGTCCTGGGAGGAGTTCTCGGACGACGTCGGCGTAGACCTCCGCACCGCGGTCGCCATTGGTGAACACGACCACGCCCACCCGCTGGGTCGGCCGTCCGATGACGAAGTTCTTGTATCCGGGGTCGTTTCCCCATTGCCAGACGGCTTCCTCTTCGGCGATCTCGATTCCCCACCCGAGACCCC
>CAZWDB010000023.1:0-46532 GCA_964632885.1 uncultured Acidimicrobiales bacterium | reverse complement strand
TCCCGAATGGAGCTGGCGTGGCGATCGACTACGAGACGTTCAATCCCGCGGTACCGGGCCGTGTACAACCGCACATCGAGCACGCAGTGATCGGCCGGCTGCATGGGGGCGGCGCGGTGCTCGTGACTGCGCACTCGCACGCTGACTCTGTCGCCGTGTTGTACGAGGCTGGCCCGGGCGAGTTCACGATGGGTGAGCAGACATCACCCTTCCCGATGGCGATCAATATCTCTGTGCCAAAGCCTGGACGGCTTGTGTATGTGTGGTCCTACGGGGGCCCTGGCGGTACGGCTGTCCCCCGCGATCGCGCCGAACTTTCGCTTCGCCCCTGATCGCTGTCGCTACTGGCGATGACCTCGAGTCCAGCGCTCAAGCCTGCAGAACCTCCACCCAGTTACGTCGGGATCCGCGACCTACGGGGTTGTGGGAAGGGGCGCCGGGCTCAGAAGTAGACGGGGTCGACATAGACGCCGTGCTCGGCGACGGTCGGCGGTTCGGGAATCCCCGGCGGCATCAGGTCGTATGCCTCGGTCGTCTCGGCCAGTGAAGAGAGGAGCCGGGAGCCCGGAGAGGCAGGGGACGAGAACACGCCGAGGTGGGTGATGCCCTGGTCAGCGAGGTCTGGACAGGCCGCTTGCACAAGCGCGGTGAACTCGTCTTCGGCGCCCGGCTCGAAGCCGTAGTCGAGTGCGACCGCCCGCACCGTCGTGGTGGCGTCGCCGTCGTCCGGCGTATACGTGTGCTGGTCGCCACGCGCCCACACGCCGAGCACGGACCGTTCGCCCAGGCGGATGTCGGCAAAGTCGTAGAGCTCCGGCGCGCGGCTGAGACGTTCGGTCAAGCCCGCCTCCGAGTACGGGACGTAGAACTCCTCCTTGGCGTGAAACCGGTTGAGCAGTTCGACTATTCGGCCGGCGTCGGAAGGGCTCGCGGCGCGACCGGCTCCGGATCGGCTCGCCGTCGCCGCGCAGTTGATGACGGCGCGAAACGGGCGCGTTGGCCACCGTGCTTCCGCGCCACCTAACCGCTGCGCGGCGGCGTTGTCCGGCCGTACATAGCCGAGCGGAACCTGCCAGCCGCCCTGCGCCTGGAAGTGCTCGAAGACGTGATCGTTCATCCGTCCCCATATGCCGCCACCGGAGAACTCGGGGAGCAGGCGGCTGTGGGCGATGAGGCAGCAAGTGCCGTCGGTGCCCTGGAGCCGGATCGGAAAGCTGACTCCGCAGTGGATGCCGATAGGTGTGCCCTCGTGGGTCGCGACGAACGTGATTGCGGTCTCGCCCATCAGACGGCACGCGGCGAAGTAGTCGTCGCCGGGATCGATCGCGATCGTCGCGTCAGTGAGCCGGACTGCGGCGCGGCGGGCCACGTCGCGGAGGCCGGCCGCATCGTCCGGGCGCGCCGGACGGATGTCGACGCCCGGTGGAAGCGCGCGCCGCATGCTCTGATTTGTGATGTGGTGGGGAGCCGTTTCGCTCACCGTCACCGACCACTCCCAACGACGGCCTGACGCCGCCACGAGGATCGCATGTACTGCTGTCGGGTCATCCGCCTGCATTGACTCGACGCTGAAGCTCTCCCCAAGCTGGTCGTCGACCCACTGACAGCCGCCGAGATAGTTGTCGAACTCAAAATCGTCAGGCAGCTCGTGGTACATCCGCTCGACCTCTTCGAGGGTCAGACCTGATCCCCGCCGACGGGTCCAGTCCATCAACCAGCGAGCCGCGGCACCCGCAGGCGTCGTGGGTAGACGCGCCTCGAAAGTGTCCTCCAGCGTCGTCATGTCGACCCCCAAGTCGTCGCTCACGTAGGACCGCCGATCGTACGGCGCGGCGGCGTCGGAAGCATCTGAATTTCGCGGCGCTGTCACCGTCGGGCCCGCCCGCAATTGTCACAAGGCGACGAGCTGGACGAGGTTCCCACAGGTGTCATCCAGCACCGCGGTTGTCACCGGGCCCATCTCGGTCGGCGGTTGGAGAAACGTGACCCCAGCCTCGACGAGCCGGTCGTACTCTGCCTGGACATCTCCAACCGCGAACGACACCAGCGGGATGCCGTCGGCGGCAAGCGCGTCTCGGTACGGGCCAACCGCAGGGTGCCCAGAGGGTTCGAGGAGGAGATCGACGTCCTGGCCCGGGGCTCCGACGGTGAGCCACCGGTCGCCATTGCCGATCGGTTGGTCGGTTCTCGGCTCGAATCCCAGCACCTCGGTGTAGAAGCGAAGCGCCTGCTCCTGGTCGTAGACGAAGACGCTCGTAACGTGAAGGCGGATGCTCATCGGGGAATCTCCTTGTCGAGCCACCGAGACATCGCGGCGCGCAGCGGTGTCATGTCGATGGAGTGAAACTTGTAGCGACCATCTCGGCGCGTGTTCACCAAACCGGCTTCTTCGAGCACGGTGAGGTACTGCGAGATCGCCTGCCGGGTGAGGTCGATGTCGTGCTCGGCCGCAAGCCGACTGCAAATCTCGAAAAGTGTCTGCTCGCCGCGGCGGCTTTCATCCCAGACTGATCGGGTGCCAACGGGCAGCGAACTCACCGCCGACGACGACGAATGGAAGCTGGCCACGCTGGAGGCCGGCTGGGGATCGACCTGCGTCGCCCGCCTCGGCGAGCTGATCGATGCGGCCGAGCTCCCTGGCTTCGTCGCCGAGCTCGGAGGACAGCAAGTCGGCCTCATAACCTTCGCGGCCCGTCCTGATGGCATCGAGGTAGTGACACTCCAGTCACTGACAGAAGGAGTGGGTGTGGGGCGTTCCCTGATGGATCACCTTCATGAAGTCGCGGTTGAGGGCGACGCGCCACGCTTGTGGCTGACCACGACGAACGACAACACTCGCGCCTTCGACTTCTACCAACGCTGGGGCATGGACGTCGTGCGAGTCGTATGGGACGGCGTTTCCGCGTCCCGTCAGGTAAAGCCGTCGATCCCCGAGATCGGGAACAACGGCATCGCCTGCCGCCACGAGATCGAACTTGAGCTCCGGCTGAGGGGATGAATCGCCTGCGTCCGTCGGGAAGTCGCTCGCTTCCGTCCAACGGTGGGCGTACCGTGGCAGTGATGCGTGGCACTCCTGCAGCTAACGACTACGACGGCTGGGTTCAACAGCTCGGCATCGCTAGCCGTCGGCATGACGCCAAGCTTCACCTCCTCGACTCTGGCAAGGCGGCGCTGCCGGCGCTACGCCGCGGTCTCGAGAACCCGAAGCCGATGATCCGCCGCATGGTCGTCAAGCTTCTCGACTTCTTGGTCGACGACGAGACGCTGCCCCATCTCGTCGCCGCCCTCGAGGACAACGACCCCGACGTCGTCGGCCGTGCGCTCCACTCGCTCGCGTGCGATCGCTGCAAGCAGGACGAGTGCCGTCCCGGGGAGGACGTGTGGTTGCCACGCGCGCTGGAGTTTGCCCGCTCCCATCCGAGTGCTCACGTCCGCGCCCGCGCGATCGACGCGCTGTCGAAGGTGGCAAGCCGGCGGGCTGATGTCGTCGACGCGCTCGCCGAGATCGCCGACTCTGACCGTGACCGCGGCCTTCGCGGTCTCGCTCGCCACGCCGTCGAGGTGGCCGAGCGTCGTCAACGCCGCAAGACCGCCGCGAGCGTCTAAGAGCGGCCCTCGCTCGGGTCTCGCCGCAGGAGAACCGCATGGTCCGAGCCGTCGATGAGGTGGCGGTCGAGGGCCCATCCGGTGCCCTCGACGACGGCTGGGATCTCGGTTGTCGGGATGTTGTACTGGTCCCACCAGGGAGTGGCCATTCCGTTGTACCGGATGCGCAGCCGGAAGGCTTCTTGGTTGGGCGGGTCGACGGTGTCGCCGACGAGAACCGCGTCGGGTGCACAAATGGTCGCCAGTCGGGTGAGCAGCCGTCGCACGCCTTCGTAAGAGCCACCGAGGCCGAGGTTGCCGCAGAGGAGGAGCACTGCGCCCCACGCTCGGTCGGCGGGAGGGTCGTTGAGGTCACCCAGCCGCACATCACTCAGCCCCCGGTCGCGGCACACCCGTTGCGCCAGCGCTGAGACCTCGACCCCAGTGACCTCGAAGCCTCGTTCCTGGAACCACAGCGAGGCTCTGCCGGCGCCAGCGCCAAGATCGAGAACGGGGCCAGCCGTAACGTGGCCCAGCAATTCGCGCTCCCACCAGTCCCACTCGTCGTGCGAGCGGAAGAACCACGCCGGGCGCATGGCCAGCCCGACTGCGCCGTCGCCGCTCTCGAGTTCGACTCGCGGCACATAACGGCCTGAAGAGTGATCGGCTAGCGCTCGTCCCCACGCGTCGCCTTCGCGCCAGTCGCCGGTGTTGATCTGCCACTCCCATGCGAACAGGCGGACTCCGAGGTGGTGTGCGACGCGCTGGCTTGCCTCGTTGTCGCGGTCGGTGCTGTAGAAGAGAACACGGTCGGGCGCCTGCATCATCGTGGCCCACGCGGCCGTCACCGCCTCCGCGAGACGCTGGCCGCGATAGGCAGGATGGGTCCATACTCCCGCCTCCGCGCCTATAGCCGTGACTTGCCCAGGCGTGTGGCAGCAGGCCGCGACCACATCGTCGGCAAGGGCGACGGCCCATGGCCCGAACTCGCCCGCGAGGAGCTGCGACCACTCGTCGTCGTCCCAACTCAAGGGGGTCCGTCGGGCTTCGTCCGCGCTCCCAGGCTCGGCCGAGAACACCAGCCTGAATCCCGACGGCACACGCACCGTCGGGAGGGCATCGAACACGTAAGCAGGGCCGCCTGTGAGGTGGGCCGCCCCGAAGTGCTCCTTGGCGATCGCGAGGAGGCTCTGCGCGACGGTGTCGTCGGAGAGGTCGCCCGGCGGTTCGACGGCAGCCACCGCGTTCCGTAGACGGGCGTGCAGGTCATCGCCGACGCCGTCGCCGACGAGGAGCCGAAGTTCGGAACTGGTGACGACCAGACGAAATCCTTCGGAACCGACGACTCGCCCATCGTCGTCGAACGGGGTGTGAACTGAGTTGCGCAACCACGCCAACTCGAGGTCGTTCATCCGAACAGTCGGGCTGTGACGTGTTGAGCCAGTGCGTCGAAGCGCTGAGCTTCCGGTGAGTTGGGATCGGGCGCAAGACCTCGTTCGCTGTCGACGGCGGTGGCTTTGGAGAAGGGCAAGGTGGCAAGCCTCTGCACCCCAGCTCCCCAGATGGAGCGCTCAAGCGGTGTTGGCGGGAACAACTCGATCTCCGCTTCGCAGCATGGACACAGCATGGGCCCCATGTTCTCTACTCCCCCGAGAATGGGCGTCTTCCAGCGCCCGAGCAAGGTCAGGAGCTTGCGGGCGTCGAGGTGCGCGACGTCCTGGGGCGTGACCACGATTAGAGCGCCGGATGGTGCGGTGCTCCCGAGGACGTGCTGGGTGACCTCGCCGGTGCCCGGAGGCAGGTCGATAACAAGCACCTCTGTGTCGGTCCAGGCTGTAGAGAGCAATAGGCGATTGAGCAGCATCTGGCTGAAGCCGGTGGCCGAGAAGTCCTGTGACTCGCCGAGCAACATCTGGGCGGACACCAGGCGGATGCCGTGAGTCTCGATGGGAGTGAGGGCGCTCTTCGTGCTGTGTGGGTTGTGCCAGAGGTCGACCGAGTCGGCCTCCTCTCGCCGGGTGATCCCCAGGAGTCGCAGAGTGTCTGGGCCGTGGACGTCAGCGTCGGCCAGCCCGACCCGGCGGCCACTCCGAGCAAGGGCGAGCGCGAGATTCACAGCGACGGTCGTCTTGCCGACTCCGCCTTTACCTCCTGCGACAACCAGCGTGGGCGGCAGCTTCACCGACTGAGGCATCGTGGCGAGACTAGGCCGACGGGCTTGACCGTGACCCAAGGTCATGGTCTGGAATGGCGGTGTGAACGCTGAGGAAGAGGCGGGGTTCCTGGTAGGTCAGGTGGCGAGCTTGGCTGGTGTGACGGTCAAGACGGTTCGCCACTACGAGAAGCTGGGCTTGGTAGTGGCGGCGGCACGGCAGGCGAATGGCTACAAGCGCTACGCGCCTGACACGGTCGTTCGTGTCGCGTGCATCGCCGCGCTCGGGCGGGCCGGGGTTCCCCTCTCCCGGGCCGCGCAGGTCCTGGATCACGCGCCGGGCGCCGCGGGCACGGTCCGCACCGTGGCAGACATCATCCGAGCCGAGCGGGACCGCCTCGAAGACCAGCTCCGTACGCTCGAGGCGCTCGAGGAGGCCGTCGCGGCGGGAGAGGGAACACTTGAGGAACTAGGCCGCCCCCTGGTCGACGCCATTGAGGCCACCCTCGCGCAGCACGGCGCCAAGGTGGACCGCGACACCTGGCGGCTCGAGCGGCGCGTTGCCGGTCTGCTCACCTCGGTCGGCGCCGCCCCCGACGAACTACCCGAACCAGTGCTGGCCTACATCCGCTCTAATCCAGCGGACATGACCGCTGCGTTGGAGGCGGACGCGGCCTTCGCGCGGCTGCGCTGCGCCAGCGCGAACGACCCGATGGTCACCGAGGTCGCCGACCAGCTCCGCCGAGCTCAGCCGACCGTCGAGGCACTCGGCCGCCTGTTACGGCCGCCGAGCGAGGATTCCCTCGCCGCGGCCCGGGCAGTCATGCGACCAAAGTTGAGCGCCGCGCAGGTGGCCGCGCTTCACCACGCAGCAGGGAACCGCTGATGGCGAACCGTCTCGCCGCGCAGCTCGCAAGACCACGCGGGCTCATCGGCCGCCAAGTCAGTCGCGAGATGGCGCGCACGAACGCCGAGATGATCAACGGTGCGATCAGCCTGCTCGACGTCCAACCGGGGCACGGGGTTGCCGAGATCGGCTTCGGGACCCCCGGCTCGATCACGACTCTGGCCGACCTCGCCGCACCGGGTGTTGTCATCGGAATCGACCACTCCCCGCTCGCTGTCCGCTCCGCCCGCCGCCGGCTCAAAGCGCACATCGCCTCCGGACGCATCCGCGTCCTGCAAGCCTCGGCAGAGGAACTACCCCTCGAGGACGCGTCGGTCGAGCGCGTGCTGGCCATCAACACTCTGACCTACTGGCACGACCTCGACGCCGGCGTCCGCGAGCTCCACAGAGTCCTCAAGGACGCGGGCCGGCTCGTGATCGGCGTCCGAGCTCCCCAGGACCTGGAGCGGCTCGGCATCTCCGGCCCCGGCATCAAACACCTCGACGAGGCCGACCTCGCCGGCCTCGGCGCACGACACCGACTCACCGTCGAGACCACGCGCCGCGGCTCCGACCGTCGCGGCGACTACCTTCTCACCGCGTTCCGTCGCTGAACGGTCGCGCAGCAACGCCGCAGCTCAGCTCCAGTAGCGGTGGCGCGGCTCGCTCTCGACGACTTCGACGGCCCACTCGACCTGACGGAGTGGCAAATCCTGCGCGAGACATGGTGCCGCGTGCGTAGTGTTCGTGGCGACAACCGACTCGCGCCTCCCAGGAGGTCAAGATCCGGGGCGAACGCTTCGGTGATAGGTAGCTCAGCGGCTTCGGCCTAGAGCGCCTGGTGGACGTGGCGAACGATTCGACTCTGCGTCGAGCTGATCGTCGCGGCCATCAGGGCGCTCTTCCGCGAAGGGGCCGCCGACATGGCGAACGACCGCCAGTACCAACCGAAGACCACCATCATCGCCACCCGCAACGTCCGCGACTATCGAGCGACGATCGAAGAGGTCGTGCGAGCCGACGACCGAGTCCTCGAGATCGGCTGTGAGTGGGGAACCACCAGCGCTTTGCTCGCGCGTCGTGCACAACAAGTGTTGGCGACCGACATCAGCGACACCTGCCTAGTCCGAGCCCGGCAGCAGCACCCGGAGCTGAGCTTCGTCCGCCTCGACGCCTTCGACCTGCGCGCCCTCTTGGAGCTCGGGGAAGGCTTCACCGTGGTCTACATCGACGTGTCCGGTCTCTCGGGGTTCCGGTCAACCCTCGATGTCCTCGCGCTACTCAACAGCTACGCCGCGTTGCTCAATCTCCGCACGATCGTCGTCAAAAGCGGCGCCCTCGTGAACCTCGCACGCCGGCTGGAAGCCCGCCCGTGAGTACGGTGCGCAAAATCTGCTCGCCGACGTTTGCGGCTGAGGCGTACGCTCCGGCGGCATGGCCGGGGATCTCACTGACACCGCTGGCGTTGCGCTGCCCGACAGTCCGCTGGGCGAGCGGGCGTCGTGGATGCTCGAACGCCTCGCGACGATTCACGAGCGAGGCATCGAGGCGGTCGAGGTCACCGACCTCCATTGCCGCCGGATCCAATCCCAACCGGGAAACGACGAGCACTGCGGCTGGCTATGGGAACAGGCAGCGCGGCGTCTCGGGCCGGGACGGGCGGTCGAGTGGCACCAGCCGTCGGAACAGCACCTCCGGGTGCTAGTCGAGGTCAACCCGCTACGTCGCTTCTGGCTGAACGTCTTCGTTGAAGACGAGCCTCCCAACCAGCTCGACAGCTGGGACACCGCCCCGGCCCTCCCCGCCGGTGTCGAGATCCGTCTGCTGGAGCCAGCCGACGCCGGTGCGCTCGCGCGTCTCGAGCGAGAAGCGCCGATGGTGCTCAGCGACACGACCGTGCGGTTCGAGCACGACGATGAGCCCAGCTACCTCGATGCCTGCGCGTTGCGAAAGGACACGACGGGCGTAGTCACCACAGAGCGGGGCGAGATCATCGCATCCGTGCAGGTCTCAATGGTTCCGATGCGTATTGGCGGACGA
Source organism: uncultured Acidimicrobiales bacterium (assembly GCA_964632885.1). Taxonomy (GTDB): domain Bacteria; phylum Actinomycetota; class Acidimicrobiia; order Acidimicrobiales; family CAZWDB01; genus CAZWDB01. Next base: position 37,869 of record CAZWDB010000023.1, on the reverse strand, counting down.
ATCTTCAACATCAACTACTCCCACCGCATCCGCACCCATCCCGACAAACTCGGGTACGGGCTGATCAAGCAGATGTCAGACTTCGGAGCCCGCCAGCCGCCGGTGGGTGCACCGATGGACGGCATCATGGCGGCCATCGACGTCCGCAACGAAGCGATGCTGATGAACGGCTGGATCAACCGGCCGGGACGCTGGCCGAACCCCCCGGTGCGCTTCGTATTCGATGCAGCCGAACTCGCAAGCGGCTCGATCGCAGCAACCCGATGCGATTGGGAGAACCGCGTCGACGACATCGTCGAGATCCTCAACGCCGCCCACGACGGCGATGAGGGGTACGTGCCCTACACGGTCGGCACGCTCACCGAACGGCTCGGCCGCGCCCCCGAGCTATACGGCCCCGACGACGTGTACGCGAACGAGCACGCCGTTCTCGGCGTGTGGGAGTCAGGCAAGACTGTCCGCACCATCGTGACGACACCCAGCGGCGGGTCCGTCCAGCGGCGAGCGGTCATCGCTGACTGGGGGGTCCGGCCGCGAGAGGATGCCAGCCTCGAACAACTTCTGCGCGAGGTGGCGGCGGCGGTCATCCCCCACGGCATGACCCACATCGCGCTCTACACCTCGGCACTAACGCCCGCCTTCGAGACGCTGTCCAAGCTTTCGAACAGCCGCGACGACTTCCGCCTGTGGACACCGCCGATCTTCCCCCCAGATGACGCCGAGGAGCGCGGGTCCTACGTCGACGCTCTCGCGTTCTAGCTCCAACGAAGTGCCGAGTCTGCGGTCTAGCTCGTGCGCCCTCCGAGGAAGCGGCTGATCCTGGTCGCGTCGGCGAAGGCCCAAGGCTGGATGTCAGGAGGGCCGATGCCCAGCGTCGTCAGCGTCGCGCAGATCTGTTCCCGGTGAACGCTGCCATGGTGGAACACCTGCGCCATGACGACGCCCGCCGGACACTCATATGTTCCACCGTCAAGGACGCTGAGGCGAGCCGGATCAAACTCAGTGCTCGCGAAGAACGCTCCCCACAGCAAGTCCGTCTCCTCGATTCGCCGGCCGAGCTCGTCGAGATCGCCGTCCTCCATCGGTCCCTCGTGCCACGGCTCGGGAACTTGGTCGAGTGCCCGCTGATAGTCAGCGAGCCATGACGTCTGTGTGCCGTCAAGTGCATACAAGTAGCCGGCGTCGGACATGACGAGATGCCGGAACGTTTCGAGGATGCTTCCGTAGGACGCGGCTGCTGGCGCGGACAGTTCCTCGGCGGTAAGCGCCCTGCACTGTTCGAGCAACGTCCGGCTCGCCCAGACATGGTGGCGCCACAGGTACCGCAAGCTGTCGTTCATCCTTGGCTCCGTTCGTCGGAAAGTCGGCGGCTCGGCTCACTGTCGCGCCGCGGGCGCCAGATGGCCGGCCAATTACTCGGTGGTGGGTCGATCCCGCTCGACCCATCGACGCAGATCGGCGGGTAACAACTCGCGCGCCCGCTCGTCGTAGCGGGCAAGCACGTCTCCCGGCAACGACCGCCAGCCTCCCAGGCGGCCCTCGGCGAAGAACTCGCGGTTGTCCTTCCAGATGCCCGCAGGCGCGGCGGGTGCGAGGTCGTCAGCGCGTGCGCGCATGGCGTCGAAGCCGGCCTCATCCACCAGCGCAGGCCAATCCGCCTCATCGACTGCGATGCCAAGGAACGCCGCAACCCGGCGCATCTCGCCGGCGAGGTCGGCTCGCAGGTCGGCGTAGTGGACCAGCAGCACATCGCCACGGCGACGGGCCTGCCACGCCTGTCGCATGTGCGCCGCGAATCCCAGCAAGGAGCCGCCTTCGACGCTCAGCTTGTCGTTGTCGACGAACAGACGGAACCGCTCGGCGGGATCCTCGGGAGGCGGTGCGGGCGGGTCCGCCGGGTCGATGCCCAACTCGGCGAGGTCGTCCAACCCCACGGCCCGTAGCCGCGCCTGGATGGTCTGCGGAAAGTCAGTGTTGCGGAAGTGACGGTCCCAGGAGAGCGCTACGTCACGCGGGTCGCGGCCTACACACACGTGGCGCACGCCGGGATGCGACGGCAGGCCGTCGAGCGGCGTGTGGCTCTTGATCACGCGCCGATGTCGCTGGGCTCCCAAGCGTGCGTGCACGTCGGCGACCGGTTCGAGATTCATGTCCAGCCAGGGCGAGATGTCCGCTAGCGGTCGGTCCCACGGCGGCGGTCCCAGCACTAACGACACACAGATGGCCTGCATCCACGTCGTTCCCGACTTGGCCGGCGTCGTGACTATGACGTCGTCGTCGCGGAGGGCCAGACCCTCCCATCGCGCGCTGTCGCTGATAAACGACCGGTAGCGCGGCCGCGGCTCCGAGTCGATCGCCATTGTTGGCCCCCCGTCGACGAGTTCGCCGGCAGAGCCACAGTAGGCGACACTCCTGAGTGATCGCCCAGGCGTTCCTGCCATGCCACCCGTCACGCCCGCGCTGTCATCTCATCCCGAGAGCTACCTTACGCAGCCGGCGTATAGACGAGGAGGAGCACAGATGGCAGTCCGGCTCAACCCCTACTTGAACTTCCGTGACAACGCGCGGGAAGTGATGGAGTTCTACCGCTCGGTGTTCGGCGGCGAACTGACGATCAGTACCTTCGCCGAATTTCAGGCAAGTGAGGATCCCGCGGAGAAGGACAAGGTGATGCACTCGATGCTCGAGACCGAGCAGGGCCTTGTGCTCATGGCAGCCGACACTCCAAACGCCATGGAGTACGCGCCGCCGGCCGGAACGACAATCTCGTTGAGCGGCGACGACGAGGGCAAGCTGCGCGGCTATTGGGACAAGCTCTCCACCGGCGGGCAGGTGACCATGCCGCTGGAGAGGGCACCATGGGGCGACACCTTTGGGATGTGCATCGACAAGTTTGGTGTCAGCTGGCTGGTGAACATTGCCGATGCCGCGGCCTGACCGCCATCGATCCCACCTCGTTGGTTGGGAGATCCTGTCTGCCCGAGGCGACGGCATCGTGCTCCGCCACCAACGACTTGTCTTCAGATTGCAGATGCCGTAGTCGACGCCGGCCAGCGGAAGGCCTCATCCTGTTTGGCTATTTGTCCGCCTTGGATCTCCGATCGCGAAGCCAGCCAACTCCGAACCAGAGGACGAAGGCGAAGAGGAGCAGCAGCATCCATCCAGCGACGACGAGAACGCGAATGTCTGAGAGTCGGCTCATTCCGCAGCAAACCCCGTCGTTGGGTCTAAGGCTCTCTAGCCGGCGCCTAAGCTCGGCCACTCGATCGCGAACACTAGACCGTCCAGGTAGGTGTGGCTCGCTTCTTGTTTACCTGTCATGACGCCGGCGGAACTGTCCCGCCCGTGTTGGCCACCGCGGCGGCGCTCACCAACCGCGGCCATCAGGTCACGATCCTGAGCCAGCCATGCGTGAAGAACCGGGCGATCGCGCTCGGCTGCGATTTCCTGTCGTTCTCCAATACAGACGACTACCGACGTGACGTCGCTCTTGAGGAACAACTCGACCGCACCATCCCAGTCCTCGTCGAAGCCAGCGTTGGCAACGACCTAGTCAACGCGGCGCACAACACCGAGGCCGACGTAGTCGTCGTTGACCCCAACCTGTCAGGAGCCATTGCTGCCGCCGAGACCCTTGACGTGCCCTCAGCAGTGCTGCTTCACAGTCTGTTCAGGACCTTCGTCGACCTCTGGTTCGGAGAGCTGTGGTCCTTGCTTGCAGAGCCGATTAACGCCACCCGACGCAGTTTCAAAGTCGACGAGGCCGCCAGCTGGGCGGAGACACTCGCCCGCCACGACCTCATCATCTCGCCCGTCCCCGAGCAGTTCGACGCCAATACGGATGAGGATGCGGGCGTGTTGCACCACGTGGGGTTCCTCGTCCCCTCGATGCCGGCTGAACTCATCGAGCTTGCTGCCGGAGATAACCCTGTTGTTGCCGTCAGCTTTAGCACCACCTACCAGGGTCAGCACCAGATCATCGCCGAGACTCTCGCCGCTCTCGCTGGCGAAGACCTTCGCGTCATCGCCACCACATCCGGCTACGCGCCCGGCCTCGATGCCCCCGCCAACGCTGTGGTCGCAGACTTTGTGCCCCACGCCTCTCTCTTCAGACACGCCGACCTTGTCATCACCCACGGCGGACTCGGGACCGTCGCCGCCGCCCTCCAATCAGGTGTCCCTCTGCTGTGCATCCCGATGGGGCGCGACCAAGCACTCAATGCGAGCAGAGTTGCGGCGGTGGGCGCAGGTCTCACCCATTCATCTGAAGCAGGAAGCGAGGGTATCCGCCACGCCACTCACGCGATCCTCTCCGATCCCAACTACCAAGCAGCAGCAAGACAGATCGGGGCGGCGAGTCGCAGCGCTGGCGAAGCGCAAGCCGCAGCAACGGCACTCGAGGAACTTCTCGGATGAGCCACCCGCTTCGCTATCTACAGGCTCCCGAGGCCCACCAGCCCGACTGTGGTGATAGGCGTGACTACTCGCCTTTGAGGCCCAAGCAGAGCGGGTGACCGGCCGGGTCGAGCATCACGCGCAGCCGCTCACGGTTCCGGTCGGGAGGCTGCCACGGCGCCTCGCGGCCACCGAGCTCGAGTGCACGGGCCACTGCCGCTTCGAGGTCGTCGACCTGAACCTCGAAGTGGAACATCTTCGTTAGTTCACCAGGCTCCTCCGGCCAGGTCGGTGGCTCGTACCAGTGGGCTCCCTGGATATTGATGTGCACGCCACCATGGGGATCGAAGAGCTGCGCCCAACGACCGCCGGGTCCGAGGTCACGGATCTCGAATCCAAGGAGGCCTTCGTAGAAGCGCGCCATCGGTCCGGCCCACTCGCAGTCGATCGCTATGCCAACCCAGCGGATCTCCATGCCCAAAGCATCTCATCTAATCAGAACCCCACTCAGCTCAGCGTGGATGGTGGCAGACGTTGCATCAGTGGTCCTGCGCCCGAGCGAGGAGCTTGCGTACGGCGCTTCGTTCGTCCTCCGTCACGTTCGCATCGGCCAGGCGTCGCCGGACGGCCGCCTCCAGTCCGCCCCGGGCTTCGGTGCTGCCAACGCTGTCGAGGAAGGCGGCGAGCAGTTCGGCGACAGGAGGGAACACGGACTTCAGTGGCTCAAGGATCACCCAAGTCATTGCGAGATCCAGTTCCGGTGGACCGTCAACTGCGTTAGTCCAGTCGATGACCACCGGACCGTGTTCAGCCATCATCACGTTCTGGGGATGCAGGTCGAGGTGGAGAACCGATCCGCTGTGAGCTCTGAGTGGCGGGATCTCGTGGAGTCGGGAGTGCAACTCCCCGAGGAGCCGCCCGGCACTTCGCAGCCCCTCGGTCGTGGGCCGCGAAACCAGCTCCGCGGCCATCGTCTTGCCCTCGACTAGGTCAAGCACCATGTCCGGACCCGCGACTCGCCGCAACACCGGGCACGGGAACCCGTGCGACGCAACGTGACGCATGACGGCCGCCTCCGACTCGAGAGACCGTCCGTTCCGGCAACGACGGAGAACGGCGCCGTCTCCGAGATCGAAAACGTCGCAGTCGCGGCCCGCAGCGATCAGCCTCATCCACGCTCCGCGCGGCAAACCGATGACATCGCCGCATCGTGCCACGCTCGACCCGTCGGTTGGCTGCTGCCCGACGAGCCCTTCGTCTCACTCTCCTACCTACTATTGCGCCGATGAGCGAAGAGTTCTCCCAACGCGACCTCGCGGGTGCCCACTTCGAGTGGGTCGACCTCACCGACGCCGGCTTCGAGCTGGTCTACCTTCGAGGCGCTCGGTTCGAGCGGGTCGACTTCACCGGAGCGAAAGTCCGGAACTCGTTGCTCAAGGACGTCGACATCAGCGGCGAGGTCGAGAGCCTGCGCCTCAACGGCATCGACGTCGTTCCCCTCGTCGAGGCCGAGCTCGATCGGCTTCATCCTGAGCGGTTGAAGCTCCGACCAGTCGACGCCGCCGGGTTCCGCGAGGCATGGCCGGTGATCGAGGGACTGTGGGCCGAAACGGTGACTCGAGCCGAAGCGCTCGATCCCCGGCTGCTGCACGAGCGAGTCAGCGGCGAGTGGTCGTTCATCGAGACGCTCCGGCATCTCGTATTCGCCACCGACGCCTGGGTCCGACGGGCCATCCTCGGCGACCCCTCGCCGTGGCACCCCCTTGATCTGCCGTTCGACGAGATGGCCGACATCGACGGTGTCCCCCGCGATCGCGATGTGCGGCCGTCGCTTGCGGAGGTGCTCGCGCTGCGTGCCGAGCGGATGTCGACTGTGTCGACCGTCATCGGCACGCTCACCGACGAGCAGCTGGCCGGCTCGACGGAACCTGTTCCGGAGCCCGGCTACCCGGAGTCCCGCAGCTTCCCGGTCCGAGAAGCGCTGATGGTCATTCTCAACGAAGAGTGGTGGCACCGACGGTTCGCCGAGCGCGACCTCGCCACTCTTGCAGAGTCGTCGACATAGACGACGCTCTCGGCCTTGGCAGCCAGGCCAATCACCATCTGTCAGCATCCTTACCGTTGGCGGTCAGGTCTGAGCGAGTTGGTGGTATCAGGTGGACGGCCAGGGCGGTTGGGCTGTCAACGACGACCGCCGCGCCAGCCGCCTCGAGCTCGCCGGGTTCGCCATAGCCCCAGCCGGCACCGATGCAGTCCATCCCCGTCATCGCCGCCCCGGCCACATCCTCGGCCCTATCGCCAACCATCACCGCCGAGACAGGCTCGTCGAGTCCGAACCGAGCGAGCGAGACACCCAGGATCTCGTGTTTGTGCCGCCGTGATCCATCCAGCTCCGCGCCGACAACATGATCGAAGCTGCCGGCGATGCCGAAATGGTCGAGGATGCGCTCCGCGAAGACCGTCGGCTTTGACGTCGCGACACCGAGCCGGGCGCCGCCGCTGCGAACTCGCTGCAGCATCGCCTCGACACCCTCGTAGAGCTCGTTCTGGAATAGCCCCTCCTCACTGAAGTACTCGCGGTAACGATCAACAGCTCTCACAACATCCTCGGCGGACAGACCGAGCGCGGCGAACGAGTCCTGCAGCGGCGGACCCACAAAGCCGCGCAACCGCCTCTCCGAGAGTGGCTCCAACCCAAGCGCGGCGACCGCGTGCGCTACCGAGTTCATCACTCCGACGCCGGAGTCGGTCAGTGTCCCATCAAGATCGAACAACACCACCGCGTATCCCACCCTCAGTCGAGCTGGGTGAGCACCCGCTGCAACTCGGCGACCTGGCCCTTGATATCGGAGAGTTCGTCATGGATCAGCTTCAGGTCTCGATCCGCGCTCCGTTGTGCTTCGGCTAGCTGACCCGAGAGCTTCTCGAGTGACCTTGCACTCATCGCGTCGGACCCGCCGCTGCTGTCACGGAACAGCGCCCACGAGGTGATACCTCCCGCAGCGAAGAAGGCGATCCACACCGATGCGACCGGCCAACTAAGCGCTAAGAACACCATCACATCCTTTTCTTCCTGGGCGGCTGCGCCGCCTCGTCGCTAAGTGTCAAAACCGCCTCCGCCACTGCTTCCGGCGTGAGCCAGATCGAGAAATCAACCACATCGAAGTACTTGAGCGCCTTCCCGTCCTCTGAAAGCTCGAGGTGGCCCCGGATGAGCCCCGCCTGTTCGAGGCGTTGCAAGTGCATGTGCACCAGAGGCCGGCTCAGAGACACGCGGCGCGCCAGCTCACTCACGTGCACCTTCCCCCCACGTAACGCCGCCAGGATCCGGAGGCGCTGTGGGCTGGCGAGAGCCGCCAGCGCTGACTGCAGGGCATCCCCCGACCACCTCCCAGCTGAGTCTCGACCTGCCACGTGTAAGCCAACACTGACAGGTGTCAGTCGAGGTGTCAAGCGCGCGTTAGCGGTCGTCGGGCTGGCGAAGCGCCATCTCGTCTGCGAGACCGCTTGGCGCTACTGGGCACGTCGGCCAGAGCGATCGTCGTTCCCTGACGTAAATTCGTTCTATGGAGGAACTGGCTCTAGCTGCCGCGTCGGTTGCGCTGCTGGTCTCCGTCGGTGTCGCTCTGTGGGTCGCGGCGCGGCTAAAGAGGGCCGAAGAGCACCTCGCCGAGGGACTGTCGGGAGAAGCACCGCCTCCGGGCCAGGTGATGCCCACCGTCCCCTTCACGGTTGCCTTTGAAGGGCCACACCGCCCGGCGAGTTATGAGGTGGCCCGCCGCGGTCGCAAGCGAGCTGTACTCGCATTTCCGATCGAGTGCTATCGGGAGCTCAGGGCTGTGACGTGGCCGTCCAGTTCATCGTTGATGAAGCACGTCATGGTCACCGTGATGGCCATCGTGACCTGCCTGACGGTTGTCATGACTGCTCGCGTGATTGCCGGCCTATTCACCTCGGCGGTCGGCAACTAGCGCTACGGGTCGTGGTGGCGTCCAGGACGCCGCTCAGGCGCCCTCGCCGCGGTAGAGATGGACCGCCAGCGGCACCGACACAGCCAGGATGCCGACGGTCCAGGCGATCGCTGGCCAAACCGGAGCGGTGGCGTGGGTGCCGTTGGCTGCGGCTCGCAGGGTGTCCACGAGCACGTTCACTGGCTGGTGGCGGGCGAAGGCACGCAGGCCGTCGGGCATCGACTCGATCGGGATCCAGGCGCCGCTGAGGTAGACGAGGGGGAGCGACGGCAGGAAGCTGGCCATCTGGGCGACCTGTGGTGACTTGACTGCCATGCCAAGGCAGGCGAAGAGCCACGATGCCGCGTAGCTGAAGGCGACCGCGAGCGCGAGTCCGGCGAGCGCGGCGGTGATGGTGCCGTAGATGCGGAAGCCGAGCGCGAACCCGACGAGGAGCACGATCGCGATGGCGACCGCGTTCCTTGCGAGGTCCGCGAGGGTGCGCCCGACGACTACGGCGGTGCGGCTCATCGGGAGGCTGCGGAATCTGTCCGCGGTGCCGTCGTTGAGGTCCTCAGCGATGCCAACCGAGGTGATGCCGCCTGTGAAGAGGATGTTCATCACGATGACGCCGGGAAGCAGATATTGGATGTAGTCGCGCCGCTGAACTGTTCGACGATTCCGCCGAAGACGGCGTCAAGGCCTACGATGAACGCCACCGGCTGGACGGCGCCGAAGATGAACACGTTCGGCGTGCGCACGAACCGGCGGAGATAGCGGCCGGTTACGGCGGCCATATCGCGCAGAGGACGCCGTCGTGGCAGCGCGCGTGCGCCGGGTTCGGGCATGGCTCGGGCAGCGTGGCGGGGCACGTGGATGGGTTCGTGGTCGGTCGTGGTGTCGGTGAGCGCGAGGAATACGTCGTCGAGCGATGGTCGTCGCAGGCCGAGGTCGAGCAGGCCGACGCCGGCGTCGTCGAGGGCCCGCGCCGCGGCGACGAGCGTGGATACGCCCGTCGAGGTCGTAATCGCCAGCCGGCGGTCATCGCGGTCAACAGTCGGAGCCGAAGCGCTGAGCCCACCCAGCAGTGCCGCGGTCGTATCGATCTGGATGTCGTCGGCGACGCGGACGTCGAGAACGTCGGCCACGACGGCCCTCTTGAGTGCATCTGGCGGCGCGTCAGCGATCACGCGGCCGCGGTCGATGACCACAATGTGGTCGGCAGCCGCTCGACCTCTTCGAGGTTGTGACTGGCGAGCAGCACCGTAGCCCCGTCGGCAGCGATAGCACGTATCAGGCTCCACAGCTCGTTGCGGCTCCGCGGATCGAGTCCGGCCGTGGGTTCATCGAGGAGGATCACTGACGGCGAGCCGATGAGGGTGGCGGCGAGGTCCAGCCGGCGGCGCATCCCGCCCGAGTAGGTGCCCGCGCGGCGGTGAGCGGCGCCGGCGAGGTCGAAGCGCTCGAGGGTGGCGGTCGCTCGTCGCCGACACTCGACGCGCTCGAGGCCATACAGCGTCCCAATCAGCTCAAGGTTCTCGCGCCCGGTGAGCAGCTCATCGACCGCCGCCGACTGGCCGGCGAGGCCGAGCAATCGGCGGGCCGCGGCGGGATCCTCGGCGACCTCGATGCCGCCGACCCGCACCGCGCCCCGGTCGGGACGCAACAGGGTCGCCAGGATGCGGACCAATGTCGTCTTGCCGGCGCCGTTCGGGCCTAGCAGGCCGACGACCTCGCCCGCCCCAACGCCGAACGACACACCGTCGAGCGCGATCGTGTCGCCGAACCTCTTCGCGACAGCATCGATCTCGACCATCCACCCAGCCATTGCCATACGACTGTATGGTTTCCTGTTCGGGAGGGCAAGCAAAAAATTGCCGAAGCAGGTCGATCATGACGAACGGCGGCAGCAGATCGTCGAGGCCCTCTTCGAGGTCGCGGCCCGCGACGGCCTCGCGGCGGCCACCTACCGCACAATCGCCGCCGAGGCCGGAATCCGACCCGCCCAGGTCCAGTACTACTTCCCAACCAAGGCGGACCTGGTTAGCGCCGCGCTATTCGTGCTCGGCAGGCGGGTGGTCGGACGTGGTCTCGAGCTCATGCAACGAGCCGGGCCCGACCCATCACCCGAGGTCATGATCCGCGCCGCCGTCGAGGGCGCACGACCCGCCGACGACGACACCCGCCGAGACCTCGTGCTCTTCTACCTGTTCTTCGTCTCGGCGCTCTTCGACGACACGCTCGCCGGGACCGATCTGATCGCCGCCCAAGGTTTCATCATCGAGTCATTCGCCGACTGGATCCGAACCGCCCAGCAGCGCGGCGAGGTCGACGCCGACCTCGATCCCCTGCACGAGGCCCGCATCGTCCTGTTCGGCAACACCGGCCTCGTCCTGGCCGCCCTCGTCGGCATCCACTCCGTCGACGACGCGACCGCGACGATGGACTACCTGCTGTCGAAGCTCTTCCAAGGACCGTCGCCCTAACGCACGCCTCGTGCGGGAATTGAACTGCCTGGGTTCCGCGGAGGCGCCATCTGTGTGAAGGAGTCGTCCCGCTGTCTCGGATTACTCGGAGGCCATTAGGGCGACTACCGCAGCAGCGGCTGGAGCTGGTGACTGCCGTGTTACGGCGACCAGTGAGCGTGCGACGTTGAGCTCGTCCGACGAGACCGTCACGTTGACGGCGGGGTCACGCAGTACGAGCTCCGGCACGATGGTCGCTCCGTGCCCGGCAGCGACCATGGAGATCAGCACGTTATTGTCGGAGACGTCACCGACGATCGTCGGTTCGACGTCGACGGCCGCGAGGATGCCCCTTGTTGCGGACTCGCAGCGCGTGCCGGTTCCGTTGACGAGCCATGGGATGTCTCCCAGCTCCGCGAGCGTCGTCGTGGACGGCCACGAGGGCGGCAGGATAAGACGGAGCGGGTCGGTACGGGCAACGGTGTAGGAGAGGCGTTGGTCGCGCTGATCATCGTCGCCTGGGTACTCCTGGGTCAGCGCGATGTCGACGTGGCCAAGCCGAAGCTCGCGTAACGCGTCGGCATCCTCAAGCTCGATGACCGCGATGTCGGCATGGGCCACAAGCGCAGCGCGACGCGCTGCGACGAGTCCGGCGAGCGCGGAGGCAATGCCACCGATCGTGATCATCTGGCGCGGTGCGGGCTGTCGCACGGCGTCGGCCGCTCTGCCGGCGAGGTCGAGCAGATCCCTCGCGACGGGCAATAGAGAGGCGCCGGCAGTGCTCAGACGAAGGCGCCCGCCCGCGCGGTCGAACAGCGTCGTGTCAAGGCTGCGCTCGAGTTTGGCCACCTGTTGCGTGACAGCGGGCGGCGTGTAGCCAAGTGCTGAGGCCGCGGCGGCCACGGTGCCTCGCTCGGCCACCTCCAGGAACGCCCTCAACTGAACCAGATCAAGCACAGTAAGGGAACGTTAGTGCAGCACTTCCCTATACGAACTGGTGGTTATTGCTTGGACCGTGGATCCTGTCGAGGTGGCAGCACCAAACCTCGCCGGGCTGTGGGTCCCGATCGTCACGCCGTTGACCTCCAACGGAGACGTCGACGATCAGGCTCTGGCTCGGCTCGCCCGCCGCCTCCTCCTCGATGGCTGCGCAGGACTGGTCGCGCTCGGCACCACCGGTGAGCCGGCGACGATGACCACAGCTGAGCGCCGGCGCGTCATCGAAACCTGCGCAGCTGTGTGCTCCGCTGAGAGGAAGCCCCTCATAGTCGGCGTCGGATCCAACTGCACACGCGCAACCATCGAGGACGCCCTCGAGGTCGAGGCCGCGGTGAGGCCAGCAGCACTCCTCGTTGTCGTGCCGTACTACACGCGCCCAACGGAGGCCGCGATCGTCGAACACATGCAAGCGGTCGCGGGATCCTGCTCCACGCCCATAGTCGTCTACAACGTCCCCTACAGGACGGGACGCGGCCTCGGGGGGAACGCTCTCGTAGAGCTCGCACAGACGCCCGGCATCGCCGGACTCAAGCAGGCGGTCTCCTCCTTGGACCTCGACACACTGGACCTCCTTCGACGACGTCCGGCGGACTTCCAGATCCTCTCAGGAGACGACGCCTTCATCGTGCCGACGATCCTCATGGGCGGAGTGGGCGCCATCGCTGCATCAGCGCACGTCGCCACCGCGGAGTTCGCTCGCATGGTCGACGCGGCTCGTGCCCGGCTCGTCGACGTTGCGACCGAGTTGGCATACCGTCTCATGCCTGTCGTGACACTGGGCATGTCAGAGCCGAATCCCGCGCCGTGGAAAGCGGCGCTGTGTGCGCTCGGCGAAATCGAGAGCCCGGCGCTCCGACCCCCGATGTCAGAGGCACGAAGTTCTGTTGTCACCCAACTGTTGGCGGCGATCAATGGCCACACCCTGCCGCGCGACGATCTCTAGAGGGTCAGGTACGCCCCCATCGGGCGGTCGAGGCGGTTGTTCATTGCGTGGAGGAGGTCGCCTCGGCGAGGGCGAGGATGCTGGTGGTGTCTAGGGGTTCTCGTTTGCCGTGGAGGTAGGTCTGGATGGCGAGGCCGTCGTCGAGGGCGGCGAGGAGCCTGGCGAGTGTCGCGGATTCCTGCTGGCTTCGGGTGACGGCTGGCAGTAATCGTTCGAGTGCTTCTCTAATGGCGTCTCGTCGGGCGTGCTCGGCTGCGGCGAGGTGGCGGCGGAACCCAGGGTGGGCGAGGCAGTGGAAGTAGAGCTGCATGTAGTTGGCGAACTCGCGGTGCGATCCCGCGGGACGTCGACTGTTGAGTCGCTGGAGGAGGCTGGCTAGATCTGCGCTGCCTTCGAGTCGCTCTTGAAGGTCGGCGATGCGTTGGTGTGTACGGCGCTGGAAGGCTTCGAGGAAAACCTCCTCTTTACTCGAGTAGTTGGAGTAGAACGCGCCGCGGCTGAACCCAGCTCGTTCGGTGATCTCTTCCACGCTGGCGTCGAAGCCGACCTCGGCGAGGGCGTCCCCAGCGGCCTCGATCAACCGTTCCCGCACCTCGTCGCGTGTCGGGCGGGGTGCCCTTGCATGTTTCTCGGCCATGGCGCCAGGATACAGCAATGCATCGGATACACTTTTGTATCGAACGACCGAGCGAGGTCCGGGGCATTGGTAGCTGACGCCGCTCCGCCCCAGTGCAGCGCGGGGCCACGGGTGTGGTCGCCGGCGGCTGGGATGGCTGCCGCCGCGGCAGGATCCACTGCTGCGCCACTCACGTATCTCGTCGCCTACCGCTCCGCGGGCCTTCAACTGGCCATAGCGGCCGCGGCTGTTGCGGTGGTCGTCTCCCTGCAATCCAACAGCGGCAAAGTCAAACGAGCTAACGCCAACCCGACCGTTCGCGTCGGAGCACACCCAGACGGCCCCACCCGCGACGCCACCCTCCGGTTCCTCCATGGCGACCAAGCCCGCGCCGCGAACCGCGTCCTCACCCGCCGCCATCGCCTGCTCTTTGTCCAACGCCTCCTCCTCGGCCGACACCCCAGAGCTCACCAGACAGCCGAGCTCCGCGTCGACGATCCCCGCGCATAGCGCGGCGAGTCGCGAGGCAACATGGTGGTGACGTGCTCGGCCCGACGCGGCTTCTGGAAGCCGCACCCAGCGATCTCGGTTAGCGAAATAGCCAGCGGAGTGCATCTGGGAGGATCACGCCGCAGTGGTTCGGGTCGTGAGCGCCATCGCCGAGCACGAACCGCAGGTCGTACCCTCGCTCGGCGAGAGCTGCCGCGACGCGCAGGTTCGAGCTGAACCAGTTGTCGCGAGACCTCCACCAACCGATGTCTCGAGTCGCTGCCTGCATGAAGACCTTGAGGGGTTTCGGTTCCGTCTCCAGGATCAACCGCTCGTAGTCAGCGCCGCGCACCCGTGGCCAGCTGCTCTCGAAGATCAGGACCTTGCGAAACCGGTCTGGCCGCATCCAGGCCACGGTGAAGGAGCAGTCGCCACCCGAGCTGCCTCCCGCCACGGCCCATCGCTCGGGATCCTCCGACACTCGGTACGTCGAGAGGACGCCGGGCAGGATCTCGTTCAGAAGGAACGTGGCGTAGGCATCGCTGCAGGTGTCGTATTCGTTGCTGCGGTTTCTTCGCGCCGCGGGATCGTCCTCGGCGGGATACTCGCCCGGATCGATGAATATCCCGATCGTCACTGGCATCTCGCCGTTGTGGATCAGGTTGTCGAGCACGACTGCGAAGCGGAGCTCCCCGTCAGGGTCGAGGTAGTACCCGCCGTCCTGCACGACCAGCAGACTGGCGTCGTCCTCGCCGGTGTACTGGTCCGGGACATACACCCAGTAGCGCCGCTCCGTCCCCGGGAAAACCTCGCTCTCGTTCCAGCCGAACTCGGACACGGTGCCAACGGGCACGCCCTCGTGCCGCTCGGAGTCGGGACCGTGCGAATACCGAAGCGGCGCGAACGCTTCTCGCTCCACCGCCGCCATGTAGATGTACTCGAACTCGTCACGGCGATAAGGGACTTCAGACACTCCCGCTGGTACTCCGTGCACGAGTCGACGCTTGATGGCCCAAGACGGTGAGAAACGGTATGCGCCCCGCTCAAGGCAGGCAATCGAGTTCCATGCGCGACCCCGGCCGTTGCCACCTGCCAATTTGCCCAGCCACTAGTTGAGTTCACGCCGCGGTTGTCCGAGTCACGCGTCAGGTGTAGTTTGTGAACAGCTTCACAAGAAGGGATTGCCGTGTCTACATGCCCGCTCGTGCAGCTGGGGGTTCAAGAATCCGGCGACCTCTACGAACACGGTCTGACGGTCGCGATGGGCGCATACGGATCGAAGGGCTAGCACCATGGTGAAGCCACACGAGAGCCGACGACTCGAGGCTGCTTGGCCGAACACCACCTGGCCCGCACATCCCGGCGCATCCAGCGTCGCGGCGGACCTCGCCGCTCTCCGCCACCGCATGTCGAAGCAAAGTTCCCTCGCGGTGCACGCCTCGTTGGACGGGCGCGTGTTCGCCGAACTCGGGGGTTACGACCTGCCCGTTCGCTGCCAGTCGGTCCGCAAGAGCCTGCTGAGCGCGTTGATTGGGATCGCGATCGAGCGCGGCATGGTGGCACTCGACACGACAGTCGGAGAACTCGGCCTCGACGATCTCGACGCCCTCAGCGATCGCGAGAAGCGCGCCACTGTCCGAGACCTGCTCATGGCGCGATCCGGCATCTACCACCCGGCGGCCTACCAGCAGAACCCGCATCCCCTGATCCCACCACGACACAGTCATGGCCCAGGCGACCGGTGGGTGTACAACAACTGGGACTTCAACGCGCTCGGCACCGTGCTCGAGCGAGTCTCCGGTATGGGCCCGTTTCATGCCTTCGCCGAGTGGCTCGCGCTGCCGCTCGAGTTGCAGGACTACGACCCGGATGAGTGTGAGTACGCGTTCAACCCGGTGTCACACCATCCCGCCTATGACTTCCGCATCTCTGCCCGCGACCTCGCCCGGATCGGATTGCTCTTGCTGCGCCGCGGCCGGTGGCGACAAACACAACTGGTGCCGGAGGCATGGATCGACGTGTCGACCCAGCCGTGGTCGGAGACGGACTCCGGCTATGAGGTTTTCGGCGCATACGGCTACATGTGGTGGGTGGGACGACCGGACGACCTCGGCGGTCGCGACTTCTATGCGGCCATAGGCGGTCAGGGGCACGCGCTCTTCGTCGTGCCGGACCACGACATGGTGCTCGTTCATCGGAACTATGGGCTCCTCGACGTGCCGAAATGGCCGGAGGTATTTGCCATCCTCAGGTCGGTCGCGGATCTGGGCGACACCATTCGCGTCTGACGACTGCAAGCGACCAGGCCGGCTGGCATGCCTGATAGGGACAAAACCCTGTCACCATTTCTGGCTATGTTCGGATGCCGTGAACCGTACGGACCGGCTGTACGCGCTCGTCGAGGAACTAACGACCGCCGATGTCGCGCCAAAATCGGCGGCTCGTCTTGCAGCGAAGTTCGAGGTCACGACGCGGACAGTGAAGCGAGACATCGCTGCGCTCCAACAGGCGGGAGTGCCGATATACAGCGTCCCCGGTCCAGGCGGTGGTTACCGCCTGCTAACCACGTCAGGTCTGCTGAAGCCGGTGACATTCACCCCGGCCGAAGCGGTGGCCATCGCCACCGCGCTCGGGACCCAGCCCGACCTTCCTTTCGCGGCGCATGGGGCTGCCGCGCTCAACAAGATCGTGCGCGCCATGACACCCGCAGCATCCCGAGCCGCGACCGAACTGGCGGAGCGGGTGTGGACCACCGCCCGGCCCCACCGCCGCGCCGTCGCCCGCACACTCGACATCGCGATCGACGAGCGTCGCGTCCTGAAACTCAGCTACCTCGACAGGCACGGCAACGAGTCCACCCGCCTTGTCGATCCGCTGCAGTTCGCCAACAGGCACGGGCGCTGGTATCTCCTTGCCTACTGTCGCGAGAAGGCAGGTGGGCGCTGGTTCCGCCTCGATCGGATCACTGGCGCGGTACTAACCAGGCGCCGAGCGCACGACCATGACGTCCGCCGAGTGATCGGACGCCCACCTCCTGAAGCGCACGCGATCGCGCTCACGTAGTCGTCTGGTCATCGAGGGCGCCAGCCGTCGCCGCGAAGCCGTTCGAGCACGGCATCGATGGCGCGGCGGCCCGGCCCGTCCTGCTTCCACCACAGCGACCAGCGGACCCAGATGCGCAGCTGGAGCTGCCCTCCATCGTTGTACACCTGGATCTCAACCGGCACTGAGCCAACCGAGCCGAGCGGACCCACCCACAGACGACCGTCACGAGACACCAACGGGATGTCCAACGCGAGCCGGCGACCATCGAGGTCGTCGAGGAACAGGATCTCGCGGTCCCCGAGGCGCTCGGGTTCGGGCAGCGGCAACCACGCGGCGGCGATGTACATCTCCGTCCAGGCCAACGAGGTGTTGGGCCGGTGTTCGCAGCTCTGATCGAGGATCCGCGTGACGGCGGCTCGCATGGCGTCGGCGTCGACTGTGTCCACCTCAACGACGGTCGCATCCCGGTAGATCGGCCTCACCGCGAGATCGTCGGGCAGGTCACGCGTCACTAGGTACCGGTGCCACTCGGCCGGGCGGCGGTCGGGGTCGTGGTCGCCCTCGCCCGCCTCGTCCCGGCAGGCGACGGTCACACCGAAGTCGAGCGGGATGAGCACGTCAGGGCGGAAGCTGTCGAGCGCCACGATGGCAGCTTCAGCGGAGGCCGCCTCGTCCGCCGAGGCGGCTCCATCGGCGAAGGCGGCACGCTGGTATTCGATCATCGGTGCGGAGTCGTAGATGACGCCGTCGACCGGCCTGGTGGGTGGCGGCGGAGGGGTCGTGGGGAGGGTAGGAGTCGACGGCCCCTCCCGCGCACGCCGCGCGAGCTCTGTCCGCTGGCGGTGCACGTCTGGGTGGAGCGCGGCGATGTCATCAGTCACCGCGCGCACCGCGTCGAGTCGGGGGACTTCGTCGCCGCATCGGTCGAGCCGGCTGCGCAGTATGGATCCGAACCGTTCGGTCGTGTGGAAGAGGACGTGGAGCGGTGCACCGCCGCCGTCGTCGGCCGAGTCTCTCAGGCGCCGCACGGCCTCCTCGAACTCGTCGGGTTCGCGGAGCATCAGCTCCTCGGCGTCGAGGATGGCCACAACGAGTGGCCCGGCCGAGCCCCGGCGGATGGCGGCGAGGCGCTCTGCCATCGCGTCCCACTCGAGGGGATCTCGCCCGGCGAGATCGCCGAAGCCGAACCGGAGGGCATCGAAGACGTAGTGCCGGTTGGTGGCGGCGTTCGGCCGGAGAAAGGCAGTCCGCGCCTCAGGGTGAAGCGATTGGAGTGTGTTGAGGATGAGGACGACGTCCTCCTTCGGCGCAACCAACTCGGCAGCGCGCGGGTGCGCCGTGCCGACAAGAAACGCAGAGAGACGCCCGACATCGACGGTGGGAACGTGCTCGTCGATCCATGGGCTGGGCCGGCCGATGCGGGGCGCCGGCGGGATGTTGTGGCGCTTCGCGTCGTACGGCGCCGCCGCGAGGATCTGGTGGACCCGCAGCTCCCGGTGGTAGCTACCGAGGTGGCCGTACGCGCCCGGGACAGAGAGCCATCCCACCACGACGACGTAGGCGTCGACTTCCCCTCGTGCGCCGGGCTCGAGCGCCGGCAGTCCCGTCATCGCCGCGGGATCGACCCACCAGAACTCTTGGCTGGCGCCGTAGGTCAGGAATGATGACTTCTCGAACCCGCCCACGTAGCGTCCCTCGAAGCGCACCGAGCCCGCAGGAGCCATGGGCATCGAAGGCGAGGGCACCGGGCGGTCTTACCACACGGGCGCGAGAGTTGAATCTTCGCCCGCCTCGCCGAACACTCAACCGACACGGCTCCATAACGAGCGCGTGGCCAGTCCTCCTGGGGCAGGATGTGGCTCCGAACAACGGCGGATTTGCCCGCCCCGCACTGAGGCAAGGTTCTAGGGGACGTACTGCTCGCCGACCCGAGTGACTGCGCCATCGGTGATCGTGATGCGGTATGGACTGCCGGCGACGTGCGAGGCGGGCACGTCTTGGGGCGGGTCGTTGACTAGGTCCACAAATCGGCCGAGCCCAAGTTGCCCGGGGCACAGCTCGCAGCCCTCGGCGCCGTAGTCGGCCCATACCGAGGTGATGACCACCGCTGGCGCGAGTCGCAACTCCTGGACGGTGTGATCGTCATCGACGATGTAGTAGTCAACGAGGTCGGTCTCTCCTCGCCGTGTGGCGACCTCTGCCGCCGCGTCACCGCCGTACCAGCCGATCGGGTCGAGAGTGACCTCGCTGGTCGTGACGGAGACGATGCGGGCATAGTGCAGCCCATCTGGCATCGGGTCGGCTCCGCTGTGTTCCGGCAGCGCGTCGGCGCGGGACAACGGGATAAGACCTTCCGCGAATCGCCGCAGCGCCGAGTCGACGATGCCTTAGCCGACCAGGGTGTAGGTCGCTTGTGGGGCATAGGTGGAGAACTCCACGGCATAGCCCTCATGGACCGGCCCGATGATGGCTGGCCGCCCCAGGACGGTGATGTCGGCGGTGGCCTCCGGCGCCATGCCGTACGGCGAGGCCCCCTCGATGATGTTGATGAACCGCCCGCGCTCCGCTCCATGCCAGTGGTAGGCGCGGCACGGAGCGGCGGTGGGGTCCTCAGGGTTCCCGCCGTCACCCGCGGCCGGGCTCCGATCCCAACCTTCCGGCACCCAGGTCGCCTGAGCCGGCGGGGGACCGTCGACGGGGTGGTGTCACCCCGGCGATCGCACCTCCCAGAATCGGGGACACACGCATCGGGCTGGTGCCATTCTTGGTTGCGCCATGTCGCTGGGGACTTGGCGTCAAGAGGGAGGTTCGCCATGACTACCGACGACATCGCTCGGTCCGAGACATCGATCTGGGTAGAGAGCCTCGGCCTCAACTTCCAAGAAGCGCTCGATCTCATGGAAGCGGCTGTGCGGGACTGCACAGACGAGTTATGGCTCACGAACATGTGGGAGGTCCCGGACCCGGAAGCTGGCACCGAGATGCGCGGGCCGGACGGAACGCTCATCACAGACTCTGGGGAGCGCCGCGCGCTCGTCCAACGCCATGGTGCGCCGTGGGGAGTCGCCTGGCATGCGCTTCAAGTCCTCGACGCGAGGCTGTATCAGGGCGGGCTTGTTCGATGGGAGACATCCCCCGCCTTGGGAGTCGAGCCCGGGTTTGACATCACGACGCTCCTCGCGCCGTGGAGCCGGACCGACTTGCTCGGGTATTTGGACTATTGCCGCCAGCGCGTGGTCGACGGCTTCAAGGAGCTCACCGAGGAGAGGGCCATGACGCGCCTGTCTACCGGCCGCCACCAGGGCAACCCGTACGCTTGGCGCCTCATGCAAATGTTGCGCCACGTGACCGAGCACGCGTCCCAGATCCGACAGTTCATAACTGCTGCAGACTCGACGGAAGCGATAGAACACCGACGGCGTCCGACGGGGATGCCGCGATAGTCAAGAGCGAGCAGCCACCACGCTCGTTACTGCCATGGAACCCGACCTGCGCGTCGGCGTGCGACACCAAAGCACCACGCCGACCGGCCCGCTCCTCGAAGACCTGCTACGCAGCGCTTCTGAGCATTCAGATGCCTTCGCGGCACGGAGGAACATGTATCCCCGCGACCTCGTCTGCGTCATCGCAGACCTCAACCAAGCAGAAGTCGTCACTCGGTTTGCGCGTCACGAGAACCTCACGGCTCGACGACCGGACGCTGATCGCCGTTGCTTCGGTTTCGTTCAAGCTTGTGAAGACGTACTGGGAGATCCCAATGCAGACGTCGTAGGCCATCCGAACTTGAACCGAGCTCGTCGCTTCGCCCGGAGGAGCGGCGGAGGCACGGTCGTCGTTGAGGCGAGCCGATAGCACGCCGCCGTTCAGGGCAAAGCTGTCGACACGCTCCGCCCAGCGGACACCGTCTATCTCCGTGAGCCAGGCCCGAAAGTGGGCGAGAGATCCCTGATCCCCAGTCCCGTTCTCCTCAGAGCAGGCGGCGGTCGCGAGGGACAGGACCAACATCACGACAGCCCCGGCCCTGGGCACCATGCGATATTCGACGTGTGGGCGCCGCGATCCTTCGACTGCGGTCGCCGAGGAGCTGGGGTCACCGCAGTGGGCATTGCGCGTTGGCCGCCGCCAGCGTTACGGAAGCAGGGGGCAGTGCATCGCGATCTCGGCAGGTTCGTCGCCGGGCTCGTCGGCCAAGACAAAGCCAGCTCTCTCGTACATGCCGATCGCCCGCTCGTTGTAGCGGCGGACGGACGCCCTCAGCGTCGGGGCGCCCAGCCCCGCCGCGAACTCCTTGACGGCCGCGAGGAGGGTGTCGGCAACGCCGCTGCCTCGCACGGCCGGCGCCACCCACATCGAGATGAGTTCGACACGGCCCTCGTCATCGATCGCGGTCCCGCTCGCCTGGCCGACCGCGTCCTCACCGACGAAGGCCACCACGTTGAAGGGTACTGCCGACAGCCGCTGTCGCCAGCGGCCTTCGTCGGCCGACTCCCACTCCGCAGCCGTCGACCCGAAGGCCTCCGCGGCATCGCCCAGAGCCTGTAGCCGGAGATCCCGCCACAGCTCCCAGTCATCGGGGGACAACACCAGCAAATCCACATCGCCAGTGTGGTCGATAGATGCGCCGGTTACCTCCAAGCGCACGGTCCCGTCGTCTGGTCGGTTGTTCGGAATATCGCTCAGTGGCAAACAGTGCTACGCGTTGGCGAGGACGCGGCGGATTTCGCGTCGGGCGGTGGAGAACGCAGCTCCATCGCCAACATCGCTCCCCACGCTGACCAGCATGGCCTATCGCCCCCCAGCCCGGCAGCGCGAAGCGAAGCTCCCAACGCACTGCCTGGATCAGCCAGGATGCTCACGTGGATCTTGGACCGCTAGCCGCGCTGCCCGACTGGTACTGGGACGTCCCCTACGTCGCAGCACGCTTCCCAGGAGCAGTTCCACGCGGTCAGCTCGCCCTCGGCGCGAACTGTCAGCTCTGGGCCTACGAGGTACTCGACTACCTCGGCCTCGCGGTGCCCAACTACCGATCCGACGAGCTGTGGTACGACACCTCGGCGACACGGCGAGTCGAAGACCCGCAGCCACTGGACCTCGTGCTCTACAACGGGAACGACGATCCATACGGAGCGCACGTGGGTCTCTGGACCGACGACGGCGTCGCGCACTTGTGCGCGGAACTCGGAAGCCCAACCGTTTGGCCTCAGCCCGAGTTCGATGCCCGACCGCGCTACACCGTCCGACTCGGCTTCAAACGACCAACGAATTACATCGCATGAAAAGTGATGGATGCAGTCACGTCCCTGCGTGGTTACCCCACGGATCGCTGACGACAGGCCAACGGCCGATTCAGTCCTGGCTCTGACAAGCGAAGTGATTCGCTTGAGATTCCGTCAAGATGTGTGGGTGGAGGTCAGCGACGCGAATGAGTCGACGGTCGATGCCTACAGCCGTCTGGGTGATGAGTTCTATGACCGTCTGGGCGACGACGGTGGTTTTGAGCGCCGCACGCAGCTCAATCCGGCCATCTTCCACCTGCTCGGCGATGTGTCCGGCAAGCACATCCTCGACGCGGGATGCGGCCACGGATACCTATGCCGACTCCTAGCGCGGCGAGGCGCAACGATGACCGGTGTCGAGTCGGCGACCGTCCCCTTCCAGTACGCGATCAGACGAGAGCAAGAAGGTGAGCTTGGGATCCGCTTTCTCCAACGCGACCTGTCCCGGCTCGGAGACTTGGGCGTCGCCTTCGACGCGGTTGTCGCCAACATGGTGCTCCTTGATATCCCCGACTGGCGAGGAGCGATCCAGAACTGCATAGCCGCGCTTCGGCCCGGAGGAACCTTCGTCTACTCCTTGCATCATCCGTGCTGGGTCCCCGGCAACTTCGACACATGGGCCGCACGCGGTGCCGTTGAGATCGGTGAGTACCTCAACGACTACACCCAGGATCTCGGGTGGGCTCTGAACTTCCATCGACCGCTCTCGACCTACATCAATGAGACGATCCGGCTCGGCTGCGACGTCTTCGAGGTCGTTGAGCCCCAGCTGGATGCGACAGAAATGCAGACTCCGGAGCAAGCGCTGCTCACCAGAGTCCCAAACTTCATCGTCATCGGCGCTCACCGGACGCGAGCGCAAGGAGGCGCGTAGTTGCACGGCTCGCGAGCATCGCGGTCCGCTTGCGCGCCTTGGGTGGTCAGCCAGACACACCAAGGTCTCTACGTCAAGGCCCGAACACCCCACGCGCCGTCTGATCGATCGGGTCGGCTTCGGACCGTCGGTTCAGTCGACGAGTGCACGGCGCCACTCGCCGGCATGCGATTCGGCGAAGCGGAGAATGGCGTGCCAGCCGTCGCCGTGGCCCTCCGCCCACAGTCGCTGCCATGGTTCGATACCAGCCTCTGCTCGGCGGCGGAGGTGGTTGTAGCTACTCGCGATCCGGGCGACTAAAACACGAGGCAGGGCCTCCCGGTCCTTACGTTCGAGCCAGTAGCCATCGGCGAGCGCGTGTAGACGCTCGGCGGCGGGGATCTGGTCATCCCAGCCGGCTGTCGGCGCGGTCTCGGTGATGGGCACCACGCCGACCGCGCAATAGGCGACGTCCCAGATCAGCGGGCGGGGCCCAGCAGTGTCCCAGTCGATGAAAGCCCAGCGCTGGTCGCTGACGATCAGGTTCCACGCCGAGGGATCGTTGTGACACACGATTACTCCGCGCTCGTCGACAAAGGGTTCCGCGTCGGCGGCCATCTCCGAGAAACGCCACTCCGCAGAAGCATCCGGCTCGAAGTCGGCGACTGCGTCGTGAAAGGTCCGCAGCAGCTCCCCGACGCGGAACACAGCCTCAGTCGTACCGAGCAGGCGTCGGTGTGACTGCGGCCAGGCGACTTCTCCCTCGATGTACTCGACGATCTCGCGTCCTTGATCATCGATGCCATACACCCGCGGCGCTCCCGAGAAACCACGCTCCTCCAGGTGGCGCAACAGTGCATGCACCGCAGGAGTCCACGGCCCGGTCGGCCGGCGGACCGTGTCGCCGATGCGGACGATCCCGCCCGAGAGGTTTCCGCCTTCGAGGTGCTCTTCCGCCACACCCCAAGCGGATCAATATCGCGACCGGCACGCAAGGCGATATTCGCGCGTGTGGGCGGCGTTGACCGAGGACAGCGTGCTACTCGGGAGAAGAGAGGACCAGCGGGGGCGCGCCTGGGGTGCCGACCGCGAGGAGCCTTCTCGGCTGCAGCCGGATCACAACGCGGTCCATCGCCGCCCGGCGTTCCGCGAGCGCGACCCCCTCGTCCCCGCTCATGTACTTCAGCGTGATGAGGCGGGTCCATTCGCCGCCGAGGTCCGGAGCGACTTGTGCCCTTCCCTTCCCTTTAACTTGACGGTTGCGACGAACGCCGTGGATGGCCTCCGCTTGCTCCACGTCAACGATGATCGCAGCACGGTTGTCGTTGCGGAGGTTTCGAAGCTGGCGTTTTCCTCGCACGCTGGTCATGTAGAACGCGTCACCGTCCCACACGAACCACAGCGGCGTGATCCAAGGGAACCCGTCGCTGTCAAAGGTCGCGAGCCGTGCTGGGACGTCAAGGGCTAGCACCGCTTCAGCTTCAGCCCGCGGCACTGGATTCGGGGCCACGCCTCCAATGTCGCGCATGCAGCCGACAAGAGCGCGACAGGCTGGGCACGCGGTACGGACCCCCGGATTGCGGGGTGAGTCCAGGGCGACGGTGCGGTCCTGCGTCGCCCGTCTTTCGGCGGCTACAGTCTCGGCGTCGCTCGGGGATTGATGCGAGACGACGAGCTGAGGCTCACCAGCCGAAAGGTTGGTGGGCGCCACCTCTTCGCCACCTGAGACGTCTTCGGGCGATGCGCTAGCCGACCGGCTGGCTCTATTTGCCATGAAAAGGAGACTCTCGAATGGCCATCGCCTTCGTCGGCGACGCGCACGGATGCGTGCGACACCTGCTCGGCGCGTGTGTCGCGCTGCAAGTAGAGCGACAGATCACACTCGACGCCGTCATCCAAGTCGGGGACCTCAGCATCGCCCGCAACGAGGACACCACGGGCCACCGTGGCTACACCTATCTCGCCGCGAACCCAGCCCAGCGCGACGGCATCGCGATCATGCAGCGACCCAGCCCATTTGGACCCGCGGTCCGCCGCGCCAGATCTGTTCTCGGCGACCGACCAGTTCTCTTCATCCGTGGCAACCACGAAGACGAGGGACTCCTCAAGGACGCGCACACTCCATCCGATGAGGATGTCGTCACGATTGACCCGCACGGAGCGTTCGCTCATGTGGCCGATGGCGCCGTCCTCGACATCGCAGGATGGCGAATCGGCTTCCTGGGCGGTATCGACGCTCCAGGCTCGCCCTGGCATTTCGACCTTTCCGCGCTCGACGCCATGACTCAACGCGCTCTCGGATCCGTCGAGGTGCTCGTCACCCACGACGGGCCGCACGCGGTCGCGACCAACTGGCGAGGCCGCATCCAAGGCAGCAAAACACTGACACAGCTAATCGAACGCCTACAGCCACGCCTCCACGTCAACGGCCACTATCACCACGTCAAGCGAACCCGAGTCGGCACTACAACGAGTGTCATGCTCGCCAGACTGGTCAACCCGGCCACCGACCCGTGGGGACGGGATCCCGAGAACCCGACGCAACAAGTGAGCACTGGAAGCATCGGGATCCTCGATACCGACTCCGGCTCCTTCGAATATGTCGACGATCCGTGGCTCGCCCATGTCGCCGGCGAACAACTCGACCTCGACGGTCTTCTCGATCACTACTTGTGAACAAGCAACTCCTCCTGTTGCACCAGCGGTCGGCAGCACGTTGATCTGCCCGTCAGCGCCGGCGTATCAGCCTGACTCCGCTGTAGGCCCGCCGTGGGTGAGGTTGGGACGGAGGGCCCCCGCCCCAGCCTCAGCCAAGGCGCGGAACCCGAGGAGCTCGAGGTACCCGGAAGCCTGGCCTCTGGGGATCCCATCCAGCGGTGACGGGCCCTCGCCCCTCGTCTACCTGGTCCCGAGCGCGGGCCGGATCGCTGCCGGTACGAGTTCACAGGCTGGCGCTAGGAGACCGGCTTGCAGGAGGTGGCGGACCTGTGACGCCGAAATCGTGCGGGTGCGTCCGTCGACGCGCGCGTAGACGGTCGGGATCTTCGCCATGTGCTGGTTCAGTGCCGCCATCAATTGCTCGAAGCCATGTTCTTTGTGCGCGGACCGAACGAGGACATCGGCGCCTTCGGCTTCGGCGAGGTCCACGGTGAGCCCGTAGAAGTGGCGGCAGCGGACGCCGTCCAGGTGAGCGGTCGCCATCGAGACGAGTTCGACTCGCTCGCTCGGCGAGAACATTCCGGATGTCTTGTCCGGGTTCGCGAGGACCGCGACGACGACTTCGTCGAAGGCGCCTGCACCGCAGCGGTTCCCTCGGCACGTCGAGCGGCGGCATCACGACGCGGGCCGCACCATCAGGATGCGCCCTCTCGCACCGGTTCGTCGCTCGAATGCGCGATGCGTCTTCTCGCCGGCCACGACGAAGCCGTGACGTTCGTACAGCCGTCTGGCTGGGTTGTTCGACCGTGTGGTCAGTGAGAGCGGGCTCGAACCGACCAGCTCGATGATGTGTTCGAGCAATCCGGTCCCGATTCCCGTGCCACGACGAGTCGGGTGGGTCTGGAGCTCGACCAGCTTTGGCCCGGGCGGCATCGGGATCTCCACCAGCTGACGTGGCCATCCCTTCGCGGCCAGTCGCAGTGGACCGAGAATGCCCCAAGCGCCGATCGAGGCCTGGGCGCCTTGCCGCAGCGAGACGCCCCGCTCACTCAACCAGGAGAAGCCGACAACTTCTCCGCCCTCCTGGGCGACCAAAAACTCATCGACACCAGCTGCCTGCCAGGCCCCCCGCATGAACCGACGCGCACCCGCGAGTGATGGCATGAAAGCGATCTGCTCGACCCCGGGCTCTGCGAACATGATCTCGACCATCACGTCGAGGTCATTCTCGGTTGCGGGGCGTACGGTCAGCACAACTCGACCGTATCCAGACCGGCACGTGGCCGCCGAGCTCTTCGGCGCGTGCGACCGCGGCGATCGCTTCACTGTGCCGCCCTGTCTTCGAGTAACTACTGGCGAGCCACGTCCGCGCTTTCGCCGTCTCTGAGCCACCCAAGCCGAGTTCCAGCGCTCTCTCTAACGCCGGGACTGCCTCTGTCTCCATCGCGCGGTTATCGCGCGGTTATCGCGCGGTTATCGCGCGGTTATCGCGCGTCACGGCGAGCCAGAACCATGGGATCAGATCGCTGTGGGTGGGTTTCGTGACTCTGCAATCGCGGAACGGAGCTCGGTGTGGATGGCCGCGTTGGAGTACAGGCCTCCTCTGCGGTCGGGGCGGCGCCCTCCGTCATGGTCGGTGAATCGCCCGCCGGCTTCTTCGATGAGCAGGATCCAGGGGGCGTGGTCCCAGAGCTGGCAGCACTCGACATAGAAGGCGTCGATGTCGCCGCGTATCAGCTCCACTAGAGGAAGCGGCGTGCGCGGGATGAACGTGACGGGCGCGCGGACTCGTTCGGCGATTGTGACAGGATGGACGGAGACTCGTGCCTCGGCGAGGTCGGTGGTGTCGGAGACCCCGCAGGCACTCGTATCGGTTCGGTGCCCGTCGTGCCGTGACTCGACCGCTCCAGCGCCCTTGGCCGCGGACCAGCGGACGCCGAGCGCGGGCGCGTCGACCAGGGCGACGGTCACTTCACCGTGTTCCATGAGCGCGATCTGTATTCGCCAGTTCGGGTCTGCTCGGGCGAAGTAGGAGGTGCCGTCGATGGGGTCCAGCACCCAGGTGCGGTCGCCGACATGGCCACCAAGTTCCTCGCCCATCACTGCGTCGTCGGGTCGCAGTTCTGTGAGGGCGGCGGTGAGCAGGAGCTCGACGGCTTCGTCGGCTTCGGTGACGGGGCTGTCATCGCTCTTGGCGCGGGCGACAACCCCTTCACGGAAGAAGTGCAGAGCGACGGTTCGCGCTCGGTCGGCGAGTTCGTGGGCAACTCCAAGATCGTCGAGGGCTTCGGGTGAAGCCAGCGGGACGCTCGACGTTGAGTAGTTCCCGCGGCTGACCTCCGCCGCTGCGGCCAGAAGCATCGGCCCCCACCACCGTTCGCGTTCCAGGCGTTCGAAGATGACCTTAAGCCGCCGGGTAACGTCGATGCCGTTGGCCCACAGCACCACCTGGTTCGCCAGATTGTTCAAGTGGAAAGCGCGCCGCAGGTCCGGCAGGAGTGCCAGGTCGTCGACATTTAGCTCCGCGGCCTCTCGATAGCCCGACAGCATCGCGACAACTCTGGAAGCGGTCGGCCGCGCAGGCGCTGTAGCGATCGCAATGTCGGCAACGGCTAGGTCGAGGCGGCAGAAGTCCCAATCGACTACGCCGACGATCTCGCCCGAGGATCGGGCGAGCACCTGGTGGGGTCCAAAGTCGCCGTGAGCGGCCAGCACGTCCCGCTCCGAGCAGCCTGCCATCCGCAGACGTTCGTGGACCGCGACCGCAACTTCTGCCAGCTTGCCGGCCAGCGGACCGCCGCTGGCCGCGAAATCCTCGACGAGCTCGGCAAAGCTGGACTGTCCCCGTCGGTGCTCGAAAAACTCGTCGCCTCGGCACCCGAAGGGCCGCTGTTGCAGTCCGGCCGCGACCACCCGACACGCACGGTGGATCTGACCGAGAAGGAGGCCATAGGCATACGGATCCTGCGAGGGACGAGGCAGCGGCTTGCCGTCGATCCACTCGAAGGCTGCCCACACCCGTCCGTCGACCATCGCCGGCATCGACACCGCCCGTGCCACCGGAGCGCCCGCGTCGGCGAGGCGGTCAAGGACCTCCCGCTCATAGACCACTTCGGCGAGCTGGCGGTACGACGGCGATCTGCGCACCACCACCTCCTCGCCGCCCCGGCGCGTCCGCCACACTTCGTTCACCCTGCCGCCCTCTAACCGCGACGCCCTCAGCCCATCGAGGTCGAGCGCAACGGCTACCGCCGGCGGCAACTCCTCCCGGCCGTCATCGAGCACGAACATCACGGTAGGCCGTGCTGATCGCTCCGGCGACGGCTGGCCAGCCGTGCGCGGTCTGGTGTGTCTCACTGTTGCCGCGGAAGTGGATGGTGTGCATTCCCAAAGCGGCAGCAGCATCCAGGTTCGTTTCAGTGTCATCGACAAACACGCCGCCCTCTAGAGGCCGGGCTGCCTGAGTTCTCAACGCGTCGAAGATGCCCACTTCCGGCTTTCGGATGCCTACCTCACTTGAGATCACCCACGGATCGATCCGATCCAGCTCGTATGTCTCGCGTAGGGATCGCGACCATGCCGCCGCGTCATTCGTAAGGCAGGCCACCTGGTGGCCGGCGGCCCGCATGTCTGTAATGAACTCGTAGAGGCCGGGAGTCGTGACATAGAAGGCCACGTACTCCTCATCCAAACCCGCCGGATCCAACCCACACCAGCTCCACAGGTCGGTTGTCGCGCACTCGCCCCGTGTGCATGAGAAGTACTTCTCGACGAACGCGTCCCGCTCGGCGACGGCACGGTCACTCCCCTTCCCGGCGACGAATCGGCTCAGATGTCCCGACCGGTCATCGCGGGTGCGGAAAATCACACCCAACGCGTCCAGGACCACCAACACGACCAGAGCCTGACACCTCCAACGCCCGCGCTCGACTCCATTCACGCGCTGACGCCTAGGTCTGCGACCTGTCATCGTCGGTCTGCCGTCCCCGCGGTTACCTCCTAGCGTCGCCGCGCCAGCACTCCCCCGGGGACTGGCGATCAAGGCGGACACATGACCGCGGTCCACCGTCCGTCGATCTGCTCGGCGCGGGCGTACCTTGAGTCTGTGCTCTACATCCTCGGCGGCCCGGCACGAGCGGGCAAAACGAAGATCGCCGAGAGCCTCGGCCAGGAACTTGGTCTCGGCTGGCTATCGATGGACGTCGTCCGAAGCGCAGTCCGGTCTGTGAGCCCGGAACTCGCCCGCGTTGACGTGAGCGTCGGCAGCGACCCGCGCGTCGAGGCCGATGCGATGCAGCCCACCTTCGAGCTCGTTGCACGAATGAGTTCTCGCCTTGCCGGTGACTACTTAATCGAGGGCGTCGGCTTCATGCCAGGTCACGTCGCTGGTTTGCCCCGTTGGATCAAACGCCGTGCGTGCTTTGTCGGCCTATCCTCCACCACGCTCAGCCAGATCGACACTCACACGGGCGCGAACGACTGGCACCGCGAGCTTCCCGCTGAAGACGCGGCGCGGTTGCCTGGCTGGATCATGGACTGGAGCGCCATCGTCGAACGCGAGTGCCACGACGCCGGCATCGCGTATGTCGATCTCGCTGCGGGTTGGGAGGTGGGAGTGGCACGCGTCCGAGAAGTCTTTGACCTCCGAGGGGACCGTTGACGGCAGGACGATCGCGCGACACTGCAACGTTGGCTGGCAGTGATAGGCGCCTACCCGACGGATGTCGTCGCGCGAAAGTCGGGGCTATGTGGACAGCGGGGAATGTCATCGTCCAGGAGGAGTACTTCGCTGGCCACCTGATCACCGCGCGTCCGGTGATCGTGGTCCGCGACGAGCCAGAGTTGGTCATCCTGTACTCCGCGGCGGGTTCCACCCAGATCGACGGGACAATGAGGAACCGCAGCCGACTTCCCATCGAGGAGCGGATGCAGGTTTATGCCAGCGACGAACCCCAGCCGCTCGCTGAGCGCCCGTCGCGGTGGCATGTTCTCACCCTCAACGAACCTGGCGCCTACCACGCATTCTGGGTCTTCTGGACGCCCGGCTGGGATCACTTCGGCTGGTACGTCAACTTCCAGACGCCTTACCAGCGCACCGAGGACGCCTTCCGCTTGGGCTTCGGCGACGACAGCCGAGGCATGGGGCTGCTCGACCTCTTCGTCACTCCTGATCTCGATTGGTCGTGGAAGGACCTCGACGAGTTTGAGGCCGCCTACGAGCACGGCATGCTCACCAACCATGAGCGCGAGGCAACCCTGAACGAGGCTGAGCGCATGATCGAGCGAATCGAAAGCAGAGGCTGGCCCTTCAACGAGCCGTGGCCGGACTGGCGACCCGACCGAGCCTGGTCTGCACCGCACCTGCGACTGACCGGGCCGGCGGCCTGGAAGGTCTCTCACACCCCGAGCGACTGAACACCGCCGCGAACTTGAGTTCGTCAGCCGCGCAACGGCGGTGCGATATGGCGCGGCAGAGCCGCACCCAGTCCGTCGATCCGGCGCGCGTTCGCCATCTGAGGGAGGGTCGACCCGCGGTCGCGGGGATCAGCGGAAGGCGGGCCAGGCTGGCAGCGCAGGGCCGGCTACTGCTGCGGCTACCGCCCGAATACCTGCGGGCACGCCGCCCTGTCGATCGTCGAGCTCGAGCAGCATTCGGGCGCGATGACCGGTCTTGGCGATGTCGCTGTCGCGGGGCTGCCGCTCGGCGTAGGTGTAGCCAAACTCCATACAGAAGACGTACGCGCATCCGAGCGCGTAGGCCTCGGCGGTCATCGGGGCTTGGCGGGCGTACTCGGCTTCAAGCGCGGCGACCACATCGTCAGGCAGGGCATACTCGGCTTCGCCTTGGTGGAGGAGCATCCTCAGGATCGCGGCTTCGATCATCGCGTTCGCCAGCCCGCTGACCTCGAAGTCGATCAGGGACACGCTGCCGGCATTTATGAGTTCGTTGCCGCCGCCGATGTCGCCGTGGATCAGCGCTGTTGGTGTCATGGCCCGAGCGAAGAGATCATGTGACTCAGACGGCCGTGTGAGGCCGACGGCGGCGCAGGCGGCGCCGAAGCGAAGCTCCTCGCCGGCGACGTCGAGATAGCCGTCGAGGGTGCCGCCCCCGCTCATGGCGTCGCGCGTTTGGCGGAAGCGTGCGGTGGCGTGAGCGGTAGTCGCGTGTAGGCGGGCGAGGCACGATGTCCACACGAGCAGCGCCTGTTCGGCCTTGACGCTGTCCTCGCCACTCAGCACGTCCGGGAGGTTTGGCGCGTCGCCCAGGTCTTCCAGCACGAGGACGCCGACTCGACCGTCGACCGCCACGACGCGAGGGGCGACACCTGGGCAAACAGCCTCCAGCAGTTGCAGGGCCGCCCACTCGTTGAAGAAAGCCCACGCGGACTTTGGCACCGCCGCCGGATCATCGGCCGCGAACGACCGACCCCGCTTCGCGACCACCGTCCGACCGTCGGCTAGCGCAACCCGGATCACTGTGACGCGCAGGCCGTCCTGGCGCCGCAGGACGCTTTGCAGCTCTGCGGGACGGTCGAGCATCTGCTCGACCGTCCCTACGAAATCCTCCGCCCCTTGAGCCACGGCGACGAGACTGCCCGAACGAGCTGCCGTTCGCCGCCGATATTGTCGCGGCGCACGTCGACCGGATCGACGCGGATCGGGTTTGGTCAACGCCCGGGCATGGCATACCACTCGATCATTGGTTCTTTCCGCCATGGGCGGTACCGGAAGCTTCGGGCGGCTCGACCGCGACCTGCAGCTCTACCACCCAGGTGTCGCGAGGCCCGTCGCAGTCGAGATACACCTCGCGGCCCTCGCCGGCGCGCTTGTGGCCGGTCGAGTCGGCCCACCCCATCAGGGCATCGAAAGCCTCCGGGTAGTTGGGATCACCGTGAATGACGGTGGCGGCGACCAGCTCCAAGGCGGGTAGCAGCGTCGTGGTGACGCCGTCTCGGTCGATGGCGGCACCCTCTGGCACCGGCACCGCACAGGTCACGCGCACCGGCGCCTCGGCATTGCCGCTGGCCGTGTCGATCGCATAGGAGGGGCCGCCTGCCTGCTCGATCTGGCAGTCAGCCAGCGCCTTGTCGATGCGGGGCCAGAGCCGCTGTTCGGCGAAGCCGATCTGGCCGTGGCCCGCCACGTCTTCGCTGGCGGCGGCAACCCACACCGCGTCGACCTTCTTGGTGATGATGTCGTACGTGGCCATGCTCTCCTCCTCCAATTGTTGAAGTCTCGCTTCGACTCGGGCCAGCCGGTCGGCCTCGGCGGCCATGCGCTGGCGGCCTTCCGCCTGGCGGAGGCGAAGGATCCCGCGGAGCTCGTCCACGGTCACCGGCTCATCCAGCAAGGTGACGACGTCGGCGAGCCGCACACCCAGATCCCGCAGAGCGATGATCCGGTGCAGGCGTTGCAGCTGGTCGGGTGAATACCACCGGTAGCCGGTGTCGGGATCGACCCAGGCAGGCCGTAACAGACCGAGCTCGTCGTAATAACGCAACGTCCGCACCGACACCTGCGCCAACCGCGCCACCGTCCCGATGCCGTACATGATGGTCAGCCAAGCAGGTGACGCCGCGGCAGAGTCAAGGCCTTGCCACCAGTCAGGCCTAACAGCTCCGGGCATCCTGGTTGCCCCGTGCGCCGCCAACCCGTGCGAGAACGGAACTTACGATCCTGCGCTTGTCCCCTGCGCCCGCGCCGCCGCCTCGACAGTTTCGCCCGCGACACTGGCAAGTGATTGCCTGGCATCGATCGTCAGGACGCCGCTGCCCTGGAATGCGACCGTCAGCTTCCGGTGCCTCTCAAGAATCTGCTCCATCTCCTCTGGCGATTTGCCGTAGTCGTTGCCGACGCGGGCGCCGATACGCTCACGGAGGGTTTTCTCATCGACGTCGAGGTGAAGCACTAGCTCGAGGGTCTCGACCGCAGAGGCTGGCGCGAACACGTTGCCGCACAAGACAACGAGCCCGTCCACGGCTCGCGTCTGCAGACGTTCGAGGACCCCGTCATACAGGCGCCACTCATGCTCTGAGAACCACTCCATAGACCGCTCATCAATCGGAGGAATGGAGACAGCTCGGCCTGAGTGCAGGTTGTGAGCGCCACCGTGATCATCCTCGTCGTAGGCGTCCACACCGAGTCTCCGAAGCTCTATCGCGAGCGCGGACTTCCCAGAACCGGCGCTACCGGTGACATAGACGAGTGACACTTGAGCATTGTGCCGCGCCCGAGAGGCAAGCGAGCCGGCCACGTGCGCGCGACGCGGACATTCGAAAAGCCGTTGGCGTGGAGCGCCGCGTTGTCTACAGTCCGCGGTTGGCCGCCGCGGTGGAAACCCGAGGGTCACACCTCGGGCGAGCCCGGCGGCCGCTCTTGCTCCGACACCAGAAGGAGGTCGCCGTGGCCACCGACACCTACGACGCGTTGGTCGAACAGTTGGCCGAGAAGTCCACCAGGCGGGCCGCCCGGCGTGCACTCATGGATGCGGGACCGACGGCGACGGCGGCGCTTAGAGCGGGGTTGGGCCACCGCCATGCGAGCGTGCGCGTCGGGTGCTGCGTCGTGCTCGATCACCATCTCGACGACGCGGCGATCCCCGAGTTGCTCGACAACGTCGGCCACAAGAACCGCAAGGTCCGCGCTTGGGCGCTGCATGCGCTGGCATGCGACCGGTGCAAGGAAGGCGACTGCCGTCCGGGCGCGGGCGACGTCGTCCCGTTGGTCATCGACCGCTTGGCGAACGACCCCAGCACGCGGGTGCGGAAGATGGCGGCAATTCTCTCCGGCCAATACCTCGACGTCTCAGACGTGCGAGCCGCCCTTGAGGAAGCTGCTGCGAACGACGCCCACAGCCTCGTACGTCGCCACGCCCGCCACTTCCTCTCCACGGTGTCCTGAGCCGACATTCGGTTACAGCAGCAGGCGGCGCGTCCATCCCCGACCACCGTGCCGTCGATCGATCTGTGCGCATAGAAGCGCCTGCGCGCCGGGGCTCGGCATCGGTGAGGGTGAGGTTGGTCGCCGACGGTCAGCGGAGGCCACTGACACCCAGCGCATCGACGTAGAAGACCGCGAGGGCTAGGGCTGCTGCCACACCGTTGAGGATCCAGAACCGGACGAGGATGGTTCCTTCTGCCCATTGGAACTCGAAGTGGTGATGAATGGGCGCCATTCGAAAGAGACGGCGCTTCGCCCCGCGTGGCTTGAAGTACCACTTCCAGGTGTAGATCTGGAGTGCTACCGAGACGCCCTCAAGGACGTACAGCGCGCCGAGCACGAGAACCAGCAAGCTGATGTTCATGCTCAAGGCGAGGCCGGCGACGGCTGTGCCGATGGCCAGGGAGCCCACGTCGCCCATGAAGACTGTCATTGGGTTGCCGTTCCACCAGAGGAAGCCGATGCACGCGGCGCCGAGGCAGACGGCGATGACGGCGAAGTCGAGTGCGTTGGTCACTGCGTAGGCGTCGGGGTGTCGAAACTGCCAGAACGCGATGATGAGTAGTGCCGCGAAGGTGACTGCGCCGGACCCGGCCAGCAATCCCTCCAGTCCATCGGCGAAGTTGACGGCATTGGTCGTGGCCCAGAAGAACCCCACCGCAAAGGTCATCCACACGATGGGGCCGAGGTCAACACCCGTGGCACACCGGGTGAGGGAGATCGACGTGCAAGAGCCGGAGGCGAGATAGGTGGCGCAGAATCCGATGATGACTGGCAGCTGCAGCGCCGATTTGGCTCGCCGGCTCAGTCCTCCAGCGTTCTGCTGGCTCTTGACCTTCAACCAGTCGTCGATGCCCCCAATCACAGCGGCTGCGACCGTTGCCAGCACGACGCGGAGGCCGTCGGAGGTCGGTGCGGACCCAAGCACAGCTCTTGCCATGCCGTAACCGGCGAGAGCGGCGACAGTAATGATTGCGCCGCCCATCGTGGGTGTCCCTGCCTTCGCTGCGTGCTGCTGGACCGCGTCGTGGATCGGTTGGCCGATGCCTCGAGACTTCAAGAACCTCACGAGCAGCGGTGTTCCGAAGAGCGACACAGAGATGGCGACTGCGCCGCCGAGGACAATCCCCAACATGGCGGAAACCTACTGCGAGTTCCACGGGCCCTCAGTGACAAGATCACTGAGTACGACGCGCAGGCTCGGTGGTCCACATGTTCGCCGACGCTTCGATCCGAGCGAGCGGATGCTGTAGGCGAGAATGTCCGGATGCAAACCATCGCCGTGCTGGGACTCGTTGCATGCGCGTTGGTGGCGTCAGCATGCTCAGTCGATGAAGGTACGGTCAGTCACGAACGGGACGCATCGGCGGTGCCATCCAGCGGTGATCCGGAGCTCTCCACCTTTGCCGCCGACGCTATCGCGGACCACGGAGTTCCTGCGGTCGCGCTGGCCCGGGTCTCCCTCCACGGCCCCGACCAGGTCGGCGTCGCTGGAACACGCAGCCACGACGACGACACTCCGGTGACCGGAGACTCGCGATTCCACCTCGGATCTGACACCAAGGCAATGACCGCCGTGCTGGTGGCACAGTTGGTGGCGTCCGGCGAGCTGGATCTCGGCGCGCGCATCGCAGACGTGCTGCCCGACGCCGAAGTCGATCCGAGTCTCGATGCTCTCACGGTCCGCCAGGTGCTCGACCACCGCTCGGGCTTGGTGGACGACCTCGATCTCTCCGCGCTACGTGCGGCGACCGACTCCGTTGCAGCGCGACGAGAGGCGGTTCATGACGCGCTTCGAACGTCGGGCGCGGAGCCAGGAAGATTTGTCTACGCAAACGTGAATTACATGCTTGCTGGCGTTCTGCTCGAAGAGGTCACGGGCAGACCGTGGGTCGACCTCATCCAGGAGCGACTCTTTGCGCCTCTGGGGATGCCGAGTTGCGGCTTCGGTGCGCCGCTCGGTGATCGCGATCCCCTCGGGCACACAGCAAGTGGAACGCCGGTGGCTCACGACGCACAAGTCACCGACAACCCTGCCGCCATGGATCCAGCGGGAAGGGTCCACTGCTCAATCGGGGACTGGGCCAAGTTCGCCACCGCCATGCTCCAGGCTCTAGCGGGAAGCGACAGTGAGATCCTCAGCGCAGACACCGCCTCTGATCTGTTCGCCGGAACTGGGCCCTACGTCGCTGGCTGGGTCCGAACCGAGACGGCAGGTCAAGTGTCCTACGCGCACTCTGGGAGCAACACGCTTTGGTACGCCCGAGCCATCCTTCGACCCGAGCAGGGAGATGCTGCACTCATTGCAGTCAACACCGGCGAAGACGCGGGAACCCGAGTGGTCGACGAGCTCACCAGCGTGCTTCTGAGCAACTGAGAGGGGCGAGCCATCCCCGCGTCCGCGCTGGGGCGCCTGCCACCACAGCCCAACTCCAGGACTCGACTTCGAGGTGATAGCCGCTGAAGGAGTTGTGCGACCCGCTCTCTACGGGATGGAAATCGGAAGCGCTCACCGCCAACTCGGCATCTTGGGTGCCACCGGTGCGTGGCACGAGGCACGAGCTTCCACCAAGGCCGCTACCGGATCCCACTTCGGCCTCAAGACATGCCACACCACCGCCGTGGCCCTCGGCCCACCGTTATACGGGTGATCTGGCGCGAGTCGGATTCCTCCGCCACCTTCGCGGGGCGGGCGCGTTGTAGGAGGCACTCACTCGTGGATCTCGGCGAACCAATCGGGAGCGGACTGCCTTCACCGGGATGCCAGCCCAGACTCAGCCCTTGTAGAAGATCCCGTCGATTGGTGCCACAAGGGGCGCACCGTCCGAAGTCACGACCGCTAGGTGCATCTCGAAGATGCCCGACAGTGCCGCCGCCATCTCCGGCGCCGTTGGACTCTTGTCTTGGCCGAACGCGGAACGAATGTGCTGGCCGCCGCTCTCAATGCTCGCGGTCGAGGACGCGCTGTAACTCTGCGATGTCGTAGTCGGTTTCATGCATGGACAACCTCCGCTTATCCCCTTGGAAGGTACGCCCGACCTGTGACACGGACACACAGAGGGGAGGTCCGGTGGGTGTCTCTCTCGGAAGGTGTCAGCGCAGGCGCGGCGCGATCTGGCGTGCTCGCGACAGCAATCGCGCCTCGTCCTCTCAGCGAGTCCGCTCCTATCTGCCCCACTGCGCGAGTCAACGTGTGCAGAAGCAGGTCTCTTTGTTCAAGACGGTGGTGCTACGAGGGTG
>CAZWDB010000022.1:0-47172 GCA_964632885.1 uncultured Acidimicrobiales bacterium | reverse complement strand
ACGAGGTCGGCCCCGGTCTGAGCGGCCACCGTCAGTGGATCGTCGGTCTTGACGTGGGCTCCGATCAACACGGGCCCAGCCTAATGGGGACCGCTGGTCGGAATCGGTGGGCCGCTCAGGCGAGGGCGACGAGGTCGAGGAGATCGTCGTCCCAGTAGTCGAGGGTCCCGTCGGGCATCATCAGCACCCGCTGGGGTTCGAGCTCTCGGACGAAGGTGGTGTCATGGCTCACGATAACCATGGCGCCCGGCCAGGCGGCGAGCGCCCGCGCCACGGCGGTCCGCGACGGAGGGTCGAGGTTGTTGGTCGGCTCGTCGAGGAGCAAAAGGTTGTGCCGCCCCGCGACGAGTTGGGCGAGCGCGAGCCGCGTCTTCTCACCACCCGAGAGGGTGCTGGCGTCCTGGAACGCGATCTCGCCGCTGAGGCCGAACATGCCGAGAAGCGACCGCATCTCCTGCGGCTTCGCCTCTCCCATCGACATCTCCAGCATGTGATCGAGCACCGAGATCCCGGCGGTTATCCCCTCGTGCTCCTGGGCGTAGTAGCCGATCGAGACACCGAAGCCGGCCGCGTGGGTGCCCGCGCTCGGCTCCGACTGCCCCGCGATGATCCGCAGGAGCGACGTCTTGCCCGCTCCGTTGAGACCCAGCACCAGCAGGCGCTCGCCCCGCTCCACCCCGAAGTCGACATCGCTGAAGACGTCGGGACCACCGTAGGACTTGGCGAGGCCCTCGACCTCGAGCACGACGCGACCGGCGCGCGGCGGTGCCGGAAAACGAACCCGCAGCGAACGCTCCTTGGCGGGTCCCGACACGGCCGACGACTCGAGACGCTCGACGCGCTTGTCGAGCGACTTCGCGATGCGGGCTCGCTTGGCAGTGGAGTGGCGCATCGAGTCGGCGAGCGACGACAGGCGGTAGATCTCCGCCTGCTGACGGACCACCATCTTCCGCTGCCGCTCCTCGTCCTTCGCGCGGGCGGCGCGGTACTGCGAGTACGTGCCCCGGTATTCGACCAGCACTCCTTCGTCGAGGTGGAGCACCCGGGTGATGGCTTCGTCGAGGAGTTCGATGTCATGGCTCACCACAAGGAGGCCGCCCCGGTAGGACCGGAGGAAGCCCATGAGCCATGTCTTGGCGTCGATGTCGAGGTGGTTGGTGGGCTCGTCAAGGAAGAGCAGGTCACTGCCGGCGAACAGGATCCGAGCGAGCTCGACTCTGCGCCGCTCTCCGCCGGACAGCACGGACACATCCAGGTCGAGGCGCTCGTCGGGAAGACCAAGCCCCGCCGCGATCCGCCGGACGTCGGCTTCGGCCCGGTACCCACCGGCAGTCGAGTAGGCGTCCTCGACCCGGCTGAAGCGCGCCACGTTCGCAGGCGACGGATCCTCCTCGACCGAGAGGCGGGCCTTCTCGACCCGGTGAGCGTGCTCGTCGAGTCCTTTGCCCGCCAGGATGTGGTCGAGCGCGGTCGTGCCCGCGGGCACTCGCTGCCGGGCTTCCTGGAGGAGGTAGCCGAGGTCGCCCTTGCGGACTACTTCGCCCGTCTGGGGAGCCGACTGGCCCGCCAGGACGCGGAGCAGACTCGTCTTTCCGGCCCCGTTGCGTCCGACCAAGCCCACCTTCTCGCCGGCGCGCACGGTGAAGGTCGCACCCTCGAGGAGCACGCGCCCGCGCACCTCAACGCCGACGTCGTGGACCGAGAGCATCCGGTCATTGTCGCGGCACGCCCGCCGCGCCTCCGCTGATTTCTCGGGTTCACGGGGCAGAATGGCTCCCATGGCTGCACCGCAGGGGGGCGGAATACGGGTCGAAGGGTCACTCGTACACCTCGACGCCACGCCCGCGCGCCTCCTGGCGCAGCTGTCTCAGCCATCCGGGGAGGTCACCATCACCGCGATGGCGCCCGACGGTGTCACCCGGCACGAGGCCATGCCGCCGGAGGTTCGCCGGGCCCGCTATCAGCTCGCGGGGCGGAGCATCGAGTCGACTCCCGCTGCCGCCTTCGTCGCGTTGTCTACCGGCGGAGGCCGGCTCGTCGTGAGCGTCCTCAGCGGTGAGGTAGTGGTGGTCACTTCGACCGACGACCGGACGGCGCTCGCCGCCCAAGAGACGCTGGTGTCAGAAGCCGCCGACGCCGAGCCACGGGTGGTGCCCACTTCCGAGCTCTCCGGCGACGACCGGTCGGCGGTCGACAGCGCGGTCGACGAAGTCACCACCGTCCTGAGCCGTCCCATGGAGCCCGCCGAACCCGCGACAGCCGAACCCGCGACAGCCGAGACGGAGGCGGCCGAAGCGATCGCGGCAGCAGATGTCACCGAGGAAGTCGAAGAAGCCCTCGCCGAGGAGGAGCACGTCGAGCGGCGCGGGGTTGCGGCCGGCATCGCGATAGGCGTCGTGTTGGCGCTCATCGTGCTCGTCACCGGTCTCATCGTGCTACCCGGCGACGACGAACCTGCGGTCGCACCACCCACGACCGAGACACCCACAACAGAGGTGCCCGCGACCAGTGCCGCCCCTACTACCGAGGAGACCGCCGCGACAACCCAGCCGCCCACGACCCAGGCGCGACCGACGACCACCGCGGCTCCCACCACCACGGCCCGCCCCGTATCCGACTACACCCTGACCACCGAGTCGTGTCGCCAGTCGGGCGACACCGTCACCCTCACCGCCCGGATCGCCAACAACGCCGACGGCGCCTGGAGCTTCTCGGTCACCGCGAGCTTCGCGGACGCCGGCGGCGACGAGCTCGACCGGGCTACTACCGATGTCGGTCCCCTCGCCCCTGACGCCGCCGAGACCTTCACCATCGAGGGCACCGCCGATCGGGCGGCGGCGAGCTGCGACATAGTCGACGTCGAGA
Source organism: uncultured Acidimicrobiales bacterium (assembly GCA_964632885.1). Lineage (GTDB taxonomy): Bacteria > Actinomycetota > Acidimicrobiia > Acidimicrobiales > CAZWDB01 > CAZWDB01. Next base: position 44,307 of record CAZWDB010000022.1, on the reverse strand, counting down.
GTTCTCCTGCGGCGTAGCCGGCGGATTCCGGCGCCTACCCGTAGGAGTCGCCCGCCGGCCGCGAACCTCGATACCCTGCGGGTGAATCCAGAGCTGGGGAGTCAGGATTTCGTGATCGTTGAGCTTGGCCCTTACGCGGCAGGCGCGGCGCGCGCCTGGATCGCGAACGCGCGCCAGTTGCTCGAGTTCGCCACCTCGAGCCGGGGGACACTCCCCATCGACCTGCCACCCGAGGTGATCGATACCTTCCACCGGTACCTCGACGGGTGGGACGCAGCTGCGAGCACCAGCACGGATGACACGTTCCGTTGGACAACCGAGATCGAGCGGACCGACCTGCACACCCTGCTGACCTACTGGCTGAACCTCGCACGCGTTACCCGTGAGCGGAAGCTGACCGTGTCGGAGGAGCCGGCCGGGCAGTTCTACCCCGCGGTCGTCGCAGATCTCCTCGACGCGCTGCGGAAGGATCCCGGGTACGAGAACTTCTGCGATCTGGCTCGGGCAGCCTGGCCCGGCCTCGGTTACGACTGCGACGTGTGAACCACCACCACGGATCGCCCTGCCGGCATCAGTCGCCAGCCACGAAGAAGAGCCACTCGCCATCGGAGGCAATGCCCACCCGGTAGCCGGCGTAAGCACCGAACGCCTCGAACGACGAGAAGTCGGTGTCGTCATAGAGCGGTCGCAAGGCGTCGCGATCTTCCTCGGGAACCCCGCTCCACGACTCATAGGCGAACGCTGAGGGCCATACGTACTGCACCGACCCGTCGCCCGCGTCACGCTCGACGAACGGCCGGTCGAGTAGCCCGACGAGGAACCGGAGCGGTTCCCGCCCCTCGGCCTCCTGCGCTCGCCAGAAGTCGCCCGCGGCCTGCCCGTCGGCGTCCTCCCCAAAGCTGAAGCTGAACGGCCGCTCGCCCCGTTGGGCGATGTGACCGAGTCGGGCATAACCGCAACCCGACGCGGCACCCACGATGAGGCGACGGGTCTCACGCACTTCATCCGGCAGTCCGGCCTGATCCTCAGGCGCGGCCGCCAGCCCAGCAGCCGAACACGACCCCACAGGCTGGCCGGCCCCGGTGGTTCGAGGCGGTGCCAGTGCCGGATCGTCATCGCTACCGCAGGCCGACATCAACAAGACGACCGCCGCGACCACAACGGTCGCGAAGAGTCGTCCCGACCGACTCATGTCCTGCGGCTGTGCCGTCCATCGACGATCAAGATGCCGGTGCGCGGGGTCAGCGCGATCGCCTTGTGCACGACGCCGAGGGCGAGGCTCGCCGCGAAGTCATCCGCCCGCGCGCGGAGGCGATCGATGAAGTGGTCGCGAGAAGCGGTGAGGGCATCACGGTCGCCGTCGGCGCGGGCCGCCAGTTGGGCGGCGCCATCGTCGGGAGGCGGACCGTTGGCCGTCAGACGCAACGCGAGATCGCTCAGCTCGGCGACGTCGGCCATCGGCGGAGCGATCCGGTCAGACCCGGTCGGCGCGGGCCGTGGGGCAGGCGACACCGGTGCCACCGATACCGCAGTAGCCGTTCGGATTCTTGGCGAGGTACTGCTGGTGGTACGGCTCGGCGTAGTAGAAGGCGCCCGCGTCGTCGATCTCGGTGGTGATCGGTGGGTAACCCGCCTGGACCAGCGCCTGCTGGTAGGAGGCAAGCGACGCATCGGCCTCGCGTCGCTGGTCGGCGGAGAACACATAGATGGCGGATCGGTACTGGGTTCCCACGTCGTTGCCTTGTCGCATCCCTTGGGTCGGGTCGTGGGCTTCCCAGAAGACGCGTAGGAGGTCGCCGTAGCTGACCACCTCGGGGTCGAATACGACCAGCACCACTTCGGCATGGCCGGTGGCGCCCGAGCACACCTCTTCGTAGGTCGGGTTGGGGGTGTAGCCGCCCGCGTAGCCGGCGGCGGTCGACACCACGCCGGGCATTTCCCAGAAGATGCGCTCCGCTCCCCAGAAACACCCGAGACCGAACACCGCCTGCGCGGTGCCTTGCGGGAATGGCGGAGTCAGCGGGTTGCCGTTGACGTAGTGGGCATCCGGCACCGGCATCGTCTCGTCCCGGCCGGGCAGGGCTTCGTCGGCCGACGGAATCCGGACTGGGGCACGACCGAAGAGGGCCATGCGGTCAGCGTACCGCCGAGTCGTGCATCACCTCAGACGGCAGCATGACTTCAGATGCCGGCATGACCCCCGGACGCGGGTCGGCCCCGAGTAGCCGCACCGGCGAACCTGTGCAACTTCTCGGGACCGCACCCTTCCGACCAGGTCGCCACTCCGAGTTCCTCTCCTTGCGGTTCGGACCTTGGAGCACGCTCACTAGCCGGTAAGGAGAGAGTGCACCCCGCGGCGCCTGGCGTCAATGGGACAAAGGGATATCCCGAGGCTGTCCCCAGACTTTCTTGCCTCATCCCCAGGGCATCCCCAGCTCGTCCACAGGAAGGGGGTAAAGCCGGTGACCGGACGCAGCCCCAATGGCCTCACGCGGATCGCCGGGACCGATTGGCCGTGCCAGCCATCGATCCCGGCGATTCCCCCCTCCAGCAGTATCGATCGGCGGGCGAATGGGGGTCAAACTCACCAGCGTGCTATCCATCGTCGGATGGCATCCGTCGACCGCCTGCTGGAGTTGCTCAACCTCGAGCGCCTAGATCGCGACCTCTTCCGCGCACCGATGTCCGAGGAGATGCGGGGCGGCCGTGTCTTCGGAGGACAGGTCGCGGGTCAGGCCCTCAGAGCCGCGACCCTCACTGTCGAGGTCGACCACCTGCCGCACTCCCTCCACGGGTACTTCCTGCGGCCGGGCGACCCCACGATCCCGATCGTCCTCTCGGTCGACCGGATCCGAGACGGCCGATCCTTCACGACCAGACGAGTGGTGGCAATCCAGCAGGGCGAAGCGATATTCAGCTTGTCGTCGTCATTCCACAAGACCGAGGCGGGGGGCGAGTACCAACTTCCCATCGCCGACGACGTGCCCGATCCCGATCACGACGAAACCGGCTCGCCCAGCCCGTTCGGACGCTTCGGGCCGATGTCACCGCTCGAGATCAAGGAACTCGGCCCGACACCGCCCGACGAGCGGGGGATCTACGCCTCCACGCGGCGGGTGTGGATCCGCACCAGCGGGCCGGTGCCCGACGACCCTGCCCTGCGCGCCTGCGTGATCACCTACATATCCGACATGGGTGTGGTGATGGCGGCCCGGGTCCCGGTGGCCGGCGAATACGGGTTCCCCGGTATGGGGATGGGGATGGCGGCCAGCCTCGATCACTCGGTGTGGTTCCACCGCGACATCCGGCCCGACCAGTGGATGCTGATGAACCTGCGGTCGATCTCCAACACCGGCGCGCGCGGTCTGGTGCAAGGCACGATCCACTCGCAGAGTGGAGCGCTGGGTGTGGCCATCGCCCAGGAGGGCCTGGTCCGTACCGAAGGGCCCGGCTGAACGGGCTACAGTCCCCGTGCCCGGCAAAACGCCGGGTGTCGTGGTGCCCAGCGAAGTCCGGTGAGAACCCGGCGCTGTCCCGCAACTGTGATGCCTCCGGCAACGGAGGCGAAGCCAGGTCGCCTGGCCCACGACCCGCGAACAGGTCCCTCGGAGGAAGGGCGGTTCGTGCGGCGCGAGCCGTCGGACAGCGGAGGTCCTCCGGAGGAAAGGAGGATCCACCGTGAAACCCATCCGAAAGCTGGTGCCGGCCTTGCTGGCACTGCTCGCACTGCTTGCGCTCGCCGCCTGCGGCAATGACACTGATTCGGCCGCGCCGACCGGCGAAGACGACAGCGCCGACGAGGCCACGGAGCAACCGGAGAGCATCGTCTCCCTCTCGCCCACCGCCACCGAAATGCTTTTCGCCATCGGTGCCGGCGACCAGGTCGTGGCCGTCGATGACCAGTCAGACCACCCGCCGGAGGCGCCGACGACTGAACTGTCCGGCTTCGAACCCAACCTCGAAGCGATCGCCGGCTATGAGCCCGACCTGGTGGTGATCAGCAACGACACCGGCGACCTCGTCTCGGGCTTGGGCGAGCTCGACATCGAGGTGCTCCTGCAGCCGGCACCGAGCGATCTCGACGGCACGTACGAGCAGATCATGGAACTCGGCGCCGCCACCGGCAACGAGGAAAACGCCGAGGCGCTCGTCGCCGAGATGAAGGCCGACGTCGACGACATCCTCAGCGATCTGCCGGAAGGCGTCGAGGGCATGACCTACTACCACGAGCTCGACCCGACCTTCTTCTCCGTCACGTCGAACACCTTCATCGGTGACGTCTACGGACTGATGGGCCTGGAGAACATCGCCGACGCAGCCGAGGACACGGCGGGCGGCTACCCGCAACTCTCTGCCGAGTTCATCGTCGAGGCTGACCCCGACATCATCTTCCTCGCTGACGCCCAGTGCTGTCGAGAGTCGGCCGAGACGGTCGCGGCCCGACCGGGCTGGGAGACCGTGGCCGCGGTCGAAACCGGCGCGGTGATCGAGGTCGACGAAGACCTCGCATCGCGCTGGGGACCCCGCACCGTCGAGTTCCTCCGGGAAGTGAGCAAGAGCCTGAGCGAGCTCGAGAGCGCGAACGGCTGAAGTGACCGGCAGGCCCGCACTGCCGGGCTGGGTGATCGGCAGCGCGGTCGTTACGGCGGCCGCGCTGCTGTTCGGCCTCGTCAGCGGACCGGCCGACCTCGGCTTCCTAGAGGTCGTCAAAGAGCTCGCGGGTGGGCTCCCTGGCGTCGAGGTCTCGTCTGGCCTCACGGAGCAGCAGTCGACGATCCTCTGGAGGCTGCGGGTGCCACGAGTCGTGCTCGGCGCGCTCGTCGGCGCCACCCTGGCGGTTTCCGGCGCTGCCTATCAAGGCGTGTTCAGGAACCCACTCGCCGACCCGTACCTGCTCGGCGCAGCCGCGGGCGCCGGCCTTGGAGCGACGCTCGCGATCGCCTACGCGCGAAGCACATCGATCGGGCCCATCGACGTGATCCCGGCCGCGGCCTTCGTGGGCGCGCTCGCAGGTGTCGCGGCCGCCTATCTCATCGGGCGGTCCGTCGGCGCCGGTCGCACGACGTCGACGTTGATCCTCGCGGGTGTCGCGGTCGCGTCGTTCTTCACCGCGATCCAGACCTACGTGCAGCAGCGCGAGGCCGACACGCTCCGGGAGGTGTACAGCTGGATCCTTGGCCGGCTGGCAACGAGCGGGTGGCGCGAGGTGGGACTGTTGCTGCCCTACGCGATCGCGAGCACGATCGCCATCCTGCTCCACCGCCGGCTGCTCGACGTCCTGCGCGTGGGCGACGAAGAGGCCGAGTCGCTCGGTGTCCATGTAGGCCGGGTGCGCCTCGTTGTCGTGGTCGCGGCCTCCCTCGGCACCGCGGCCGCGGTGGCGGTGAGCGGACTCATCGCCTTCGTCGGAATCATCGTCCCCCACGCCATCCGGCTCACCGCGGGCGCGACATACCGTCTCGTACTGCCACTGTCGGTACTGCTCGGGGCGGCCTTCCTCGTGGTCGCCGACGTCGGCGCGCGCACGGTCGCCACACCCGCCGAGATCCCGATCGGCGTGGTAACAGCCTTCTTCGGTGCTCCGTTCTTCGCCGTTGTCCTGTGGACGTCACGGAAGAGCGTGACGTGACGCCGCTGCTAGCGCTTGACGGCGTCGACGTCACCCTCGACGACAACCCCATCCTGCGCGACGTTGGCGTCGAGGTAGCACGAGGTGAATGGCTCGGCGTGATCGGTCCGAACGGGTCAGGTAAGACCACGCTGCTGCGTGTGATGGCCGGGCTTCTGGCACCGGAAGGGGGCGTGCAGCTCGGAGGGGCCGAGCCGGCGCGGCTGCGCCGGCGGGAACGAGCCCGGCGCATCGCCTACGTGCCTCAGGATCCTCTTCTCCCCGACGGCATGAGCGTGGCCGATTATGTTCTCCTCGGCCGCACCGCTCATCTGTCATACCTCGGTATCGAGTCATGGCGGGACCACGCCGTGGTCGGGGCCGTGCTCGCCCGCCTCGAGCTCGAAGACTTCGCGGCTCGCCCCATCACCACGCTGTCGGGCGGAGAGCGGCAGCGTGCAGTCCTCGCCCGCGCCCTAGCCCAAGAAGCCGGCGTACTCATCCTCGACGAGCCCACGAGCGCGCTCGACGTCGGTCACGCCCAACAGGTGCTCGAGCTTGTCGAGTCATTGCGGGGTGAGCGCGATCTCGCGATCGTGAGCGCGATGCACGACCTGACGCTGGCAAGCCAGTTCACCGACCGGCTGCTGCTGCTGTCACGCGGGCGGGCAGTCGCCTGTGGCGCCGCCCAGGCAGTTGTCACCGAGGCCGCCGTCGCCGAACACTGGGGAGCGCGCGTGCGGGTCGTACACGAGCCCGATGGAACTGTGGTCGTGGTACCGGTGCGATTGCCGCGTACCGGCTCGGGGGATGGCGCGCGGTGACGCTGCAGGTTCTCCTGGGCGGGGCGCGGAGCGGCAAGTCGTCGCTCGCGCTGCGGGCGGCGGCAGCACAAGCAACCGCAGTCGTCTTTGTTGCCACCGGCTCGCCGGGCGACGACGAGATGGCCACGCGAATCGCGCGGCACCGCGCCGAGCGTCCGGCGGCGTGGGCGACCGTAGAGGAGCCGGTCGACCTGGTGGGCGCGCTGGCTGCCATCCCCACCGAAGCCACGGTGATCATCGACTGCCTCACGTTGTGGCTCGCCAACGTCGTTGCCGACCAGACCGACGACGCCATCGAGCGCCACGCGATCGAAGCCGTCGAGATCGCGTGCCGCCGCGACGGATTGACGGTGGTGGTGTCGAACGAGGTGGGCAGCGGAATCGTGCCCGTTGACGCCGGCGTTCGCCGCTATCGCGACCTCCTCGGCCGCGTGAACACGCTGTGGGCGGCGGCAGCCGACGAGGCGTGGCTCGTCGTAGCCGGGCGTCTTCTCGCACTGGAGCGCCCCGATGTCTGAGGTGTCCGTCCCGACAGCCTGGCGCGCCGGCGACGAAGCAAGCGCGCAGGCGGTTGCCACCCGCGCTGCGTCGGTGCTGCGGCCGCCGGGCGCCTTCGAGCGATTGGATGCCGCCGCTACCTGGCTGGCGCGCTGGCAGAGGACCGACCGGCCCCGGGTGGCACGGCCGGTTGCAATCGTGTTCGTCGCCGACCACGGGGTCGCGGCCGAGGCAGTGAGTGCCTATCCGGCCGCCGTCACGGCCGAGATGCTGGGAGCGCTGCGCGACGGTGTCGCGACGGCGGCGGTGATGGCGCGGACGGTTGGAGCCGAGCTCACCGTCGTCGACTGCGGTACCGGACGCCCCACCGGGAACATCGCGGCGGAGCCCGCCTTGACAGCAGGCCGCTTTGGCGCCTCCTGGGCCGCCGGTGTCGACGCGGTGCGGGGAGCGGACACCGACCTGCTGGTGTTGGGTGAGATGGGCATCGGCAACACCACCGCGGCCGCAGCCGTGGCCGCATCCCTCTATGGCGGCCCCACCGAGGCATGGGTCGGTCGCGGCACGGGGGTCGACGACGCCGGCTGGCGTCGAAAAGTCGACGCAGTGGAGCGCGCCCGCGCCCGCATCGGGGACGGGGTGCCGCCGCTCGAGGTGCTACGACAGGTGGGAGGGGCCGAGCTCGCCGCCATCGCGGGCGCGCTCGTCGAGGCGCGCGCCAGGTCTGTTCCTGTCCTCCTCGACGGCTTCGTCGTCACCGCGGCGGCTGCGAGCTTGCAGGTCGCCCGGTCCGGGGCTCTCGACCACTGTCTGGCAGCCCATCGATCGCCGGAACCGGGCCACACCGTGTTGCTCGACCGGTTGGGCCAGGTGCCGCTGCTCGAGCTGGGTCTGCGACTGGGTGAGGCCAGCGGCGCGCTTGCGGCCGTGCCCCTCGTGCGACTGGCCGCGGCGGCCGTCGTCGAGGTAGCGACCTTCGCCGACCGGGGACTGGCACCGTCGTGAGACGACATACGCGGTGAGAAGTCTGGTCGACGCCGCGGGTTTCCTCACCAGGATCCCGATGCCGACGCGCGAGCTCGACGACAGAGGCCTGGCGCGCGCGGTGCCGTGGTTCCCTGTCGTGGGTTCACTTGTCGGCCTAGCGCTGGCCGGTGTCTACGCCGTCGCCTACCTCGTCCTTCCACCGCTGGGCGCGGCTGCGCTGGCGGTCGCGGCGGGCGTGGTCGTAACGGGCGGATTCCACGAAGACGGTCTGGCGGACGCAGCCGACGCGGCCGGCGGATGGACCGTCGCCGAGCGGCAGCGCATCCTCGAGGATCCCCGCCACGGCACATACGGCGTCCTCGCCCTCGTGCTGAGCGTGACGCTGCGGGTCGTCGCGCTCGGTGCCCTCGCGCCCGCGAGTGCCGCGGGAGCGCTCGTCGCGGCTCACGCGCTCGGCCGGGCCGCGGCGGTGGCCCTCATGGCCGTCGGGCCGGTTGCCGGTCGTGGTCTCGGAGCCAGCTACGCCCGCCACCTCTCGCGGACCCGTGCCGCGATCGCCGTCGGGTCTGGAGTCGCCGTCGCCGTCGTCGGACTGGGCGTTTGGGCTGGTGCGGCCGCCGGCTTGGCAGCCGCCGTAGTCCTCGCAGTGCGGCGCTGGGCGCATCGCGCCCTCGACGGCGTCACCGGTGACTCCCTCGGAGCGTGTGAACAACTCACCGAGACCGCCGTCCTCCTCCTCGCGGCCGCAACTTGAGGCAATAACGCACGGATTCCGTGCGTTATTGCCTCAAGTTCGACGACAGCAAGGCACGGACGTCATCGATCGTGTCGGCTTCGGCGGCCGCCTTGTCAGGCCGGTACCGGCGGACACGGGAGAAGCGGAGGGCGACGCCGCCGGGGTAGCGGGTCGAGGGGTGCACCCCGTCGACGGCGATCTCGACGACTACCTCCGGCCGTACTTCGACGACGATCCCGTCCCGGCCGGCCTCGATCGAAAGGAGCCGCTCGGTCTGCCACGTGAGGATCTCGTCGGTCATGCCTTTGAAGGTCTTCCCGACCATGAGGAAACCGCCGTTCGGGTCGCGGGCGCCGAGGTGGAGGTTCGACAACCACCCGCGTCTCCGGCCGTGGCCCCACTCCGCGCCCAGCACCACGAGATCGAGGGTGCGGACCGGTTTGACCTTGCGCCATGCCTTGCCCCTCCGGCCCGCTTCATAGCGCGACGTGATCGCCTTCACGACGACGCCCTCGTGGCCGGCATCGAGGGCCGCGTCGAGCACCGCAGCCGCCTCGACGGGATCCGCGGTGACCGTCGCCGGAATCCGCTGGTCACCCACCACCCGGTCGAGGACCAGCAACCGTTCTGCGAGTGGCAGGTCGATGAGGTCGCGGCCGTCGACGTGCAAGCAGTCGAAGAACTGAGCCGAACCACCGAGGGCCTCACCGTCGAGGATGAGGGATTGGACCGACAGCGAGCGCACCGCTTCGGCCACCCCTGCGAGCCCGTCAGTGACGTCGTTGAGGTTGCGCGTGAAGATCCGGACCAAGTCACCCCGGCGATGCACCTGCACGCGGATGCCGTCGAGCTTCCACTCCACCGAGGACTCGCCACACGTCGCCACCGCGTCGGCAACAGAAGGAGCGGTCGCCGCCAGCATCGGCACCACCGGCCGACCGACTTCGAGCCCGATCTCTGCGAGACCCGAGGCGCCTGCCGTCAACGCCAAGCTGGAGACGCGCGGTAGGTCCCCCGCCAGCATGACGGCACGCCGCACCACCGCGACCGGCAGCGAGGAAGCCCGGGCGACCGCCTCGCTCATCACACCGTCGAGCGCTCCCTGGCGAAGTTCGCCCACCAGAAGCCGGCCGATGAAGCCCGCCTCCGCCGTTGTCGCTCGCCCCAGGAGCGCGCTCAACCGCGCGGCCCTCAGCGCGCCGCTTCCCGCACCCGTCGTCGCCTGGAGCTCGGCGATGGCGGCGTCTACGTCGGCGATCGTCAACGACGGCGTTGCCGCCGCGGCGGGCCGTAGCTTGCTGATCGTCGCCCAGCCCACGCCGATCTTGCCCTGGCGTGTCTCGCCGGTGAGGAACGCGGTCGCGGTCTCGACCTCATCGGCCTCGAGCCGAGCGAGCAGACCTGCCAGCAGGGCGATCTTGGCGCTGCGCGAGGAGGTAGCCGCCACGGCATCCGACGTCTCGACGACGACGGCGATCAGCGTCACCGGACGTGGACGGCGTCGCCTGCCCGCACGGGACCTGGGTGAGTCACCCTGGCGTATACGCCGATACAGGCGTAGTCGCCCATCCCTTGGATCGAGACGCGGTTGGCCCGGTTGGTTGCCTGGAGGATGCCCGGGTCGCGGGGCAGGCCGGGCTGAGCGAGGGTCGTCATCACGCACCGCATCGTCGGGATCATCGTTCGCAAGGTCAGACCACCTTCACCGATCGCGATCTCGCGTTGAGTCCAGTCGTTCTCGACGAACCCGTCCGCCCCTGGCACCTCCACAACCAGATTGGGACGAAACCGTCGAGCGTCGACCGCGCCGGTGGGGTAGGAGGACTGGAGGGCCGCGAGCGACGACGTCGTCACGAGGTGGATGGCGGAGAAGTCAAAGAAGGTTCCGGGAGGAGCCACCGGTGACGGCTGGAGGGTCACCATGGGCTGGCCACCCTCGGACGCGATCTGCTGACCGTAGAGCGGCGAGTCGCTCTTGCCTGGATCCCATACTTCCTCGAACACGGCGCCCTCGGGGGCGGTGGACACGACCTTGACGTCGCGGCCGAGGAACCCCGAGAGCCGCGCCGTGAACGTGTCATCGCGGGTTGAGGACGTCGAGCCGTCGGGGAACGTCACCGTCACGTTTCCGGCGTCACCGAGGCGGGCGGCGAGTTCGAGCAGGCCTTGCCACCGCAGGGGCCGCTTGGCGCTGGCGATGGTGCCCGTCTCGACGTCGACCAACGCGAAGGCGCGGTCACCCGCTACACCCGCCTCGGCGACATCGGACTGCTCCAGGCGCTCGCCCAGCATCGACTTCACGGGGTAACGCCACAGCTCGCTGACCGTGCCGGTGGGGTGCTCGCCCATGGCGGGACGCTACCAGTGGGTAGGTTCGAGCCGTCCGGCCGAAACGTCTGGAATGCCCCGGTGACAAGGCGGTCGCCAGGGGCCACACTCGGATCAATAGGACCCGACGGAGGGATTCACATGAACGCGAAGCAGAACCTCGAGACCATCGAGGAGCTTCAAGCCGCCGCCCGGGCCGGCGACTGGGCCCGTTACGGCGAACTGCTGGACGAGAACGCGATCGCCCGCACGGCAGGGGTACCGGCGGATCTGGGCGGTGTAATCACGGGCAGGGACGCGATCGTCGAGTTGGTCAAGAACGGCACCAGCGCCCAGTTCGAGCCCAGGAACATCTTCGGCGACGACCACCACGTCTGCGTGATCAGCCGCTTCGCGTCCAACAAGTTCCCCGGGAACGAGTTCCTGAAGGGTGCCGACAAGCCGTTCACCACGTGGCAGTGCCAGATCTTCCGGCTCGAGGACGGCCGCGTGGCCGAGATGACCAGCTACGTCAACTGGCTCGACGTCTACATGCAGACCGGCCTCGTCGACCCCAGCTCGCTGATTCGGTAAAACCGGAACTTGAGGCAATAACTGTCGAATTCCGGTCGTTATTGCCTCAAGTTCGCCGGACGACGCAACCCGGCCGCAACCGGACAGCAACCACCCGTGAGCATCATGTACCTGGAACTACCAGGCGGGGATTCAGGTTGTGCCGCGGCGCAGTCGCAGCAGCGGGGATCCCTCTACAACGGGTGGAGGTACATCATGCGACGAGTGCTCCTTGCACTCCTATCAGCTGTGGTGCTTGCGGGCACCGCGGCCGCACTACCGATGCTTCCCGCTTCGGGCGAGGTGATCGGAAGCTACGACGCCAGCGTGGAGGTCAGCGACGTGCTCGGCGAGATCGCGCCGACCGGCAGCTACGGGCTCTACGACGTGACGGTGACCCTCGAGGGGCCAGGGCCGGGGGACGTCCGGTTGACCACGAGCGCCACGGGAGGGAGCGTCGACCACACTTACTCCGAGTGCATCGACTCGAGCCACAGTTGCACGGTCTCGCTCTCCCCCTCCCTCGCTGCACCCGACTCGGAGACCTTCCGCATCGCGGTGGAGTCGGACAGCGAAGCCGCAGAAGTCACCTTCACTGCAACCGTCGACCTCCAGGAATCCAACACCGTTGGCGTCGACGTCGACGACTCCAACGACGAGGCCTCGGCTACGACGCCGGTCGACCAGGACAACGTCAACAACTCCGCGGCGTTCGTCCCTGAGGGCGACTCGGTCACCTTCGAAGCCAACGGCCAGACTCACGTGCTCACGGTGACGAAGGCCGAGGGTGACGGCGGCGGCGCCATCGTGCGCATGTCGGATCCCGGCACAATGGACTGCGGCGGCCAGAACTGCAAGGGCGTCCACATTGAGTTCAAAGAAGGCGACGATGGCGACGCCTACGAAGGCGAGACCGAGATCGACTCGACGGGCGACCATGACCCCTGCCGCGGCCTCGGCTCCGGCAGCGAGTGCACCGAGATCTACTGGCGGAAGCTGCCCGGCGACACGCTCGTGAAGCTGCCGGCCTGCGGGTCTCAGGGTCCTGACGAGCCCTGCCTGCAACAGAAGTACAAGACCGACGGCGGTCAGATCCACTACGTGACGGAGATGGACACGACCGATCCCGACATCGGTCTCCCGGACATCCCGCCGCCCTAAATCGGCCTACCCCTCCGCTCAGAGAGGGCTGGGAGCCCGCACCCGCCATATGGCGGGTGCGGGCTTGCCGCGTCGGCGGTCTGGCCGAGCGAGGAGCGTCAGCGCCGATCGCTGACGCACTCCGGAACACCGGGTGTGGCCTGCACACCCAACCGGTCGAGCAGATCCTGGCGCTCGTGCTCGGCGGCCGGATCCGGTTCGTGACCCTCGCTCCGTGCCACCTCGGCCATCACTTCGAGGGTGAGGGCGACGTCGTACGACGCCCGCGCTGCTCTGGCCGTCTCGAGGCTCTCCGCCAGCGCGGCCTGGGCCGCTTCTCCGCGTCCCGCGGCGGCGTGGGCCATTCCCTGCAGCCGATAGAGCAGCGGCATGACCGTCGCAGTGCCCGACGCGAGAGCCTGGCCGAGTGCGGAGTTGATCGAGGCGGTCGCTTCGTCGATGCGGCCCTGCCGCAGGAAGAGGTCAGCGAGATGCGCCTCGACCTCCAGCACCTTCGGGGCAGCGCGAAACGCCACGAACGTCGCTCTGGCCTCCTCCAGGAGGCTCTGGGCCCGGTCGAAGTCACCGCGTCGGGAGGCGATGCGGCCCAGGTCACGACTAGCCATCGCCAATCCGACCCGGTAGCCGACTGCCCGGTACGTCTCGATCACGTCTCGGAGCGTCGTCTCCGCCTCGTCGAGACGACCGAGATCGAGCAGGATCTCGGCCGAGTTGTAGCGCGCCATCGCCGCCTCGGCTTCGTTGCCAGCCCGGCGGTGTGCTTCGAGGGCACGCTGGTAGAGCGCGGCGGCCCCGTCCCACTCGCCGCGGTAGTACGCGAAGACACCCATGGCGTTGAGGGTGAACGCCTGATGGCTCAGATCTCCCCGCTGCTCCCACACCACAAGTGCCTTGGGTGTGTGCACCGCTTCGTCTGGGCGGCCGAGGTTCACTTGCGCCCAGTCCAACAGCAGGTAGGCGCTGGCAGCCGCGGTCGCGTTGTAGGAGGCAAGCGCGGTTTCGAGTGCCTTCGCCCCCCAGCGAAGCGCGTCCTTGTGCCGTCCCCGGCGCTGTTGCGCCCACCCGTAGACAGCTTCGAGATCGGCGCGCTCGGAGACCTCCGCCCTGGTCGAGGCGTGCTCGAGCTCACGCAGGCCTCGAGTCAGCCACCGGACCGCGGCTGTGGTGCGACCCTCGGCCTCGGCGATCCGCGCCTCCCTTCGGTACAACCGAGCCAGGGCCGCCGGCTGGCTCCTCCTCAGCCGCCGGGCGTGCCGGTAGCACGACCGGGCTCGGCTGAGCACACCGGCACGCTGCCACGCGTCCGCCTGGACCTCCCAGCTTTCCGCCAGGGCGTCGGCCGCCGAGTCGGGTAGATGGCGACCGGCCTCGAGGGCCCGAGACAACAGCTTGGCCGCCTCCACGTTGGCGTACTTTTCCCTCGCTCGACTTGCCCCTAGACCGGCGTAATGCCAGCACTTTTCGTAGCGTCCGGCGTGGAGGAAATGCAGCGACAGCACCTCGGCGCGCGCCCCGGGGTTTCCCTCGGCCGCGCGCTCGATGGCATCGCCGGCCCGACCGTGGAGCTCGCGCCGCCGCCGGAACGGAAGAGCCTCGTAGGCCACATCGCGCACCAACCGGTTGCGGAAGCGTGCGTGGCCTTTTCCGTCAACCGCGACGAGGTCACCGAGGCGGCGACGCCACGTCGCCGCCGAAGGCACCGCGCTGTCGTCGACGACGTCGGCGAGCAGTCCGAGCTCGAAGTCGACGCCGAGGACAGCGGCGTAGCGCAGCAAGCGGCGATCGGCCGGCTCGAGACGATCGATGGTGGTGGCAACCAGCGCTTCTACGCTGTCGGGAAGCTCCTCGCCCACCCCGGCGGTCGCTCGGACTCGCAAAAGCTCCTGCAGGAAGAACGGGTTGCCACCCGCGCGCTTGATGAGCTCGACACGTTCGTGAACAGGGAGGGCAGCGTCAGCGGTCGCCGCAGCCACCAAGGCCGCCGACGCGTCCTCGTCGAGTGGGGCGAGAGCGAGGGCGGTGGTCGCAAGGTCACCTGCCCGAAAACCTCCTTCGCCGTCGCGCCGGGTGGTCACCACCAACCACGGGCGGTCCTCGATCACCTCGCCGAGCCGGCGCAGAAGCCCCGTGGACGCGTCATCGGCCCACTGGGCGTCTTCTACCGCCAGCAGCGTTGGAAAGGGGAAGAGGCGGTCGAGGAGCTCGATCACGGCCTGGCTGGTGCGCTGCCGGCGGAAGCGGGGCTCGAGATCCGACACTTCCGGTGTGGACGGCACATCAGCGCCGACGACGTCGGCGATCAGCGGAAGCCACCGCAGCAGGTCGGGTGCGGTGGCGGCAATCCGCTCCCGCAGCGCGCCAGCCAGCTCCCCCGACCCAACCGCGTCAAGCTTCAGAGCGTCGACCAGCATCTGACGCATCAGGTACCACGGTGTCGTCGTCTCGTAGGGCTCGGCGGCCACGACTACCGTCGCGGCCGCGTCCATGTGGTCGGACAGCTCGGCAAGAAGCCGGGACTTGCCGATGCCGGCTTCGCCCGTGATCTCCACCATCTGGCCCTGCCCGTGCTGGGCGGCTTCCAGGGCCTCGACAAGAGCAGCCGCCTCCTTGTCGCGCCCGACGAGCCGAACGCCACGCTCGATGGCAGGTCCTCGCGTGCTGCGTCGGCCGAGCCTGTTACCGAGAGCGAACGCCTCGACAGGTCGAGTCTTTCCTTTGACCATGAACGGTGCGAGCGCCTCCGCGGCGTACTCCCCCCGTGCCCTCGCCAGCACGTCCGCTGTCACGAGCACCTGGCCGTAACCCGCGGCTGCCATCAGCCTGGCCGCCAAGTTCACCGTGTCGCCCATGACGGTGTAGGTGCGACGGTATTCCGGCCCGATCTCACCTGCGAAGACCCGGCCACGGTGAGCGCCCATCCGGACCGGGAGGCACGCTGGCGTGTCCGCGATCGAGCGCAGGGTACTCAGCATCCCGCCCTCGTCATCCTCGCGGGCGCGCGGCGCGCCGGCGACGAGAATCACCTTCCCGCCGTCACGGTCGATGTCGGTCGCGAGAAACGTGATTCCATGGGCGTCGGCGGCGTCCTGGATGGTCCCGACCAGGTCGTCGAGCGCGGCGGCGACCGCCTGCGGCCCGTTTCGGTCGACGAGCCCGTCGACGCCGTCGAAGTGGACAAATGCGATCGTTGCGTGACGGTGTTCTGAGTCGGCTCGGCCCGCGAGGAGGTGATCCCGCAGCGCGAGCGGCACGGCCGGTGCCAGATCGATGCGAGTGTCCGGCGGGGGCGGGAACCCCGCGCCGGACGCTGGAACCTCACGGTCGCGGAGCAGGAAGCCCGGACCCTTAGGATCGCCGATGAGGCGCGGATCGAGTGCCGCGGCGGTCGACGGACTCACCATGATCTCGCCCGCTCCCGCCGTCGCCTCCATCTCAACCGTCTCGGTGGCCGCCGGGCCGGTGACGATCAACTCCGCGTGGGATGTTCCGACCCGGAACAGGTGCAGGTCGCCGCTGTGCACACCGACCGACATGCGCAGTCGCACCTTGCCGACCGGCGTCGTGAGCTGACCGACCCGGCGCAGCGCCGTTCGCATTGCGAGGGCCGCGGCCGCGGCACGCGCCGCGTGCTGGTCACCGTCGAAGAGCAACAGCAAGGCATCGCCGCCGAACTTCAGGAGGCTGCCCCCTTCGGCGTAGGCCACCGCGAGCAACTCGCCGAAGCAGGCGCCGAGCACCTCCGTAAGCTCCTCGCCTCCGATACGGCCACGCCGGGCGAGGCGCTCCGACAGGGCCGTGAACCCCGAAACGTCGATGAAGACGAGTGATCCGTCGATGACCCGCCAAAGCTCGTCGGGCGCATCTGCCGCCCACTCGAGTGCGAGACGCGGAAGGTAGGGCGTAAACACTTCCGCCGTCCTGCTTCCCCGCCGGGTCGCCGCCATACCGCCTCCTGTCGGAAACATGGTAATGGCGAACTTGGGGCAATGACTACCGCATTCGCGCCGTTTGCTCCTCAGCCTCGGTCAGGACGTGGAGGCCGAGGCGCCGAGCGGTCGTAGTCGCGCGCTGCCGCAGTTGGGTGGCGCGCTCGCGAGTGGCGGGATCGTCCGAGGCCGACAGCACCGTCCCGAGCGCCGCCTCGGAGTGGGCCACCCACGGCGGACTTCCGAGGGCGATGTTGGCCTCCAAGGCTTCCTCGAGATGGATCTCGGCGTGCTTGGCTCTGCCCGCGGTCGCGGCGAGAAGGCCCAACGGCATCGCGGCCGAACCCCAAGACGCACTGGCCGCGACACCCCCGACCACTACGTAACCACCGAAGTCGGAAGCCAACAGGTCATACAGCGTCGCGGCGTGCTCGGATTCGCCCAGCCGGTGGCAGGCCATGGCGAGAACCGCCATAGCGGTGGGCCAGTTCGCGTCGCGCGGAATCGACGAGAAGCCGGCGGCGGCGAACTGCTCCAGCCCGGCGCGCGCCGCATCGACGTTGCCGGCCTCGGCGTCGAACAGGACAAGTGCACAGCGCCACGCCGGGGCAGCGGGATACTGGTCGAGGAAGGGTCGAACCATTTCGGCGTTCTCCGCCGACCGGCCCTGGAACCAGCGGATCAGGCCGGCCTGCACGCCGTAGATCTGGAGGAACGTATCGGGCTGGCTCGGCGAGCCGAGTTCGAGCGCGACCGTCGCGAGCCGTTCGGCCTCCTCCAAGTCGCCCTCGAGCAGCGCCAGCATGGCGCGCCATGCCGTGGAATGGGCGCGGTAGCGGGGCTCGCCCACCTCGTCCGCCAGCGCTCCGTAGGCGCCGAGCTCTTCCACCACCGAGGCCACGTCGCCCTGCTCGAGGAAGTCACCGATCCGGGCGTGACGCGCCCGCAATACGAGCTCAGGCGCACCGGAGCGCTCAGCGAGCTCGAGCAGCTCGGCGCCGACCGCCATCCGGGTCTCGAGGCGACCGGGGGCTCGTAGGCAGAAGTGGAACGCGGATAGCGCCTCGGTAAGTGCGTGAAGGTCGCCGGAACGCCGCGCCCGGTCGACGCTGTCTTCGGCGACCTCTGCCGATCGTTCGGTTGCAGTCGAGAAGTACTGCTCCATGGCGAGGCGCGCCAGGAGCCGGGCGCGCAGGGCATTGGTGCCCGGTGGAAGCCGGGTGAGGGCCTCTTCGAGGAGTGCGACCAGCTCGTCGTCGACCACACCGTTGGTCACCATGACGAGTCCGATGCCGAGGGCCGCCCGCGCCATGACCTCGGGCTGGCGCTCGGCGCGTCCCATGGCGGCGGCCGCCTCGAAGGCGGCCCTCGAAGCGGGTGTGTCGCCCATGTGGAACCGCGCCTCTCCCAGGCGGAGAAGCAACTCGACGCGCTCATCAGACTCCGGCATGAGGTCAGCGAGTTCGAGCGCTTCCTCGTAGTACCGGACCGCCTGCTCATGGGCGAGCGCCCGCTCGGCCCGCTCGCCGACCCGGCGGGCATAGGAGATCGCTTTGTCGACATCGTCGCCCCCCACCGCGGCGCGCATGCAGTGATGAGCAAGCTCCTCCAGGCGTGCGCCCGTCGGGTCGAGTGCCTCGATCGCTCCTGCCACACCCCGGTGGAGCGCTACGCGCTTGCGCCATCCGAGGGAGTCGTACACCGCCTCCCGTAGCACCTCGTGGTGGAAGGAGTACGCGGTTGCACTTCCCTCGATAGGAAGGACGATGCCGCTGCCGATGAGCTCGTCGAGTCCTTCGAGAAGCTCGGGACGGGGCATCACACCTGAACGCTGCAACTCGGCGAGCGTGAACCGCCGGCCGGCCACCGCCGCAAGATCGAGGACCGCTCGGCCCGCGTCCGAGAGCCGCTCCGCACGCGCGAGCACCAAGGCCCGGATACCGCCAGGAAGGGAGGCACCGTCGCCGAGCAGGTGTTCGAATGGGCGCCGCTCGCTGAGAGCCACCCGGGCAAGCTCGACGACGAAGAGCGGGTTCCCCCGTGTCCGCTCGCACACGCGTCGTACGAGCTCCTCCGAAGGGGCCTCGCCCGTGGCTGCCTCGAGCAGCTGGCCGACCTCAGCCGGCTCGAGTCCGGTGAGATCTACCGCCGCCGTCGGCGGCAGCCTGGTGATGCCCTGCAGGACACTCCCGACCGGCGATTGCTCGTCGACTTCATCGGACCGCCACGCGGCCACTACGAGGAGAGGCGTCGCGCCCATTCTCCGGCCGAGGAACTCGAGCAGCTTCACCGAGGACAGGTCAGCCCAGTGCACGTCGTCGAGCACGAGAACCAGCGGTTGCGACCGTGCCGCTCGGAGCAGCATGTTCGTGATGGCGTCGAAGAGGCGGAACCGGGCGGCGTCGGCCTCCAACGCGGGCGGGGATTCGAAGCCCGGCAGGCGTGTCGCCAGCTCAGGCACGAGGAACACGAGGTCCCCGGCATGGGGACCGGCCGCAGCGGCAAGCCCCTCATCGCCGCACGTCGCGAGGTAGTCGCGCAGCACCTGCACCCACGGCCAGAACGCGGGCGCACCGCCCGCCTCGTCGCAGCGTCCGAGGAGGACCTGGGCACCCCCAGCGGTAGCGATACGTGTGAGTTCCTCGAGCAGACGGGTCTTCCCCGCGCCGCCCTCGCCGGTTATGGCCGCGAGGCGCCCCCGGCCCTCGATGGCTCCATCCAGCGCGCTGCGAAGCGCCTCCAGTTCCCGCACCCTTCCGATGAAGCCGTCCGATCGGGGCGGGGCCGGGCCCTCCGGGCGTTCCTTGCGATCTGGTTCGGGCTGGGCAGGCGGGCTTGACGCCGGCAACGGCGCGTCGAGACTCGGGTCCTGGCGGAGGATCGCCGCCTCGAGGTCACGGAGCGGAGTGCCCGGCTCGATCCCCAGTTCGTCTACGAGAGTGTCGCGGGCTGCCTGGAAGGCGCGGAGGGCTTCGGCCTGCCGTCCACTCCGGTAGAGCGCCAGCATGTGCAGCTCGCGAAGGCGCTCCCGAAGGGGATAGTCGGCCACGAGCGCCTCGAGCTCGGCGACGACACGAGAGTGCCGGCCGAGGCGCAGATCGGCATCGACCCGATCCTCGAGGGCTGCCAGGCGCTCCTCGTCGAGCACGACGCAACGGGCGGCGAGGTCGGCGCTGAGCTCGCACCCGTCGGCCACCGAGCCCCGCCAGAGGGCGAGTGCTTCGGTGAGGAGGGCGGACGCTCGGGCCGCGTCGCCTCGTCCCAGCGCGGCCCTGCCTTCCCTCCCGATGGACAGGAAGCGCGACGCGTCGAGCTCGTCGGGCTCGACCTCCAGCACGTAGCCCGGTCGCCGGGCGGTCAGGACCGCGCGGGCCCCGTCGCCCTCGAGCAGGGCCCGGAGGTGGGACACGTGGGCGCGCAGGGTCTTCTCCGCCTGAGCCGGCGGTGCATCCCCCCAGAGGTCGTCGACGAGGCGGTCGACCGACACAACCTTGTCCGCCCGAAGGGCGAGGGCAGCCAGGAGGAGACGCTGCTTTCCCGCGGCGAGCGGCAGCCGCTCGCCGTCGCGCCACACCTCCACTGGTCCGAGGACGCGCAGGTCGAGGGTGTTCTCGACGTTCGGCCCATCTCCCCCGACCAGGTTCCCCTCCCCTCCTCGGTACTGCCTACGAGGGTAGAACCAGCCAATCCCGCGGAACCACCCAGACTGCCCGGGGTTGCGCGAACCGCCCGGGGCGCTGCAACCAGGCCGCAACCGGACGGCAACCACCCCAGGGGAGGATGGCGGTGTGGACAGGAGGCGCCAGCAGAGGCGGATTACGACGCCGTTGACCACCGTGGCGGGAGCAGTTCGGGCGTCAGGGGAATACGCAGTGTCGAACGAAGAGCGCAGTGCCTACCGGCGGGAAGCATTGCGGGCGGGAGTTCCACGGCGGGCTGCGGCTTCCCCCGCCCCGAGCGCGGCGCACCGCAGTATCGATCCCGATCTGGGTGGCGGATCCCAACGCCCGGCAGTCCGGCGGGGGCTTTGCCGGGTGTGGAGCTGGGAGCGGGCGAGCACCGGCTCGCCCGCGCCGGCTCCGTCAGCGGTCGCCGCGAACGGCTGAGGAGGACGGCACATGTACACGTCGATCGTGGTGGGCACGGACGGGTCTCCGACCGCGTCGCTGGCGGTGAACGAGGCCGCCCGGCTCGCCAAGGCGTTCGAAGCGCCGCTGCACGTCGTGAGCGCGTTCCGCACCGTCTCTGCCGCCCAGGCGGCCTACCCGGCAGTAGATGCCGCCGCGACGATGACCATGAGCGAGTGGACTGTCGAGGTCCGCGCCGCAGTCGAGCACCAGCTCGAAGAAGTGGCCGCCCAGCTTGCTGCCGCCGGCATCGATGCCGCGGTGTACGCCAGGCCAGGTGATCCCGTCGACGCGATCCTCGACATCGCCGAGCAGCAGAAGGCCGACCTCATCGTGGTGGGCAACAAAGGAATGCAGGGCGCGCGACGCGTCCTCGGCAGCGTGCCCAACAGCGTTGCCCACAGGGCGGGTTGCACCGTCCTAGTCGTGAAGACGAGCTGACCAGAAGAGCAAGCGTCACCAACAGAGGGGAAGATTGCAATGCCGAAGCGAGACCAGTATCTGGCACATCTTCAAGAAGTGCCGATGTTCAGCGCCTGCACCAAGCGCGACCTCCAACTTGTTGGTCGCCACGCCGAGAACCTGACCCTCCCTGCCGGCAAGGTCGTCATGGAGGAAGGCAAGAGCGGCGATGAGTTCTTCATCATCGCGTCCGGCAAGGCGACCGTGACCCGGGGGAATCGCGAGGTAGCGGTCCTCGGCCCGGGCGACTACTTCGGCGAGCTCGCCCTGCTTGACCGGGCACCGCGCAACGCCACGGTCACCGCCCACACCGACCTGGAGGTAGTCCTGCTGGGGAGGCGGGAGTTCAACGGCCTGCTCGCCGAGGTGCCCACTCTGTCTCGGAAGCTGATGGTGGGCATGGCGCGTCGCCTCCACGAGCTCGACACCCGCACCTGAGGCCCGCCTCAAGCTCGCGAGGGGGCATGGCCTTCCCAGGTCTCTTCGAGGACCCAGGGACCAAAATCTTCCTTGTGGACGTAGGAGACCGCGCCGCAGTCGAGGGCGTTGGCGGGCAGGTCGGCCTTGGCGTAGGTCGACATGAGGATGACGACCGTCGAGGGCCGCGCCTGAATTATCTGGCGCGTCGCTTCGATCCCGTTGATGCCTGGCAGGTTGATGTCCATCAGGACGACATCCGGCCGGCCCGCGCCGGCTTTCGACACTGCCTCCTCGCCTGACGCGGCATCGCTCGCGACCTCGAACCCGGGCGTGGCGTTGACAACGGCACGCGCCACGTTACGGAAGGGGTCCTGATCGTCGACGATCAAGACGGTCACTGGTCCGGAGGTCATCGCGCGTCCATCGTCGCGCTCTGCACTTCCTGGCGGACAGGAGGGCGCCACCCCACCCTGAGTGGTGCCTGCACCCCTACGAGCGGAGGAAGAGCAGTACGGCCTTGACCCGCCGGTGGATCGCGGTCTCCTCGGACAGCCCCAGCTTCGAGAAGATCGAGTTGATGTGCTTCTCGACTGCCCGCTCGCTCAAGACGAGGATCTTCGCGATGGCGGCGTTGTTGCGACCGCTCGCCATCTGCTCCAGCACCTCAAGCTCGCGGGGCGTAAGTCCCCCGATCGGGGAGGCCTTGTCGGCCCGTCGAGCCGCCACGAGGGCCTCGACGACCTTGGGGTCGATGACCGAGCCGCCTTCGGCCACGGTTCGGATCGCTCCGACCAGCTCGTCGAGGTCGGACACCCTCTCCTTCAGGAGGTAGGCGCGGCCTTCCGAGCCCTTCTCGAGGAGGGCGAGCGCATAGCCGGGCTCCGTGTATTGGCTCAGCACCACGACGCCGATGTTGGGACGGGTGGAGCGCAGCAGCTCGGCCAGCCGCACGCCCTCGTCCGTTCCGGTGGGCGGCATCCGGATATCGGTGACCACGACATCGGGCTCGTGCTCGTCGACGGCTGCCACCGCCGAGTCGTAGTCGTGGCACGACGCGACGAGCTCTACATCGGATGAACTCTCGATGAGACGAGCCACTCCCTCTCGAACGAGATAGTGGTCATCAGCAAGCACCAGCCGAATCGGCACAGCCGGATGGTATCGGCAAGACTTCCCGGCATGAGGATGGCAGATGGCCCCTCGACACAGGTCGAAGTGCGGGTCGACGCTTCGCCCGAGGCACTGTGGCCGCTGGTGACGGACATTTCGCTGCCGGCGCGGTTCAGCGAAGAGTTCCAGGGTGCCGAGTGGATCGACAACGCCGCGGGCCCCGCGGTGGGTGCGCGCTTCCGAGGACGAAACCAACACAGCGCCATCGGTCAGTGGGAGACGACGTCGATCGTCTATGTCTGCGAAGAGAACCGTTGCTTCGGCTGGAAGGTGGGCGACCTCGAGAAGCCCGGAGCGTCGTGGCGATTCGACCTCGAGCCCGCGGGCGCCGCCTCGACGACGCTGCGCCAGTGGGTGCAGCTCGGGCCGGGTCCTTCCGGTATCACCGTCGCCATCGACCGGATGCCCGACCGGGAGGAGCGCATAATCGAACGCCGCCTCGCCGAGCATGCGAGAAACATGGCGGCCACCCTGGAAGGCATCAAAGCCCTCGCCGAAAGCCGAACTTGAGGCAATAACGAACGGATTCCGTTCGTTATTGCCTCAAGTTCGTCGGGGGGGGATGCGGTAGGCGGGAACCAGAGTCTCGCGGCCCTTGACCTGGGCAGGCTCGAGGGCGACGGCGTCGACGACGTCCTTGAGAGCTTTGAAGGTCGGCTCGCTCAGAATCGTCTCGCCCGGTTCGGCCCACTGCTGGAGGCGCTGGGTGAGATTCACGGTGTCACCCACGAGGGTGTACTCGAGCCGCTCCTCGGAGCCCAGGAGGGCAGCCGCGACCTCACCGGTCGACAGCCCGATGCCGAGGCCGAACTCCGGCAAGCCCACCTTGAGCCACCGCTCATTGACGCTCGCCTGAGCCGCGTGCATCGCCGCCGCCGCGGCGAGGGACTGGCGAGGATGGTCAGCGCAGGGCAAGGGCGCTCCGAAGACCGCCATGACGGCGTCGCCGACGAACTGCATCACCGTGCCGCCCGCGTCGAGGATCGCCCGGTTCATCTCGCTCCGGTGCTCGTTGAGTTGGGTGGCGAGGTCACTGGGATCGGTCTTCTCCGCGATCGCCGAGTACCCGCGGATGTCGGACATGAGGACCGTGACGACAAGCCGCTCACTCTCTCCGATGCGCCGCCCTTCCGCCCTGACCTTCTCGGCGATGCCCCCGGGCAGGAGCCGGCTCAGCTGGTCGCCTTGCTCCTCGCGGTCGATGATCGCCTCGTGCAACATCCGCAGGCGTCGTAGCGCGGCGTCGGAGCCGGTACTCGCTCCCTGGGCCAGCTTGAGGAAGAGCTGCTCGACCGCTTCGGCTACCGTCGCCGGAGGGCACTGCCGAGCGGCCGCGATCGCCTTGATGGGCTTGCCGGCTGCGATGTCCTGCAGCAGCAGATCCTCGACGGGGGTGAGGGTGGTGGCATCGGTGACCGGGCTCACGAGGGCCTGGACGATCTCGGGGTCGAGCATCGAGCCGCCGGTCGCCACCTCGCGTATCGCCTTGGCGAGGTGGTTCCCCTCCGCCACTCGGTCCTTCAGGAGATAGGCGTAGCCCGCCGCGCCCTCGCTCAGCAGGGAGATGGCGTATTCGGGATCGTCATACTGCGACAGCACGACGACGCCGGTGCCGGGATGACGCTTGCGCAGCTCCTTGGCGGCGTCGATGCCTTCCCGTTGGAACGACGGTGGCATGCGGATGTCGGTGACCAGCACCTGGGGGTTGGCGGCCTCGGCGCCCGCCAACAGCTCGTGATAGTCCGCGGCCGTGCCGACGATCGTGAAGTCGGGTTCCATCGAGAGGAGGGCGCGCACGCCTTCCCGAACGATCAAATTGTCGTCTGCGAGGAAGACGGTGATCTCCCGCTCTCCCCGCGCCGCCGCGTCATCCAAGGGTCCCGCCCCCGCCACTAGTTCGAACGGTCACGAGAGTACCGGACCGTTGGCTCCCCACCACCGCGCCTGCATCTGTCCTTCGTACCGTGATCGGACCGGCGATCCCATGGTGCCGGCCGGTCTCCGGAGGTGGTGCTGGCCCCACCCCGACAAGGGGGAGAGACACCCTGGGACGCGCCGGGATGGGGCCGTACCGTCGACATCATGCGCATCGAATCGTCGATCACCTCCATCTCCTGGATCCCCTCCGAGGCTGTGACGGGCATGTCGAAGATGCCCTTCGAGACCGGAGTCGCGCACTACGACGTCGCTCCCCCGGACGCCATAGATGGTCCGAGCACGCTCGAAGAACTGCGGGACGGCGACCGGTTCCGGTTCGCGAACCACCTAACCGCCTGGATCGACGTCGACGACGGCGCCATCGCCGGCTACGGCCAAGGAGGCAGCGGGATGATCGGCAGCACGACCGTGAAGGTCGGCAAGGCGGTGACGGTGGCCGCGACACCACTCAGCGACCTCCTGCCGGACCCCGTCGTGGGTGACGGCTTCGTCACGTTCCGCCGCACCGCCGGAGGACGAACCGGGCTGCCCGCACCTCGGCGGGTGAACCATCCGCCTTTCGTGCAACTGACGGCGCCGTTGGCATGGACGACGCTCGAGCTCACCATCCATGCTGATGGCCGAACAGACGGCAGTCTCGTAGGAGCCAGCCCGTTCCCTCGGCATTGGGTGTACGACGCCGACGGCAAGCTGGCGGCCAAGTCGGGGACGATTGACTTCAAGGAGTGGTGGCGGCACGCGTTCGGTGCCCACTCGCCTTGGGGCGACGAGGATTCAGCCGCGCTGGCGACCGCGGTCGAGACCGCCCTGGAGCGAGAGCTGTCGGGTCGGATCATGCGCGGCGGCGCTGAACCCAAGATCCGGAAGCTGAAGGAGGGGAAGTCCCTCGTCGAGCAAGGTGACGAGGGAGCCGAGATGTTTCTCCTGTTGGACGGGGTGCTCAGCGTAGAGGTCGACGGCGAGGTTGTCGCCGACCTCGGACCGGGCTCGGTGGTAGGCGAGCGGGCGATCCTCGAGGGCGGGCGGCGGACAGCGACGCTGCGCGCACGGACATCTTGCAAGGTGGCTGTGGCGCGCAGTGTCGACCTCGAACCTGCGGTGCTCGAGGAGCTCCGTGAAGGACATCGTCGGGAGGACGAGCGGTAATACTCGCGGTGTCGTGATCGTCACGTTCTACGGGGTGCGGGGTTCGACCCCGGCACCCGGCACACACTTCGCACGCACGGGCGGTCATACATCCTGCGTAACCCTCCGACGCGCCGGCGACGACGTTGCCTCCCTCGTGCTCGACGCGGGCACCGGGCTACGCGCGCTGACGGCCGATCTCGGCGGGAACGCGTTCCACGGCACGATCATGATCGGCCACCTGCACTGGGACCACACCCAGGGCCTACCGTTCTTCTCGGCGGGTGACCGCGACGGATCCCACGTCACGGTCCTGGCTCCGGCCCAGCCCGACGAGGCCGACTTGGCCACGGTGCTCGGGAGGATGCTCGGCCCTCCGTTCTTTCCCGTCACCCCACGCGAGCTGCGCGGCAACTGGGACTACCGCGGCATCGACCCGGGGCACTTCCCCGCCGAGCACTTCGACGTGCTGGCAAGGGAGATCCCTCACAAGGGCGGGCGCACGTTCGGCTTCCGGGTCAGCGACGGCGAAACGACTACCGCGTACCTGTCCGACCACATGCCCCAGGCGTTCGGACCCGGCCCCACGGGGCTAGGTGAGTACCACGCGAGCGCCGTGGAGTTGAGTAGCGGCGCCGACCTGCTCATCCACGACGCCCAGTACACCGCGGCCGAGCTCCCCGCCCGGGGCGCCTTCGGCCACGCCGCCGCCGAGTACGCCGTCGGCCTGGCCGAGCATGCGGGAGCGCGCCGCGTCGCCCTGTTCCACCACGACCCTGCCCGGTCCGACACCGAGATCGACGCCATCGCCGCGTCCCTCACATCGGCTTCCGTCGAGATCCTCGTGGCCCGCGAAGGCCTGAGCCTCCGAACTTGAGGCAATAACGGTCGAATTGCGTTCGTTATTGCCTCAAGTTCGGGTGGAGAGGGCGGCGGTGATCTCCTCGAGGATGACGGGATCGTCGATGGTGGAGGGGACCTCGTACGGTTGCTCGTCCGCGATGCGACGCATCGTGGCGCGCAGGATCTTGCCCGACCGCGTCTTGGGAAGACGCGGTACCACCAGCGCCTGGCGGAACGCCGCGACTGCACCAATCTGATCGCGCACCATGCCGACGAGCTCGGCGCGGATGTCGGCATCGTCACGCTCGCTGCCTGCCTTCAACACGACGAAGCCGACGGGAACCTGTCCCTTGAGAGCGTCGCCGACACCGATCACGGCACACTCGGCCACATCCGGGTGGGTCGCGATCACCTCTTCCATGGCGCCCGTCGACAACCGGTGGCCCGCGACGTTGATCACGTCGTCGATGCGCCCCATCACGAAGAGGTAGCCGTCGTCGTCGATGTGGCCGCCGTCGCCGGTGGTGTAGTAGCCGGGAAACCGTTCCATGTAGGACGAGACGAACCGGTCGTCGTCGTTCCACAGAGTCGGCAGCGTTCCAGGCGGAAGCGGCAACTTCACCGCCACCGCCCCCTCCTCCCCCGGCGGCGCGCTAGCACCGTCGTCGGTGAGGATGTGCACGTCGTAGCCCGGCACCGGCTTGGTGGGCGAACCCGGCTTCACGGGCTGAACCTCGATCCCCATGCAGTTGGCCGCGATGGGCCAGCCGGTCTCGGTCTGCCACCAGTGGTCGACCACCGGCACGCCAAGGAGGTCGTGAGCCCAGTGGTACGTGTCGGGATCGAGACGTTCTCCCGCGAGGAAGAGGGTGCGAAACGAGGACAGGTCGTGACCAGACAGGTAGGAGCCCTTCGGATCCTCCTTCTTGATGGCGCGGAACGCGGTGGGCGCGGTGAAGAGGGCGTTGACCTTGTGTTCGCTGATGACCCGCCAGAAGACCCCGGGGTCGGGAGTCCCCACCGGCTTGCCCTCGAACAGGATCGTCGTGCAGCCGGTGAGGAGCGGCGCGTAGACGATGTAGGAGTGACCGACCACCCAGCCGACGTCGGACGCCGCCCAGAACACCTCACCCGGGTGGGTGTCATAGATGTTGGGGAGGCTCCAGCGCAGCGCGACCGCGTGGCCGCCGTTATCCCGGACAACTCCCTTCGGGCGCGCGGTCGTGCCGGAGGTGTAGAGGACATAGAGAGGATCAGTCGCGTCGACGGCCACACACGCAGCGGGCTCCGCCTTGGCCATCTCGTCGTGCCAGTCGAGGTCGCGACCACCCACCATCGACGCTTCCGCCACGGCGCGCTGGAGGATCACGCAATGATCGGGCTTGTGCGTCGCCTGCTCGATCGCCGCGTCAATCAGCGGCTTGTACGCGATCACTCTCGCGACCTCGATACCGGCCGATGCCGACACCACGACTTTCGGCCGCGCATCATCTATGCGGATCGCGAGTTCGTGAGGCGCGAACCCGCCGAACACGACCGAGTGGACCACCCCGAGGCGCGCGCACGCCAGCATCGCGACGGCAGCTTCCGGCACCATCGGCATGTAGATCACGACCCGGTCACCGGCGCCAACCCCCAGCCCTCGCAGCACACCGGCAAAACGAGCCACCTCGTCGCGGAGTTCGGCGTAGGTGTAGTGCCTGATCGTGTCGGTGACCGGACTGTCGTAGACGAGCGCGAGCTGGTCCCCTCGGCCCGCGTCGACCCACCGGTCGAGCGCGTTGTGACAGGTGTTGAGCCGCGCTCCGGGGAACCACTTGGAGAATGGGGGGCGTCGGTTGTCGAGGATCGTGCTCGGCGGTGTCTCCCAGTCGATCTCCCGGGCGGCGTCGCGCCAGAAGCCTTCCGGATCCGAAAGGCTGTGGGCATAGACATCCGCGTAGGTCGCAGCCATGGGTCCGCACCCTAAGACCGCGCCGAACTCGAGGCAATAACGCGCGGAATTCGACCGTTATTGCCTCAAGTTCCGGCCTAGCGTGGGCGGTTTGTGGGTGCGATCGAGGTGGTGCGCCTCGGGTTCCGGTTCCCCGGGGGACAGGAACTCTTCGACGAGGTGTCGTTCCGCGTGGGCGACGCCGAGCACGTCGCGCTGGTAGGCGCCAACGGCGCCGGGAAGACCACGCTGCTCCGCCTCCTGGCAGGCGACGAGTCCGGCGCGACCGGGACGGTCGCGATCGACGGGCGCATGGGAGTGATGCGCCAGTTCGTAGGGTCGATCCGCGACGCCACGACGGTGCGTGATCTGTTGCTCTCGCTCGCCCTTCCGCCGCTACAAGAAACGGGACGGCGGCTCGCGGACGCCGAAGCTGCCAACGCCGCCGAGCCGACCGCAGAGAACGGCATCCGGGTGGCCGACGCCATCGCCGGGTGGGCTGACACCGGGGGTTTCGAGGCCGAGGTCCTGTGGGACACCTGCACCGTCGCCGCGCTGCGGCTCTCCCTTGCCGACGCCGGGCCGCGACGCGTCGCCACGCTGTCGGGAGGCGAACAGAAACGCCTCGTTCTCGAAGCGTTGCTGCGCGGTGACGACGACGTCCTCCTGCTCGACGAGCCCGACAACTACCTCGACGTGCCCGGAAAAGAATGGCTGGAGGACCGGCTCAACGAGTCGACGAAGACGGTCCTCTTCGTGAGCCACGACCGGGAACTCCTGGGCCGAACAGCTACCAAGGTCGTAACGGTCGAAGGGAGGCGCGCCTGGACCCACGGCGCCTCCTTCGCCACATGGCACGAAGCCCGCGAGGCGCGCGTCGCCCGAATCGACGAGGAACATCGGCGCTGGCAGGAGGAGCGCCGCCACCTCGAAGCCCAGGTGCGGGAACTGCGCCGCCGCCTGCAGGTGAGCGACGCGTTCGCCAACCGATTGAAGGCAACCCAGACCAAGATCCGTCGTCACGAGGCAGCTGCGCCGGTCGAGCGTCCCCGCGATGCCTCCATCGCGATCCAACTGCCGGGCGGCCGAACGGGAAAACGTGCCGTGGTCGTGGAAGGCCTGGCGTTCCCCGGCATCGTCGACCCGTTCGAGACCGAGGTCCTGTTCGGTGAACGGGTCGGCGTCCTCGGGCTGAACGGCACGGGGAAGAGCCACTTCCTGCGACTTCTCGCCGGCGACGAGGTCGACCACCACGGCGACTGGCGGCTCGGTGCTCGCGTCGTCCCGGGCCACTTCTCCCAGACCCACGACCATCCCGAGCTCGCCGAGCGGAAGGTGCTTGACATCCTGCTCGACCACCACCTCCTGCGGGGCCCGGCCATGGCGGCCCTCCGGCGATACGAACTGCAGGACGCGTGGAACCAGCCGTTCGCGACGCTCTCGGGCGGCCAGCAGGCGCGGCTCCAGATCCTTCTGCTCGAGGTCTCGGGTGCGAACCTGCTGCTGCTCGACGAGCCCACCGACAACCTCGACGTCGCATCGGCGGAAGCCCTCGAGCACGCTCTCGACACCTTCACAGGTACCGTTCTCGCCGTCACGCACGACCGCTGGTTCATGCGAACCTTTGACCGGTTCGTGGTCTTCCGGCGTGACGGCGTGGTCAGCGAATCCTACGAACCTGTCTGGGCCTGACAGTGGCTGGTCGACTGATCCAAGCTGCCGACTCGCGCATCGCCCGGCTGGCCCACCGTCTCGGCGGCCTCGTCAGGTGGCGGCGGTCGTGGGCCCTGCTCGCCGGCTCTCTGCTCGGGCTGCTAACCGGTGCCGCCCTACTCAACTCCCTCGGGGGCCATCTGGCGGCGATGCACCTACCCGGCGTCGAAGCCGCGAACCTCGACCAGCGCGCCGGGCCGGCGGGACTCGACCAGGTCGTCTCGACGTGGCGCGAGTGGTTCGCCGCCAACGCCGACGCCGGATTCCGAAGCCCGCGGACGCTTGCCCTCACCTGGCTCGCTATCGACACTTTCGTGCTGCTCCCGGGCTACACGCTCGGCGCGCTGTTGGTCCTGCTGCGCGAACACGAACGGACACCGCCGCGGCGTCCCGCGTTGCTGCCGACGTTGCGGTGGAGCGCCGCGCTGGTTCTCGCCCTCACGACTCTCGACGTCATTGAGAACGCCGTCACGTGGTTCCTAGTCGATGGGTACTGGGAGGGCTCGCGGACGGGGCCGGGCGTCCTCGACACGCTGCTCGGCGCCATCGCGAGCTTGAAGTGGGCCGCGGCGCTAGGGGTAGTCGTGCCCGTACTGGTGGTTGTCGCGGTGTCTTTGCGGTCAACGAAGACCGCCACTCGTGACGGGCTTCGGGTGCTACGCGCCCACCTGTTGATCGCCGCCGTCGGGATCGGCGCGTTCCTCGCCCCCGTGCAGCTCCCCGACCTCATCGTCCGCTGGACCGCTGCCCACGCGGCCGTGACCGTGACCGTCCTCGCCATCGCCGCCCTTGCCCTCTGGGCGACGGGAGGGCTAGTGCTCGAGCTCCACGAGCACGACTACGGCGCCGACTCCAAGCTGCGGGCGGGACGGTGGTGGAGGCTCGCCGCTATCGCGGTCGCCACAGCCCTGGCACGGATCGCGACGCTCAACCTCGTCACAGACGGCGATCCCATCGCTCCGTTGCTGCCCTTGGCGGCGGCCGCCGCGCTGTTCGCCGCGGGCGTCCCCCTACGAGCGGGTGGCGCCACGCCAAGCCGCGTCAGCGACGGCTCCGTCAGTGACGTAGCCCGCCGGGTGCCACGTTGGCTTGCCGCCGGTCTCGTAGTCATCACGGGCATCGCCGCACTCCAGGCCTGGACGGCGTTGTTCGTGCAGCGCGACGACCCATGGCTCGTCTTCGCGGTCGCCCTCGGCCTCATCGGCGGAGGCTTCGCCCTCTTCGCGGGTCTCCGAAGTCTCGATGAAAGGATTCGAGGTCGGGGCTATCTCTACTGGTCGCTAGGAACCACCGCCGCGACCGCGGCCGTGGTCGCGCCGCTGGTCGCCGCGCCCACGACCGCACCTATCACAGTCGGTGGCGTGGGCGTAGCTCTCGCATTCGTGGCGGCGGCCACCATCACCCTCGCCGCGCTGATGGCGCTCGCCGGGGGATGGGCCGCCACTCGCGGCCTCCCCCTCGCCTTCGGTGTGCTCGGCATCCGGCGGGGCCTCCCGGTGCTCAGCCTGCTAGTCGTGTGGGGGCTCGTCGCAGCGTCCCTCGATCACGCATCCCACTGGAACGTCCGTACGCTGCGCGCGGGCGGAACCCCCGGTGTCGACGTCGGTGACGCGTTCGACGAGTGGGTTACGACCGCGGTCGAACGAACACCGCAGGCGGGCGGTGGCGCCGGACGGGTGCCGATCCCATTGGTGATGGTGGCCTCGTCGGGCGGTGGCATCCGGTCGGCGTACTGGACCGCCCTCGCCCTCGACTGTCTCTTCCTCGGCGTCGCCCCGGCCGAAGCCGGCACGGGACAGACCTCGTGTGCTGGCAGTCCCGCTCAGGCTCCGCCTCAGACGGCTGAGCCCGCGGACGTGTTTCTCGCCACCGGCATCTCGGGCGGGAGTCTCGGACTCGTCGAATGGGACGCCCGGCTCGCCACGGGCGGCGATGCCGACTGGGTCGAGGATCGTCTCGGCGGCGACTTCCTCGCGCCGAGCCTGGCGCGTGGCTTGCTCGTCGAAGTGCCACGGTCGTGGCTGCACTTCGACGCTGCCGGGCGGGCAGAAGTGATCGAGCAGGCCTGGGAGCGCGGATGGGGAGACCCCGGAAGTGGCAACCCGCTCTCCGAGCCGTTCCTCGCAAGCCAGACGGAGCGGGGCGATCGCCCTCTCCTGGTGGTCAACGGAGCTTCGGTGTTCGACGGCTGCGCTTTGAACGTGTCGATCCTCCAGGCAGGCGCGACCGGCGACCAGAGCCGGCCACCGGCTGCCGACGTACCAGCGGGTGACTGCGTGGCAGTCGAGCGTTACCTCAACCACGACGGAGCGGACGGGCCCGGACCCCTTCCGGCGACGGTCGACGTCGGTGACTATCTGAGCTGCGACCGTCACCGCGACATCCGGCGCTCCACCGCGGCGCTCCTGTCGGCCCGCTTCCCGTATGTGTCACCAGCCGGCCGGCTGGCGGCATGCGGCCGGGGAGCCGCGACGAAGTTCGTCGTCGACGGTGGCTACGTCGACACCTCGGCGGCGGAGTCTGCAATCGCGCTCTGGCGCGCCATCGAGCCCCGGGTCGACGCCTTCAACCGCGAGTCCCCGGACGCGTGCGTGGTTCCGTACTTCGTGCAACTCGACAACAGCTACCTGTCGACGACTTCGCCCCCTGACAAGGAGAACCCGCCGAACCAGTTGGTGGCCCCGGCGATCGCTCTGTGGCAGACAACCGGACTCGCGTCGCGCGCCGAGCGCGCACGAGCGTACGCCGCCCACTTGTTCACTGAGCCCGCCTCCTCGGTCGCGGACCCCGGCCGCGCCGCCGACCGGTACGCGCTCCTCGCCCCACGCAACCATCCCGGCGCCAAGGCGCCGCTGGGATGGACCCTCGCCGACGCGTCCCGTCGTGATCTCGAGCGGGAGCTCTACCGCGGCAACCGCGCCACGATCGAGAAGGTGCGCGGCTGGCTGGAAGACCCCCCACCATGCTCGGACTTGAGGCAATAACGAACGGATTCCGTTCGTTATTGCCTCAAGTTCGCTCGGTGGAAGACCGTTGGGCGAGGAGCCGGGCGACGATCGGGCTCGGCTCGGCCGGTTGCCAGGCTTTGTAGGCCTCGCCGCGGGGCTGGGGCCACTCGAGATCGACGTCGACGCGGGTGCCGAAGCTCGCGGCCCCCGCCAGAACGCGCAGGGCGGTATCGAGCACGGTTCGCTGCATGGCGCGGTCGCCGGGCATACCGAAGGGGTGTCCGAAGGGAAACTCGACCCCGACCACTCGCGAAGCCATCAACTCGACAGCGGTCTGCGGCATCATCGTCACGGTCACCGTGGGAATGCCGGCGGCTTCGATTCGACGTGCCAGCACGGGCACGTTCTTGCAGCAGTCCGGTCAGACCGGCGCCAGCACCACGCCGTCGACGCGATCGTCGCGGAGCACCTCGACGATGGCGGGTGCGGTCTCGTCGCGCCACACACGCGCGCCGCTCTCCTGGTAGCCCATGACCGAGACGTGGCGAGGTGCCGCGGCATCCACGACACCGTCGGCAACGACTTCATCAAGAACGTCGGTGGGCAGCGCGATGTTGTGGTCGGCGAGCACGTCGGCGTTGTTGACGTGGAGGTGCGACATGGCGAGGTTGCGTGAGGCGAGTTCGTGGGGCAGGACGCGGTGCGAGGGGTCGCCCCAGGTGGGCTCGGTCCGCTCGCGATCGAGGTCGAACGGCTCCTGCTCACCGGCAAGGGACAGCCCTGCGGAGGTGAGCAGGCTGATCCGGGCTTCGGCCAGTCGCCCCTCGAACGGTGCCCACACGGGCTCGCGCTCCCCCTCGACCGGCTTCGCGTTGGCGTACATGGGCTGGAAGCTGCGCGGTAGGAACCGATAGCTGTCGACGAGCACGCGGCCCACCCTAACCCCGCCCCAACTTGAGGCAATAACGAACGGATTCCGTTCGTTATTGCCTCAAGTTGGGCCGATGCGGCGGTCGAGTTCCTCGTCGATCTGCCGGGCGAGGTCGCCGACTTCGGTCTGGAGGCGATCGCGCGCCGCTTCGGCGGCCCGCGCGTGCTTGTCGGCCGCGGCCGCCTCGGAGCGGTCGTCGGGGCGGTCGCTCGCCAGGGCGCGGACGCGCAGGTCGTCGGCCTCCTCGCGCAGCGCGAGCGCCTGCTCGGCGGCGACCTGCAGATCCGAGCGAGCCCGGCGCAGCCGCTCCTGGAGCCGGGGGAGGCGGGCACGGCGATCACGGCGGAACATGCGTCGCCCATCTTGGGATAGATCGCTGTTCACCTACCACCTAAAGATCGCCTGGTGCGGTGCCGACCAACAGCAGATGCGGTTTTTGCGCCTGTTCGTGCCGGTCCTCGCTGTCATGTTCGTGGCGTCGGGCTGCGGTGGTTCCGGCGGTGAAGTCGAGGCCGGGCTTCGTCCCCTCGTGCTCTCGGCGGTGCAGACCAGCACGGAGTCAGAGGGAACCGCCAAGGCCAGCTTCGTCGTACGAATGAACATGACCGGCATCCCAGGTGAGCCGGACGAGTCGTTCGAGATGCGCGCCCAAGGGGCCGTCGACATCGTCAACGAGCGGGGCCGGTTCACCGTGGAGTTGCCCGAAGGCGTTGACGCGGACATGCCGTTCGCCGGGACAATAGAGATGGTCGTCGAAGGAGATACCGCCTACATCCGGATGCCTGACGGCACCGGTGACCCGGCCAAGCCATGGCTGCGCGTCTCCGGCGAGGGATCCGACCTCTCGGGTGGCATGCCGTTCGGCGACATCGGATCGTCCTTCGACCCCCGCGTCGGGCTCGACATGCTTGGCGTCGGAGAACCGACGAACGTAGAGACCGTCGGCCGTGAGGAGCTGCGGGGCGCGTCGACCACCCACTACCGCGTGACCACCGAGCCGTCGCAAGCCGACGTCGAGGGCGCGGACGCGTTCATGCAGATGTTCGCCGGTGGCGAGCCCCTCGTCTATGACGTCTGGGTCGACGACGACGACCGGTTGCGCAAGATGACGTTTTCGATCGACCTCGCCGCCATGCTGCAGGGCTTGTTCGAAGCGTTCGGCGAGATGGCAACCGAAGACGGCGAGGGCTCTGAGGACTCCGAGGAGGAGTCCCCCACCGAGATGTCGATGCTCATGGAGATGGAGACCGAGGTGTGGGACTTCGGCGAGCCCGTCGACATCCAGGTACCGCCCGCCGACCAGGTAACCGACGCACCTCCCGGCTTCGGCTCCTGACCCCCCTCTCTAGTACCGGTAGGAGTCGGGCTTGTAGGGCCCTTCGACCGGGATACCGAGATAGGACGACTGGCCCGACGTGAGGGTCGTCAGCTTCACACCGAGGGCGTCGAGGTGGAGCCGCGCGACGCGCTCGTCGAGCATCTTCGGCAATACGTAGACCCCGAGCGGATAGTTGTCGGTCTTGGTGAACAACTCGATCTGCGCGAGGACCTGGTTGGTGAAGCTCATCGACATCACGAAGCTCGGATGGCCGGTGGCGTTGCCCAGGTTGAGGAGTCGCCCCTCCGACAACACGAGCACCGAGTGGCCGTCCGGGAAGACGAACTCGTGCACCTGCGGCTTGATCTCGATCTTGCGCACGTCGCTCATGCGGTCGAGGCCCGCCATGTCGACCTCGTTGTCGAAGTGGCCGATGTTCCCGACGATGGCGTTGTGCTTCATCATCCCCATGTGTTCCGCAGTGATGATCCCCATGTTGCCCGTGGCGCTGATGAAGAGATCGGCCGTCTCCACGACCCGCTCGAGGGTGGTGACCTCATAGCCCTCCATCACGGCCTGCAAGGCACAGATCGGATCGATCTCGGTGATCAACACCCGGCAGCCCTGGCCGCGAAGCGCCTGGGCGCAGCCCTTTCCGACTTCTCCGAAGCCGCAGACCACCGCGACCTTCCCGCCCAGCATCACGTCGGTGCCACGGTTTATGCCGTCGATGAGGCTGTGACGGATTCCGTACTGGTTGTCGAACTTCGACTTCGTGACCGAGTCGTTGACGTTGATCGCCGGGAAGAGCAGGGTCCCGACCTCCGCCATGTGGTAGAGCCGGTGGACACCTGTAGTCGTTTCCTCCGTGACGCCCTTGATCTCTGAAGCGACCGTCGTCCACTTGTTGGGATCCTCGGAGAGTGAGCGGCGGAGCAGTTCCAGCACCACTTTCCACTCGTCGTTGTCATCCTCGGTGGGGGCGGGCACGCTGCCCGCCTTCTCGAACTCGACGCCCTTGTGCACGAGCAGGGTGGCGTCGCCTCCGTCGTCGAGGATCATGTTGGGGCCACTGCCCCCGTCGGCACCGCGGTCGGGCCAGCGCAACATCTCTTCGGTGCACCACCAGTACTCCTCCAACGTCTCGCCCTTCCAGGCGAACACCGGCACCCCCTGCGGTGACTCGGGAGTGCCCAGTGGTCCGACCACGACAGCGGCGGCGGCGTGGTCCTGGGTGGAGAAGATGTTGCAACTCGCCCAGCGCACCTCGGCGCCAAGGGCGACCAGAGTCTCGATGAGCACGGCCGTCTGGATCGTCATGTGAAGCGAACCGCTGATGCGGGCACCCGCGAGGGGCTGGCTGTCGTCGTATTCGGCTCGCAGCGCCATCAGGCCGGGCATCTCGTGCTCGGCGAGCTCGATCTCCTTTCGGCCCCAGGCGGCAAGCGATAGATCGGCGACGCGGTAGTCGGCGGCGTTCAGGGTCGGCATGGTGTTGTCCTCCTGCTGGATGCGGGGGCGCGCGACGCGCGCCCATGATTCCAAGTGCAGGCCGGACGCAACAACGCCACCCGAGTCGGCCTCCCGCGCATCCTAGCCTCGGGTGCGGATTCGCACGCCCCCGGCCGAGCGTCCGAGCACGCCGCCACCCCACGCGGCTGATCCGACGGGCTCCATTCCTGGGAAGCGCTCGAGAATCGCCTTGAGCGCGACGCGAGCTTCCATGCGCGCGAGCGGAGCGCCAAGGCAGTGGTGGATCCCCCATCCGAAACCGAGGTGTGGGTTGGGATCGCGACCGAGGTCGAGACGGTCTGGATCCGTGAAGATCGCGGGGTCGCGATTGGCAGCGGCCATGCAGAGGTAGACCGCATCGCCAGCGCGTATGTCGACACCTGCCCACGTGTAATCGTCGATCGCGCGGCGGATCATCACGGTCGCCGGTCCCTCGAAACGGATCAACTCGTCGACGCCGGTGTGATCGAGCTTCGGGTCCGACCGCCACCGAGCGAGCTCGGCAGGATGCTCGAAGAGTGCCCAGAGCGCGTTGGCGAGCAGACCGGTGGTGGTCTCGTGACCGGCGAAGAGCAACATCGCGCACGCGCCCACGGCCTCGGCGGGCTGCAGGCCGGCGGGATCGCCGCGGTCGGTCGCGGCCACGATCGCGGAGATCAGATTGTCCGCAGGATGGGCCCGGTAGTGGTCGACAAGGCGCGCGAAGTAGGCCGCGAATGACGTGGCGCCGGCTATGGCGGCGTCGTCGTCCACCTGCGCGGACGAGGCTGCGAAGACGACTCCCGCCAGCTCCTGGGACCACCGCTGTAGCCGGTGCTGATCGGACGCCGGTACTCCCAACAGCCTTCCGATGACGATCGCGGGCAGAGGCACGGCGACGGCCTGGCGCAGGTCGACCGGCTCGTCGCGCCCTCGGTCCCCCGACCTATTCCGCTCGACGGCATCGAGGAGCTCACCGACGACACCCTCAATGATGGGCTCGAGCGCGGCCATCCGGCGCGGCGTGAACGCCGCCCGGACCGGCTCGCGCAACCGCGTGTGGGCGGGTGGGTCGCGAAACACCATCCAGGCCGACAGCACGTCGACAACCGTTTCGAAGGCAGCCGGGCGGCTCCGCGCCAGCCGTGCGAACGCATCGACCCGGTCGGAGGACAACCTCGGGTCCCGGAAACCCGCGGCGACCTCGCCGTGGGTCAGGACCACCCAGGCTCGGTGCGTCTCGCTCCGCACGATCGGTGCCTCGCGTCGCGCTGCCGCCAGTGTTCGGTGAAACGAATCTCCGCGGCCACCAAGGACGAGATCGCCGGACGTCACGCCCTGCCAGTGTGCCCCGCCGCCTCCGCAGGATCACAGGCCTGGTCGCCGAACCGTTGCGGTAGCGTTCGGCCCGTGGGCGCCATGGCTGCGGTGGGAACCGCCAAGGGACTGTTCGTGATCGACGGCGAGGAGGTTCGGGGTCCGCTCTTCCCAGGTGAACGGTTCCCGGCGGTCGCCTTCGGAGCCGACGGAGTGCTCCTCGCCGCGTCGGTGAGCGAGCACTGGGGCCCGACGTTCCGGCGGTCGGACGACTGCGGTCAGACCTGGACCGAGCACGACGAGCGCGTGATCGCGTTTCCCGAAGGATTGGAGTGGACCGACCACTGGTCGGGCCAGACGAAGCCGGCCGCGGTTGTGCAGGTGTGGCAGCTCCTGCGGGCCAGTGGCACCGACACCGTCTATGCCGGCGTCGAGCCGGGCGCGCTGTTCCGCTCCACCGACGGAGGCGGGAGCTTCGAGCTGATACGGGGCCTGTGGGACCACCCGCACCGGCCGCAGTGGTACCCGGGCGGCGGCGGACTGGCGCTGCACACGATCCTCGTCGACCCACGCGATCCCGCCCGGCTACATGTCGCGGTGTCGACGGGCGGCGTCTACCGCAGCGACGACGGCGGCGACACATGGCAGGCGCGCAACAAGGGGGTCGCCGGCGTGGTGGGCGTCGACACCGAGTCCGAGTTCGGACAATGCGTTCACAAGGTCGTCCGGGACGCCGAGAATCCCGATGTCCTCTACATGCAGAACCACGGCGGCCTCTACCGCAGCGGCGACCGCGGCGACGAGTGGACGTCGATCGCCAACGGCGTGCCATCCGACTTCGGCTTCCCGATGGTCGCCCATCCGGGCCGAGGTGGGACCGCCTACATCATCCCGCTCGACTACGACCTCGGCCGGTGCACTCCGGAGGGGAAGTGCCGGGTGTACCGCACCACCGACGGCGGCGACAGCTGGGAAGCCCTCGAGAAGGGCCTGCCCCAGAAGCGAGCGTTCATCACGGTCTTGCGCGATGCCTTCTGCGGCGACGGCGGCGACCCGTTCGGGCTCTGGTTCGGCACGCGGTCGGGCCACGTGTTCCACTCCGCGGACGAAGGGGAGAGCTGGAGGATGGCGGCCGAGTACCTGCCCGACGTGCTCTGCGTCCGCGCCATCCCGGCCTGATCAGCGCGGCAGACATGGTCAAGGTCCGCATACCCACGGTCCTACGGGAGTACGCGGACGGCTCGACTGTGGTCGAGGTCGACGGCGCGACAGCAGGCCAGGTGCTCACGAACCTCGAGGCTCGTTACCCCGCACTCGGCCGGCGGGTAACCGACGAGCAGGGGAGGATCCGCCGCCACGTCCACGTCTTCATCGGTGAGGATCGCCTCGTCGACCTCGACACGGCGGTGCCCGACGGCGCTGAGATCACGGTGCTCGCTGCCGTCTCCGGCGGCTGACCCCCACCCTCGCGGCTTTCCGGCCCGAACCCCGCGTATATCGGGGTTCAGGCCGCAAAGCACTCGTCGGACGAGGTGGAATGGGCCGAAATTCACTCGCCGGGGGCGGAGTTCAGTGGGAGGCTCCGCAGTCGTGCAGGATCCACCTGACGCCCGAGTGCGGTCTCGGCGACGACGGCTGGCGGTCACGATCTCCCGCACCCTGCGGCTGGCATGGCAGGCAGACCACCGCACCTTCGTCGCGGTGCTCGCGCTCTCACTCGCGCCCGCCGCCATCCCGCCCGTGATGGTCGAGATGGGGCGCCGGCTGGTCGACCTCGTCGCGGTCGCGAACACCCGGACGGTCGCCACGGGCGAGGTCCTGCCGATTGTGATCGCGGTGGGAGTGCTGGCGACCTTCCAGCGACTTGTCCAGGCGCTCACAGCAACCCGGCAAGAGCTGTTCCACCGGCGCGTCTACCTCGAGGCTGAGCGCCGCTTCCTCGAACAGGCGGCCACCGCAGACCTCGGCCACTTCGACAACTCCAACTGGCACGACCGCGTAGCGCGCGTCCAGCGGGAGATCAACTGGCGACCGAGCCAGATGACGTGGGCAGTGATGGGGATGGCCGGGAACATCGTGACCCTGCTGGGCATGCTCGGCATCCTCTTCAGCCTCCACCCTCTCCTCGTCGTGCTCGTCGTGGTCTCGGTGCTGCCGTCGATCGCGATCCAGCAGCACCTCAACCGCAAGATCTTCGCCTTCTGGTGGGTCGAGACCCCCGAAGACAGAGAGCGGATGTATCTCAGCGAGCTCCTCAGCCTGCCCCGCACGTCGAAGGAGATCCGCAGCTTCGACCTCGCGCCGCACTTCCAACAACGCCACCGTGACATCACCGAGGCGCACTACGCCCGCATGAAGCGGCTCTACGCGCTCTACGACCGCTGGTCCGCGGTGATGGGCCTGGCGGGCGGCCTGGCGCTCGGGCTCGCGTACGGCTTCGTGGGCTTCCGGGGCATCAGTGGCGAGCTGACATCGGGCGCGGTGACCGCGATGGTCGGCGCCTTCGCGTCGATCACCCAGCAGCTCGCCCTCCTCACCCAGTCCCTCGTCAGCCTCGACCAGCACGCCACTTTCCTCGACGACTACTTCGACTTTCTGGCAGTTGACCCGCTCCTGCCGATCGCCAAGGAGCCCGCCGCCCTCCCAGCTGAGCTCGATGACGGCGTTCGCTTCGAGAACGTGTCGTTCACCTATCCGGGCGGCACCGAGCCCGCGCTGGCGGGGCTTGATCTCCACATCCGCCCCGGTGAGCTCGTCGCGCTCGTCGGGGAGAACGGAGCCGGCAAGACGAGTCTCGTGAAGCTATTGCTGAGGTTCTACGACCCCAGCGAGGGTCGCGTGACCGTGGGCGGCGTCGACATCCGCACGGTCGCGCCGCGCGACCTCCGATCCCGCATCGGAATCCTCTTCCAGGACTACGCCACCTACGAGCTGAGCGCCCGCGAGAATGTGATCCTCGGCCGGGCGGAGAAGGTGGTGTGGGACACCGAGGTCGACGCCGCGCTCGAAGCAGCCCGCGCCGACGGCGTGGTGAAGCGGCTGCGCGGTGGCCTCGACTCGAAGGTCGGCCGGCTGTTCGAAGGCGGCCACGACCTCTCCGGTGGGGAGTGGCAGCGCCTCGCGCTCGCGCGGCTCCTCTACCGCGATGCCGACATCTGGGTCCTCGACGAGCCCACGTCGTCGCTCGACCCCGAGGCCGAGGCGGCGATCTTCGGCGAGCTCCGCGAGAACCTCCGCGGCCGGATGGGGCTGGTGATCAGTCACCGGTTCTCTACCGTCCGCATCGCCGACCGGATCGCCGTGGTCGAGGACGGACGGGTCTCGGAGCTCGGCACCCACGACGAGCTCGTCGCGCACGGTGGCCGGTACGCCACCCTCTTCGAGCTCCAAGCGTCCGGTTACCGGTGACAGCGGCGAACTTGAGGCAATAACGATCGGAATTCGATCGTTATTGCCTCAAGTTCGGGCCTAGGTCCGGACTGATGACGGGAGGTCGTCGGCGATGCGGATGATCGGGATGCCGGTCTGGACGTTCTGGTGCATTTCCTCGAACGCCCGCCCGAGGTCGGTGAACGGGTAGATCTCCTTGTGCACCGTCGGCTTGAACACCCGTCCGTAGAGCTCGGTCGCCGCCTCGCAGCCCTGGATCGTCTCGTAGTGCGTGTGGTCGAGGGTGATCTGACGCACCGAGAGGAGCGCCGAGTTGTAGTCGACCACCTGCGAGAGCTGCCAGCCGGCGCTCAGATTGACCCCTTCCCGCGCTGTGACCGCCAGGCCTGCGGGATACACGGGACCGCGCAGCATGTCGCACACCAGGTGCATGTCGGCGCCGCCGGTGATGTCGCGCACGTGGCGGCGGAAGTTGCTCACGTCGTCGCGTTCCGCGAAACGGTTGAACTGCTTCTGGTCGATGGCCGTGATGCCGAGCTTCTCGAGCGCGGCACGGCGCTCCGGGCTGCCGGAGCAGAAGAAGGCGTTGTGGCCCTCCGACTGGGCCAGCATGAGGAACAGCTCCGACACGCCGCCACCGAAGCCGAGGACGTTGAGCGTCGCGAGCCGCTCCCTCGGCACCTTCACCCGGAAGATTCCCAACCCGCGCCGCCACAGGTGGTAGGCGGTCGGAGCCCGGAGGGGCAGGGCCGCGATCTCCCACAGGTTGAGGCCGGAGTCGAGCGGTGCCGGGATGACCTGCCAGTCGCCCACGACGGCTTCCTCCGCGTACCAGCCGGTGGACTCAGGTTGGTCATAGGCCCAGATCCGGAGCGGGAAGCCGTGCTCGTCCGGTGCGCCGAGGCAGTGGGTGATAACTACATCGCCGGGCGAGAACCTGGTTACGTCGGACCCGACTTCGACGACCTCGCCCACCGCCGAGTTGCCGGGGTAGATCCGCCCGCCGCGCATCTCGGCGATGTTCACCGTGTCGGCGAGGGCGGCATGGTCGACGTTGTGCTCGGCGGAGGCGGCGAGGATCCGCATGTGGACGTCGCGGGACCCGAGGTCTGGCAGCTCTAGCTTGTCGAGCTCGATGACGCGGGAAACGTCGACCTTGTCGAGGTCGCCACCCACGCGCTCGCGTTCCCGGGTTATCGCTTCGGCGGTGATGCAGTACGCAGGCACGGTGCGGCCCATGAGTCCTCCAGTTCTCCAGGTGTCGCCATCTTGTTGGCCCGCGCCCGTGGCAGGCAAAGTCGGGGGCCCGTGGCCACGCCGCCCCCCGCCCCCGAGAGCGCCCCCACGATCCGGTCGCTGACGGCGACCGTCTACCTGCCGACGTTCCTCTTCGCTGTCGGACAGGGCGCGGTCATCCCGATCGTCGCGCTCGCGGCCCGCGACGTCGGCGCCTCGGTGGCGGTCGCCGGTCTGATCGTTGCCCTCCGGGGTATCGGCACCATGCTGTTCGACATCCCCGCGGGGCAACTCGTCGGCCGGCTCGGGGAGCGCAAGGCGATGGTGGTCGGCACCGGCCTGCTTCTGTTCTCCCTCGGCGGCGCGGTGGTCAGCACGACACCGGCAATCTTCGGCGGGTTCATGTTCGTGATGGGTTGGGGGTGGTCGATGTGGCTGCTCGCCCGCCTCACCTACGTGAGCGAAGTGATGCCCATGGAGCTACGGGGCCGCGCCCTGTCGACGCTCGGTGGCGTCAACCGCATCGGCAACTTCGTCGGACCGTTCC
Source organism: uncultured Acidimicrobiales bacterium (assembly GCA_964632885.1). GTDB lineage: Bacteria > Actinomycetota > Acidimicrobiia > Acidimicrobiales > CAZWDB01 > CAZWDB01. The sequence goes on along the minus strand of CAZWDB010000022.1, from coordinate 778 downwards.
TCGGAGCGGCCGCCATCACCGCGGCTGGCATTGATGGCGCCTACTACGTCCACATCCTGCTCTCAACCCTCGGACTCGCCGTCCTGTTGTTGATCCGCGACCCCCACGGCCGGGCCGAGTTGGCGGGCCACGTTCCCACCGGCGTCGCCACGATCGTGCGCGACCACTCGCGCGTGTTCCTCACCGCCGGAGTCGCCGCGACGTGCATCAGCGTGCTGCGCTCGTCGCGCCACGCCGTCATCCCGCTATGGGCAGAGTCGGTAGGCGTCGACGCGGCAGGTGTCGGCATCATCTTCGGTATCTCGTCCGCGATGGACATGACGCTCTTCTATCCCGCAGGGCTCATCTCGGACCGGTTCGGCCGCAAACGGGTAGCCGTCCCCTGCCTAACGCTTCTCGCAACCGGCTTCCTGCTGCTGCCGCTCACGCACAGCTTCCTCGCGATCGCGGCAGTCGGCCTGCTCATCGGCTTCGGCAACGGACTCGGCAGCGGCATCGTCATGACACTGGGGGCTGACTTCGCGCCCGAGGGAGCGCGCGCCGCGTTTCTCGGCGTGTGGAGGATGGTGAGCGATGTCGGTCAGGCGGGCGGACCGCTGCTCGCCGCGGCCGTCACCGGCGCCGCGACCCTCGGTGCCGCGTCACTGAGCGTCGGCGGACTCGGCCTCGCCGGAGCCGCCGTGATGGTCGTCCTGGTACCCGAACCCAACAAGCGCCGCCGAACTTGAGGCAATAACGATCGGATTCCGATCGTTATTGCCTCAAGTTGGGACGGCCG
>CAZWDB010000021.1:0-48103 GCA_964632885.1 uncultured Acidimicrobiales bacterium | reverse complement strand
GCTGTTCGCCCATTAAAGCGGTACGCGAGCTGGGTTTAGAACGTCGTGAGACAGTGGATATACGCGCTGTCTATAAATCTGGCTATATGCTGGAACATCCGAGTATCCGACGGTACTCGCCCATGTCACACCCTCTTTGTAGGGTCCGGACATGGGCAGTGACAATCCGATCGGTGCGGACAATCAGCAGGAAAGGCTGGATGCGTATCTCGCTGGCTTCAACGTCAGCCCCTCCTGAGCACCAAGCAACAGGAGTTCCTCACCTTTCGCCACATCGTGTTGGCGATGGATGAGGGGATCCACCTGTTGCCGGAGGGTTTCGATGCCCTGCGGTCGGTGGCCCTCGCCATGAACGGCGAAGGTCGGTACCGGCGAGTGCATCGTCAGAACGCACCAGAATCCTCAGAGGCCATATGCCAGACACCGGCGGCTCAGCCGGTGAAGATATGGTCCGACCTGCATGGCGACATGCAGAGCCAGGCAGAAGAGAAATGACCTGGCCCGACCACGGAACGCCCGTGGCCGGTAACAAGAGTGTCGGTCCCTATCCGATGCAGCCGTAGGAGACCTGAGGAAGGCTGTCCCTAGTACGAGAGGACCGGGACGGACGCAGCTCTCGTGTGGCAGTTGTCCTGCCAAGGGCACCGCTGCTTAGCGACCTGCGGAAGAGATAAGCGCTGAAGGCATCTAAGCGCGAAGCTTGTTCCAAGATGAGGTCTCCCACAGGGTTAACCTGGTAAGGCCCGTGGCTAGACGACCACGTTGATAGGCCGGAGGTGTACGCACAGCAATGTGTTTAGCCGACCGGTACTAATCGGCCGAGGGCTTGGAGACATTCCATGCTCGTGCTCGCTCTGGAGTTCTCGGGGAGTACCCCGATGAACCACAGATCTCCGGTGGCCATAGCGGCGGAGTCACACCCGTTCCCATCCCGAACACGGAAGTTAAGCCCGCCAGCGCCGATGGTACTTGGGGGGAGACCCCCTGGGAGAGTAGGTCGCCGCCGGAGTTTTTCTCAGAAAGAAGCCCCCGCACTCATTGTGCGGGGGCTTCTTCGCGTCGGACCCCGATACGGTACGTCCATGGCCCCGCCGCACCCTCCCGACCGGCCCCGGCGCCGTCCCCGGCCCCCGTCGGGCGGCGCGGCGCGGGACAGGTCGAAGTCGAGCGACAAAGACCGGGGTCGCTCGGGTACGCCGCGCTCGCGGCGCGATGGTGACTCGGCCTCGGGCCGGAGCCGAAACACCGATAACGGTCGCCGCGCTGGGAAGAGTGCGGGCGACCGGGATAGAGGCCGGCGGCGAGATGAGGACAGGCCCCGCGGCGGGACCGACCGTGGGCGTGACGGCGACCGTGGTCGGGAAGGTCCCCGACCGGCGAAGGCACGCGATCGGCGGCCGGGCGACGATCGCCCCAGGCGGCGAGACGGGCGACCCGGCGATGACCGGCCCAGACCCGCGAAGGCCCGCGACGGCGAGCGGCGAGATGGGCGACCGGGCGATGACCGCCGGAAGCCCGCGAGAGCCCGTGACGGCGAGGGGCGCGACCGGCGGCGCGGTGATGACCGGCCCCGACCCCCGAGAACCGGCGATCGCGGGAAGCAGCCCCCGAAGAGTTGGGGTGGGGTAGCCCGCCGGGGCAGCCGCAACGTCGCCGACCCGCCCGCGGGCAGTGCCGCCCAGGCATGGCGAGAGGCGGTTGCCCGAGCGCGGGGGAGCGATCCCGGCGAGTCGGAACCCTGGCAGCCCGAGACCTGGATCGAGGAACCTGACGAGCCGGCGGAGCCGCGCCCGGGACGGCGGTCCGGCCCCGCCAAAAAGGGACCGTCAAGCGGCAAGAAGACAGGATCGCGACAAGGACGGGGCCGCGCGCCCGAACGCCTACCCGACGACGTGCGGAGCGAGATCGACGGAGCAGCGGACCCGAAGCGGGCCAAGCGCCTCCAACGCGACCTCGCAGAAGCCGCCCGTGCGTATGAGCGGGACCGCTACCGAGACGCGCTGAAAATCCTCCGTCCCCTCGCGGATGCGGCCCCAGAAGCCGCGACGGTTCGCGAGCTGCTCGGCTTGACCCTGTATCGCCTGGGAAGGTGGTCGGCGGCCATCAAGGAGCTCGAGGCCTTCCACCGGCTCACCGGCTCCTACGACCAGCACCCGCCCCTGGCCGACTGCTACCGCGGCCTCAAGCGGTGGCGGAAGGTGCAGGAGGTCTGGGACCAGTTGCGCGCCGCGTCGCCGTCGGCTGAGCTCATGGCGGAAGGACGGCTCGTGGTGGCCGGATCCCTCGCGGACCGCGACGAGGTGCAGAGCGCGATCGAGTTGCTCGAGGCCAGTCCGGGGATCCATCGGAGCGCGCGCGCCCAGGAGCATCACCTGCGCCTCTGGTACGCGCTCGGCGACCTGTACGAGCGCGCGGGTGAGCTGCCGCACGCCCGGGAGCTCTTCCGGCGGGTCGCCGACCGGGACCCGGATCTCTACGACGTGAGCGAACGCCTCGCGAATCTGTCCTAGCGCCGGGCCGCCCCGCGGAACTTGAGGCAATAACGTACGGAAAGCGATCGCTATTGCCTCAAGTTGGCCCAGAACCGCCGCCGTCCGGGGAACTTGAGGCAATAACGTACGGAAAGCGATCGTTATTGCCTCAAGTTCGGCCGGGACTAGGGCTGGGTGGGGGTGAGGGTGGCGCGGGCCCGACTGAGTGCGGTCTCGGTCCGCTTGGCCTGGGACGTGGGAACGACCACGTCGGCGACCACTTCGGTGCGGCTCTGGGTGGACCCGGCGGCCCGGAAGAACCGCCGGCGGACCCGCCCGACGACGACGACCTCGGTGTCCACGTCGAGATCGGCCGCCCGGGCCGGGGCGTCGAACCAGGCGACCGGGACGCTGTCGGCCTGCTTCCCGTCCTCTCGGACCGTGATCTCGAGGTTGACGATGCGGTCTCCCGAAGGGAGCACACGCTCTGCGGCGGGCCGGCTGAGCCGGCCCTTCAGCACTGCGACGTTCACGACGACTTCCTCCTACGTGAAACAAACGAACAACGGAGGGGGAAGCGAACGCGGCGACGGTACCGCGTGCCTGCGACACGACTTCTGAGCCCCCGCACATGCGACGAGTCGCGGTAGTTGTGGGGTGCGCCGATACACTCGATGGAAAGTCCATGTGAAAACTGGAACAACGATGAGGGAAGACCCCCTGAGGGAGGGGATTCGTGTCTGACACCGCGGCGAAGCAGAGGCCGCTCGAGAATCTTGACCGGGTGGTCATCCGCTTTGCGGGCGACTCCGGCGACGGGATGCAGCTCACGGGCGACCGCTTCACGACATCGAGCGCCCTGTTCGGCAACGACCTGGCGACGCTCCCGAACTTTCCTGCTGAGATCCGTGCCCCCGCAGGCACGCTCGCGGGTGTCTCGGCCTTCCAGGTCCACATCTCTGACCACGACATCCTCACGCCCGGTGACGCGCCGAACGTGCTCGTGGCCATGAACCCGGCCGCTCTCAAGAGCGAGCTCGGCGACCTGACGGCCCGCGGCACGGTCATCGTCAACAGCGACGCGTTCGACGAGCGCGCGCTCAAGAAGGCCGGCTACACCGAGAACCCGCTCACCGACGGGACCCTCAGCGGGTTCGAGGTGCACGAGGTCCCGATGACCTCGCTCACCATCGAGGCAACCAAGCCCACGGGCGCCAAGCCACGCGACGCCGAGCGCAGCAAGAACTTCTTCGCCCTCGGGCTTTTGTCGTGGATCTTCACCCGCCCGGTCGACGAAACCATCGCCTGGATCGAGAAGCGCTTCGGCAACAACGAGGTGGTGCGCGACGCCAACATGCTGGCCTTCAAGGCGGGCTACAACTTCGGCGAGACCGCCGAGATGCTCGACGCCCGCTTCGAAGTCAAGCCCGCGCCGCTGAAGCCCGGCCGGTACACGAACATCAACGGAACCCAGGCTCTGGCATGGGGACTGGTCGCGGCAAGCCAGCTCGCCCAGGTACCGATCTTCCTTGCGTCCTACCCGATCACGCCCGCTTCGGGTGTGCTGCACGAGCTGTCCAAGCACAAGAACTTCGGTGTCCGCACCATGCAGTCCGAAGACGAGATCGCGGCTGTCGGGTCGGCCCTGGGTGCATCCTTCGGTGGCCACCTCGGTGTGACGACCACGAGCGGCCCCGGTGTCGACCTCAAGTCGGAGACCATCGGCCTCGCGGTGAGCCTCGAGCTGCCGCTACTCGTCATCGACATCCAGCGGGGCGGACCGTCCACCGGCCTGCCCACCAAGACCGAACAGGCCGACCTGCTGCTGGCCATGTACGGCCGCCACGGCGAAGCGCCCCTGCCGATCGTGGCCGCGAAGACGCCCGCGCACTGTTTCGAGGCGACGGTGGAGGCGGCCAGGCTCGCGCTCAAGTACCGCACACCCGTGATCCTTCTCTCCGACGGCTACCTCGCCAACGGCACCGAGCCGTGGCTGCTGCCGTCGGTCGCCGACCTCCCCGACATCTCCGTCGCCTTCGCGACGGCCAACGGCTCCGGCGACGACAACGGGTCCCCCGACGCCAACACCGACGGCGACGGGCCGGCCAAGTTCTTGCCGTATGAGCGTGACCCCGAGACCCTGGCCCGTCCGTGGGCGATCCCCGGCACCGCCGGCCTCGAGCATCGCATCGGCGGGCTCGAGAAGGCCGACATCACCGGCGACATCTCCTATGACCCCGCCAACCACGAGCGCATGACGAGGCTCCGGGCCGCCAAGGTCGCCGGCATCGCCAAGGACATCCCCACGGTGGAGGTCGACGATCCCGACGGCGACGCCGAGATCCTGGTGTTGGGATGGGGCTCCACCGAGGGCACCATCGTCGCCGCGGTGCGCCAGTTGCGGGCTAAAGGACGCAAGGTCGCCCAGACCCATCTGATGCACCTCAACCCGTTCCCCTCGAACCTCGGCGAGGTTCTGTCGAGCTACCGAAAGGTGCTCGTCCCTGAGATGAACATGGGACAGCTGAGCCGGCTGGTCCGCGCCGAGTATCTGGTCGACGCCCGCTCCTTCACGAAGGTCCAGGGCGTCCCCTTCCGTACCGACGAACTCGAAGCTGCCATTGGAGCCCTCATCGATGACTGACGTCACCGTCCCTGTCACGAAGAAGAAGGACTGGACCAGCGACCAGGAGATCCGCTGGTGTCCTGGCTGCGGCGACTACGGCGTGCTCACCGCGGTCCAGATGTTGCTGCCCGAGCTGGGTGTGCGCCGGGAGAACACGGTCTTCGTGTCCGGCATCGGTTGTTCGAGCCGCTTCCCGTACTACATGAACACCTACGGGATGCACTCGATCCACGGCCGGGCACCCGCGATCGCGACCGGTCTCGCCGCGGCCCGTCCCGACCTCGACGTCTGGGTGATTACCGGTGACGGCGACGGCCTCTCGATCGGCGGCAACCACCTCATCCACGCGCTGCGCCGCAACGTGAACCTCACGATCCTCTTGTTCAACAACCAGATCTACGGTCTCACCAAGGGTCAGTACTCGCCGACCAGCGAAGTGGGCAAGGTCACGCCGTCGACCCCGATCGGATCCGTCGACTACCCCTTCAACCCGATCAGCCTCGCCCTCGGTGCGGAAGCGTCCTTTGTCGCTCGCACCCACGACCTCGACCGCAAGCACATGATGGAGACCTTCCGGCGCGCCCACGAGCACAAGGGCGCCTCGTTCGTTGAGATCTACCAGAACTGCAACGTCTACAACGACGGCGCGTTCGAGCAGGTCACCGGGCGCGAGGTGCGGCCCGAGATGCTGATTCCGCTCCAACACGGTGAGCCGATTCGGTTCGGACGTGACAACGAGCGTTGCGTCGTCCTCGACGTGCAGGGCCGGGCCAGGATCGCCGACGCCGCCGACGTGGGTGACGACGCCATCCTCGTGCACGACGAGCAACGCGACGATCCCGGACTGGCGTTCGCGCTCAGCCGCATCGCTCACGGTCCGTACGAGCCGACCCCCGTGGGTGTGTTCCGCGCCGTAGAGCGCACCGATTTCGGGATGCTCGTGTCCCAGCAGCTCGCGGCATCGCAGGAGCGTCAGGGCCCCGGCGACCTCGAAGCCCTCCTGGCATCCGGCGCCACCTGGGATGTGACCTAGAGCACAACCCAGACGAACGACAGCAACCGAACGGATGGTGCGATTCGGTCGGGGGTACACTGTCAACCGCGCGAATGCGGATTCCCCCCCTTTCCCGTCGCGTTGTGTTGGTCGCGGTCGCCGTCGCGCTGGCGGTCCCGTTCGGCCTGGCGACGCCGAGTCCCGCTCAAGAGAGCGGCTCACAAGCGATCCTCAGCCAAGACGGTTGGTGGAACCGACTGCAGGGACCGCAGGAGGATGAACCCCCCAGCCCGATCCGCGATGTCATCTCGCCCGTGCCCCCGCCTCCCAACACCGTCCCCGCCAGCGGGATCGCGGTGGGCGCGTCCAACGGCGATCCCGACAAGGTGGCCGCCGTCGGAATCGTGCTCGAGGCGCCCGCCGACGCGTTCGTCGACCGGCTCGTCCTCACCCTCGAAGAGACCGAGGAGAACGGGTCGAACATCAACGAAGGCCAGGCGACCGTGCTGGCGTGCCCGATTACGACCTTCTGGGCCGGCACGTCGAACGGAGACTGGCAGAACCGTCCCGAGTGCGACGACGGCCGGGCGGTCGAGGGCGAGCGGGCCGACGACGGCACGTGGACATTCGACCTCGGCCGGGTGGGGCAGAGTTGGGTCGATGGCAGCCTCGTGCCGCTCGGTGTTCTGCTGATCGAGGGCGTCGACGCGCCGCAGAGTTTCCAGGTCAGCTACAAGAACATCGACAGCGGCGCAGCTTCGGTTGAATTCGCCACGACCGGTGGCGGCATCAGCGGCAGCAGCACGTTCGAGCCCGAGCCGACCCCCGCGCCGGTCGAGCCCGCTCCTCGCGGCGATACCGATCCGAAGCCCGCACCGACCACGAGGCCCAGTCCTGCTCCGACGAGCCCGCCGACGACAGAGCAGGCCGCCCCGGCGCCAACTCCCGCACCCCGTCCCGCGCCGCCGGCGAGTCTTGATGCCGACATCTGGGGGAACCTCCCGGTGGCCGTGCTGTTGTGGGTCCCTCTCGCGCTGGCCGTCGCGGCCGCGCTCGGATTCATCCTCGGACCGCAGGGTAGGCCTGATGGCTCGAACCGGCGGGTAGGCAGTGTTAGCCGTGTCCTCGACAGCCGGCCGACGACACCGTGACGCGTCACAACAACGACCTCGGCAACCAGAACGCGCCAGCGAGCAAGAACGCCGCAGAGAACCAGAGCGAAAGAGTGATCGCCATGCCCCATCGCCACCACTACAAAGGCCTTCCCCTCATCGCCTTGCTCCTTACATTGCTCGTCGTCGCGGCGGCCTGCGGTCAGAAGAGCGGAGTTGCCCTGTCCGCGGAGGGGAACGGTGAAGGTGGCACCCGCTCGCTCGACCCGGGCACTCGCGGCACGGCCACGACGACGGGCGCAGGTGACGATTCGACGACCGGGACGGTTGCGCCGGGCGACGGCACCATCTCCGGCGGCGGTCAGCCCGCAGGTGGCGAGCCCACGGGCGGAGCGAGCGGCGGCGAGACCGAGCCGGCGACGCCCGCCGGAGGCGGGGGAGGCGGCGAGGAAGCTGCTCCCCAGCCGGCCGCAGGACCCAACGACAAGGCCGGCGTTTCCGACTCCGAGATCGTGATCGGGATCCACGCGCCGGTCACCGGTGCCGCCCCGTTCCCCCAGTCGAGCTTCGAGCAGGGGCGCGATCTCTACTGGAGGTGGCTGGAGGACCGCGGCGGCGTTCACGGCCGCAACGTCAAGGTCGTCTTCCGTGACGACCAGTACAACCCCTCGCGTGCCGTCCAGGTGTGCCGTGAGATGGTCGAGAAGGACAAGGCGTTCCTGCTGGTCGGCGGGGGTGGCGCCGACCAGATCACCGCGTGCGCCAAGTACGCCAACAGCGTCGGAGTGCCCTACTTGTCGGCCGGCGTCAACGAGGAGGGGGTTGCCAACCTCGACACCTATTTCGCCGTCTCGCAGAGCTACGCCCAACAGTCGAAGACAATCGCACAACTCGCGAAGAACAAGCTCGGGATGACGAAGCTCGGCATCGTCGTCGCCGACACCCCGTCGTTCGCTGACGCCCACCGGAGCTTCGTGGCGGCGGCCGAGGAGGCCGGCCTCGAGATCGTCCGCAACAGCAAGATCAGCAAGAATGCCGGTGAGTCGGAGACCCTCGCCGAAGCCAACCAGCAGCGGCAGGCGGGCGCCGAGGTCATCTACTTCCTGAGTGCCCCTACCGTGTTCATCAGGTTCGCTCAGGGCGCGAACGGTCAGGCGTACAACCCGCAATACGTCGGTCCGGGGATCACGAGCGGCCTCAACACGGTCGCGCGGGTTGGGTGCCCCGGAATCGGTGAGGCCAGGTTCCTGTCGCCCTTCATGGGTCTCGAGGACCCCGACACCGCCACGTACAAAGAGGCCTACCGCGAGTACAACGGCCAGGAGGGCGACGACATCGGCCTCGCGTTGTGGGGTCTGTCGAGCACCCTCCACCAGATGTTCGAGGCGTCGGGCCGTGATCTCGGACGGGCCCAGTTCATGGGCACCCTCAACTCCGGACAGGAGTTTTCAGGCGGCATCTTCCCGCCCGTCAAGTACTCCCCGGGGAACAACTTCGGAGGAGGCGCAGCTCACCTTCTCCGCGCCGACTGCTCCCAGGGTCTCTACGTGACCGAAGCGAAGAACGTCTCGGGGTTCTGAGCCGGTGGACCTGTCGCTCCTGCTCACGCGCCAGCGCGTCATCGGCGTGGGCGCGGGCCTGGCCATCTGCCTCGGACTGATCGTCCGGGGTCAGCAGGCGGCCCTGGTGATCGGCATCATCACTGGTGCGGCCTACGGGCTGGTCGCCCTCGGCCTGGTACTCGTCTACAAGTCGAGTGGTGTCTTCAACTTCGCCCAAGGCGAGTTCGGCACCGTCGCGGTGTTCGCGCTCTACCTGTTGCATCTGTGGGGGCTGCCGTACTTCTTCGCTGTCGTCGGCGCGCTTGTTGTTGCGATCGTGATGGGCCTGTTGACCGAGTTCCTCGTCATCAGGCCTCTCTTCGACGCGCCGCGCGTCACGCTGCTCGTGGCCACTGCAGGCATCTCGTTGCTCGCCATCGGGGTCGAGATATGGCTTGGAGAAGCGCGCCTGCGCAACATCGCACCCGCGTTCGGTCGATTCGATCGGGTGTCGGTGCTGGGTGTACAGGTCTCCGACCAGCGGCTGCTGCTGCTGGTCACACTTGCCTTGCTTGCGGGTGGATTGGCGTGGTTCTTCAACCGCACCAACCTCGGACTGGCCATCCTCGGCACGAGCCAGGAGCCGACTGCTACCGAGCTCATGGGCATCAGTGTGCGTCGCATCTCGACCCTCACCTGGGGGCTGGCGGCCTTCCTCGGAGGACTCGCGGGTGTCGTCGCGGTGCCGGTGACGGGGTCGTTCGGTCCGGGCGCAGTGACTACCAGTCTGCTCATCCCCGCCTTCACCGCCGCGGTCATCGGGGGTTTCACGAGTCTGCCGGGAGCGTTCCTCGGAGGGACCATCGTGGGGGTCGCCGAGTCGTGGGCGACCGCCGACAACCTCTTCGACTTCGTGCCGGGCCAGGCGGGCACCGTGATCGTCTTCGTGCTCTTGCTGACGATCCTGGCCATCAAACCCACTGGCCTCCTCGGAAGGGCGGCCTAGTGACCCGCACCGCGGACGACACCGGCGCAGGCACCGGCGCCGATCCCGGGGACGGGCTCGTCGAGCCCGGGGCCGCGGGAGCACGAGTGAGCGACTCGTCGTTCCGCCCGTCGCTTCCCGGCTGGGTCGGACGAGGAACCATCTACGTGCTTGTGGCAACGCTCGTGCTCGTCTTCCCGCTGACGCGTGAGAGCTTCGAGATCAACATCTACAGCCAGGCCGTCGTCTACGCCATCATCGGCCTGTCGCTGAACATCCTTCTGGGCTACACCGGACAGATCTCCCTCGGTCACCAGGCCTTCGTCGGGATCGGTGCGTTCACCTCGGCCTACATGGTCACGGTGCAGGGTCAGCCCTTCTTCGTCGCCGTCGGGGCCTCCATGGCGGTCGGCGGTGCCCAGGCTCTCGTGCTCGGCGGAGTCGCGATCAGGATCCGGGGCCTGTACTTCGCCCTCGTCACGCTGTCATACGGGCTGGTGGCCGAGGAGAGCCTCTTCCAGATCCAGACCCTCACCGGGGGCGGCGCGGGGCAGGCAGCCCCGAAGCCGGCTCTCTTCGCCACTGACATTCGCTACTACTACCTCTGCCTGGCGTTCCTCGCCGTCGTCCTGTGGGTCGACTGGCGGCTGATGCAGACCAAGGGCGGCCGTGCCCTGCTCGCCCTCCGAGAGAACCCGCGCGTCGCCGCGACCCTCGGCGTCAACGTGCGTGCCTTCACCCTCTTCTCGTTCGTCGTTGCCGGGGTGTTCGCCGGGCTCGGGGGCGCGCTACTGGCCCACAACGACACCTTCGTCGTAGCCGATATCTACAACTTCCGGCTCGCGCTGCTGTTTGTGATCATGACTGTGGTCGGCGGCCTCCGGAGCCGAACCGGAGTCGTCATCGGGTCAGCCTTCTTCGCCTTGATCGGCTACCTGATCGACCACATCGGTTTCATCGACTGGCTGCTCGGCCAGATTCCTTTCGCCCCCCATTTGACACCTCAGATCGCGCCCCTCGTGCTGGGACCGCTCCTCCTGCTGCTCACCCTTACGCTCTACCCGGGTGGCATCGGCCAGCAGATCCGGCCCATCCTGCGCTGGCTCGGAGGGCACCGCTTCGACATCCATGACCGGGGCGCCAAGGAGGTGCAGATAACCGATGTCCGTGCTTGAGACCCGTGGGTGCTCGATCCGCTTCGGCGGCGTGCAGGCGGCGCACGACATCAACCTGAAGGTCGGCGAATGGGAGATCGTCGGGGTTATCGGTCCGAACGGCGCGGGCAAGACGACGACGTTCAACATCGTCACCGGCTTCTACCGACCGGACGAAGGCTCGGTGTGGTTCAACGGCAACGACATCACCGACCTCGGGGTGCACCACCGGACAGCCCTGGGGATGGGCCGCACGTTCCAGAACGTAGGCCTCGTGAAGGGGTCCACGGTACGGGAGAACCTCAAGACGGCCCAGCACCTTCGCGCTGAGTACGCGACTGTCGCCGGGGTACTCGGGCTGCCCCGCACGTTCCGTACTGAACTTCAACTGTCCAGGCGCGCGGAGGCGATCTTGGATCTCCTCGATCTCGGGGATCTGGCCGAGACCCAGGTCGCCGGGCTGCCCTATGGGGTGCTCAAGCGGGTTGAGGTCGCCACGGTTCTCGCGACCGACCCCGACGTCGTGCTGCTCGACGAGCCGTCGTCGGGTATGGGGCCGGAGGAGGCCCACCAACTCGGTGACAAGTTGATGGAGCTCCGCCGGGAGTTCGGGCTCTCCATCGTGATGATCGAGCACCACGTGCCCCTAGTCGTACGGGTGTGCGACTACGTGTACTGCCTCAACTTCGGCGAGCTACTCGCCGAGGGCAAGCCGACGGCGGTGCGCGATCACCCGGACGTCGTGCGCGCCTACCTGGGCGAAGATCCCGAGGCGGTCGCCTGATGGCGCTGCTCGAAGTCTCCGACCTGCGCGTCGGCTACGGCTTTCCCGTCCTGATGGGCATCAGCTTCGAGGTCGCCGAGGGCGAGACCGCGGTGCTGTTCGGCCTCAACGGCGCGGGAAAGACCACGACCGTGACGACCCTGGCCGGGCTTCTCTCGCCGGACGCGGGCACGATCACCTTCGACGGCAAGGATGTGACGAGCCGCTCGACGGCGGAGCTGGTCGCTACAGGCATCGCGCTGTGTCCTGAGGGCCGTCGCGTCTTCCCCGCCCTGTCGGTTGCCAACAACCTCCGGCTCGGGGCCTGGGCGCTGCGGCGTGATCAGGGTCGCGTCACCACCCAACGCGAGCTGGTGTTTGAGTACTTCCCACGCCTCGCGGAGCGCATGGACCAACCGGCGGGCACCTTGTCAGGCGGGGAGCAGCAGATGCTCGCCATCGGTCGCGCGCTGATGTCTGCGCCGCGCCTGCTGCTCATCGACGAGGCGTCGCTCGGTCTGTCGCCCGCGCTGGCCAAGACGGTGTTCGAGGTGGTGGCTCGCATCAACGAGGGCGGCACGACGGTGATCCTCGTGGAGCAGAACATCGGCGTCCTCCCGTACGCCGACCGGGCACTCATCATGGAGAAGGGAACGATCGTCTACCACGGAGTGGGCGACGAGATCCGCGACGCCAACCTGCGCGAGACCTACCTCGGCGGCGGCGACGACTAACGAGAACGAAAGGAAACCCACGTGCGTAGCATCTGGAACCAGCTCGGCGGGCAGGGCGGGATCGCGCTCGTCGTGGTGGGGTTCTTGTTGATCTTCCTCGGATGGAACGGGGCGGCGAGTTACGACCGGATCCCGAGCCAGTTTCCGTACCTGATCTCGGGTGGCATCGCCGGCCTCGCGCTCGTGGTGGTCGGTGCGGGATTGATGGTCACCCAGACCTTGCGGCAGGACCGGGCGGAGTTGCTCGACGAGGTTCGCCAACTCCGCGACGCTGTCGAGCGGTCCGGCGGCGGCGTCGGCGCTGTGACTGGCGCCGGCTCATTGGGCGCGGGCGCGCTGCGACAGGCGGAGGACGCCGGCCTCGTGATCGCCGGTCCGAGCAGCTACCACCTGCCCTCGTGCCGGCTCCTCTCCGGTCGCGGCCAGCATCCGACGGTCACGGTCGACGAGGCGGAACGTCGCGGTCTTTCCGCGTGCCGGGTGTGCGATCCCGCCGTGCTGCCGGCGACCTAGCGAACGTCTGCAAGGATGCCGGGGTGGCCCGGTTCGAGCCCTTCGTCGGCACCCGATACAACCCTGAGCTAGTCGACCTCGACACTGTTACCGCGCCGCCGTACGACGTCATCTCCGAGACCGATCGCGACCTCCTCGAGGCGCGCAGCCCCTACAACGCCGTTCGGGTGGAGCTGGCGCGGGACGCGGTCGACCACGACCGGTACACCTCGGCCCAACACGCCTTCGACGGCTGGCTGGCCAAGGGTGTGCTGGGCGACGACGACTCCCCGTCGTTCTACGCCTACGCCATGACGTTCGCTGACGAGGCCGGTAATGCCCGCAGCACGTTGGGTGTCATCGGCGCTCTCGGCATCGATGCGGCGGGGGAGGGCGCGGTGCTGCCCCACGAGCGAACGATGCCGAAGCCGAAGGGGGATCGACTCAACCTCCTTCGCGCGTGCCGGGCAAACCTGTCGCCGATCTGGGGCCTGTCCCCAGCGACCGGTCTGTCGGATCTGTGCGCGGTGGACCGTGCACCCGACGCGGCCTGCGTCGACGAGGACGGCATCCGCCATGAACTGTGGCGCCTGAGCGATCCCGCGGTCATCGAGGCAATAAGTGCGACCGTTGGGCGTGAGCCGGTTGTTATCGCCGACGGTCACCATCGGTACGAGACCGCAATCGCCTATCGCCAGGAAGTGCGCGACGAGGCGGGCGACGCCGCCGGCGATCACGACCTGGTGATGACCCTCGTGGTGGAGCTGGTCGAGTCGCAGCTCTCCGTGCGGGCGATCCACCGGCTGATCTCAGGACTGCCGGACGGCTTCGAGTTCCAGGAGGCGCTGGAGCCGTTCTTCGATGTGGACGGACCGGTCGCGCTCGACGCTGGCATCACCCCGGCGATGGTCGAGCGGGGAGCGATGGCACTGGTCGCGCCGGAGGGGACGTTCTGGCTCGTCCCCCGGGATGCGCCGCAGTCGCCCGATGAGGATCTTGACTCGATCCGGCTCGACCGCGCGCTCGCGGCGTTGCCGCCTCACGAGGTGACGTTCCAGCACGGGTGGAACCACGTGGCCGCCGCCGTCGAGACGGGCGCGGCCCAGGCGGGGGTGCTGCTGCGCCCGGCGCGGGTCGACCAGATCGCCGAGACCAGCCGCTCCGGCACCCGAATGCCACAGAAGACGACTTTCTTCCATCCCAAGCCCCGCACCGGACTCGTGTTCCGCCGCCTCGCCCCACCCCCCAGCCGAACTTGAGGCAATAACGATCGAATTCCGTTCGTTATTGCCTCAAGTTCGTGAGTTCGAGGAGGTCGCGGGCGACGATGTCGGGCTCGGGGTCGACGGGAAGGTCGGCGGCCGACGTGACCCCCGACAGCACGAGGGCAAAGCGGGCGCCAAGACGGCGAGCGAGGAGACCGTCGGTCGACGGGCGGTCGCCGACAACGACGGCGACGTCCGGCCAGCGCCCCCGCAGCAACGCCATCACCGCGTCGTGGGGCTTGCCGGCGACTTCGGGGGTCACGCCGGTGGCGTAGGCGACGGCCGCGAGGATGGCGCCCCCACCCGGCAACGGTCCGTCCGGAGTGGGATAGGTCGCGTCGTCGTTGGTGCCGATCAACCGGGCTCCGGTTGCCACCGCGCGGGCCGCCGCGGTGAGCCGTAGGTAGTCGAAGTCGGTGTGCCAGCCGACAACGACCGCATCGGCATCGCCGTGGCGGACAGGTTCGCACCCGCGGTCCCGCAGGGCTTGTTGCACCCCCGGACCGGCGCAGACCAGAACGCGCTCACCGGCCGAGACCAGGCTCGCGGCCGCCATCGCCGAGGTGACGAGCTCATCCGGCTCGGCCGCTACACCCATCCGGGCGAGCTTGGCTACGTAGTCGTCGACGGTTGCCGCTGAGTTGTTGGTGAGGAAGACCACCCGGTCTCCCCGCGTACGTAGGGCTTCCACTGCCTCGGACGCTCCGGCGATCGGCTGCTCCGAGAGCCAGAGCACCCCGTCGAGATCGAGTACCCACGTCGCCACAGCGGCATCCTGGCCCACCCGCGCCGAACTTGAGGCAATAACGCACGGAATTCGTGCGTTATTGCCTCAAGTTGGGTACCAGGCGGTGGTGGGAGTCGGGCGGGCGCGGCGGGGACGCCACAACAACCCCACAACGACTCCGAAGACGAACCCGCCCACGTGGGCGGCCCAGGCCACACCGGAGTTGGGGTTGACGAAGAACTGGGAAACGAACCAGAAGCCGAGCAACCACCGAGCTTCGATGGGCCGGAACATGATGAAGAAGAAGATGATCAGTGTGCGTATGTAGACGCGCGGATAGAGCACGAGATAGGCGCCCATCACCCCGGCGATGGCACCGGACGCGCCGACGAGGGGCACCGTGCTCGACGGCTGGAGTGCGATGTGCGTCGCGGTCGCCACGACACCGGCCGCCAGGTAGAAAAGGACGTACTGGACTTTGCCGCGAGTGTCCTCGATGTTGTTGCCGAAGACCCACAGGAAGAGCATGTTGCCGGCTAGGTGGATCAGGCTGCCGTGCAGGAACATGGAGAAGCCGACGGCGAGGAATATGTTCTTGTCAGGAAATGGGGCGCGCGATGCGGCGTCGCTAGTGCAAGCGCTGGCGTCGCCCCGGACGGTCCGCTCGATCTCGTCAATCGTGAGAGGCCGCCCTCGCACAACCTCACACGGGATCGCGGCGTTCTCGAGGTTGAACCGGTAGTCCTCGAGCAGCTGGCCACGCGGGTTCTCGGGCACGAAGCTCGCTTGCCCCACGGGCTGGACGAAGAAGTAGATGCCCACACAAGCAGCGATGAGGGCGATCGTGATGATCGCGGTGTGGCGTGTCGGGTTCTCGTCCTTTAGGGGGATCACCGCCAGTGCACGGTAGTGGGCGCACTAGATTGCCCTCATGGCACAAATTGACGTGCTCCGCCGCTACCTGGAAGCCGGCGCCGAGCTCGGCCAGGTGACCCGGGCTCGAGCCGAGTCGATAATCAAGGACCTGGTGCGAACCGGAGAGGTGCAGCGCGAACAAACCCAGGAACGCATCGACGAGCTGGTCGAGTGGAGCCGGCGCAACACCGACAACCTCCGCCAGTTCATCCGGCGCGAGATCAACAGCCAGCTCTCTGCCATGGGCCTCGCCACCAAGGCCGACCTCGCGGCCCTCGAACGCAAGCTCACCAGCAGCTCCGCCCGGGCGGCGCCCAGCAAGAAGCGCACCGCCAAGAAGACCGCGGCCAAGAAGACCGCGAAGAAGGCCGGCAAGAAGGCGTCAGGTCGCGGCTGACGCGTCGCCGGTTGGATGCCGAACTGGTTCGCCGGGGCCTGGTCGAGACTGTAGAGCGAGCTCGTGAGGCGATCGAGGCCGGACGGGTACTCGTAGGCGGTGCGCCCGCGCTCAAGCCGACGCGCCTCGTGGACGGAGCCGAAGCTGTTGTCATAGCCGGCGCGGCGCCGCGGTTCGTCAGCCGGGGCGGGGAGAAGCTGGACGCCGCGCTGGAGCGTTTTGACGTCTCAGTCGAAGGTCGGCGAGCGCTCGACGCAGGCGCCTCCACTGGCGGCTTCACCGACTGCCTGTTGCAGAGAGGCGTCGCCGAGGTGGTCGCGGTCGATGTCGGCTACGGCCAACTCCACGATCGGATTGCACGCGACAGCCGAGTGGTGATCCTCGATCGGACGAACGTGAGGGACCTCACGTTGGAACGGGTGGGAGGCACGCCCTTCGACCTGGTCGTAGCCGACCTGGCGTTCATATCGCTGCGTACCGTCGCTCCGCTCCTGGCCGGCGAACTTGCCCGGCCTTCC
Source organism: uncultured Acidimicrobiales bacterium (assembly GCA_964632885.1). Classification (GTDB taxonomy): domain Bacteria; phylum Actinomycetota; class Acidimicrobiia; order Acidimicrobiales; family CAZWDB01; genus CAZWDB01. The sequence goes on along the minus strand of CAZWDB010000021.1, from coordinate 31,409 downwards.
GCCGACGTCGTCGTCCTGGCCAAGCCCCAATTCGAAGCGCGCAGGGAAGAAGTGACCGAGGGCCGGGGTGTGATCCGGTCGCCTGAGACATGGCGGCGCACGCTCCTCGAGGTGGCCACCACCTTCGCCGCCCACCGAGCCGCGATGATGGATGCCATGGTGTCGCCCCTCACAGGGGCCGACGGCAACGTCGAGTTCCTCCTTCACTTCCGCCCCCACGTACCGGAGCCAGCCGCGTCCGCGGACCCTGACGCCGGCGATCTCCTCGGCGCGGCCGTGCGAAGAGCCGTGGAGCGGGAGCAGGCGTGAGCGCGGTCGGCATCTTCGTCCACCACGGCCGGCCGCAAGCGACCGAGCAGGCCCGCACCGCGGCCGCGTGGCTGGAGGAACATGGCCAAGAAGTGCGCATGCCGCCCGACGACGCGACCGCAGCGGGGCTCGCACACCTGGCATGTCCACCGGAGAAGATCACCGACGGCCTCGAACTGGCGGTGAGTCTCGGGGGCGACGGCACCATGTTGCGCACCGTCGACCAGGTGGGGGCGGCCGAGGTGCCCGTACTCGGGGTGAACGTCGGCCACCTCGGGTACCTGACCGAAGTCGAGCCCGACGACCTTCCCGAGGCCTTAGGACGTTTTCTCGCGGGCGACTACCGGATCGAGGAGCGGATGACACTCGAAGTCACCGTCGACGGGCCCTCGGACCCAAACGGCGGTGCGCCCACGATCGCGCTCAACGAGGCCTGGCTCGAGAAGACGGTGCCGGGTCACACGGTCCGGCTCGCGGTGACCATCGGCGATTCGGCGTGGACGACCTATGCAGCCGACGGCCTCATCGTTTCCACGCCCACCGGATCGACCGCGTACAACCTGTCGGTGCGCGGCCCGATCGTCTCGCCTCATTTGGCCGCTCTGATCCTGACGCCGGTGTCGCCCCACATGTTGTTCGACCTCAGCCTGGTCCTCGGACCGGACGAGCCGGTGCGAATCGAGGTGCTCGACGAAATCCCCGCCAGCCTGCTCGCCGACGGCCGTCCGGTGACCACTTTGCACGGAGGTGACGCGGTCACGTGCCGCAGCGGCCCGCACAGTGCGAGGTTCGTGAGCTTCGGCCGGCGCGAGTTCTTCCGCATCGTGAAGAGCAAATTCGGACTGGCGGACCGCTGATGCTGGCCGAGCTGCATGTCCGCGATCTGGGCGTCATCGCCGACCTCAGACTCCAGTTCCAAAACGGCATGACGGCACTCACGGGAGAGACCGGGGCGGGGAAGACTCTGCTCGTGGAGGCCATCGACTTGCTCGTCGGGGGACGGCCCGGCTCGGTCGTGGTTCGACCGGGAGCCGACGAGGCGTGGGTGGAAGGCCGGTTCGAAGCCGGCGACGACGAAGTGGTGCTCGCCCGAGCCATTCCCGCGGGCGGCCGGTCGCGCGCCTATCTGAACGGCCGCATGGCGCCGGTGTCGGCTCTCGCCGAGGCCGGTGCCGGGCTGGTCGACCTTCATGGCCAGCACTCGCACCAGTCCCTCCTCCGCGCCGGCGCTCAGCGCGACGCGCTCGACGCCTTTGCGCGCGTCGACTTGGGGCCGATGCGCGAGGCCAGGGGCGCTGTCCGCGAGATCGAACGTGAGCTCCTGACCCTCGGCGGCGATAGCCGGGCTCGCGCCCGGGAGATCGATCTCCTGCGTTTCCAGGTCGAAGAGATCGGCGCCGCGGGCATCGATGACCCTCATGAGGACGACGCGCTCGCGGCCGAAGAGGCGCGTCTCGCGGACGCAACTGCCCACAGGGAGGCTGCATGGGGCGCGTACGAGGCGGTACAAGGCGAAGGGGGTGCGAGCGACGCCATCAGCACGGCCACCGCCGCCGTGGCAGGGCGCACCCCGCTGAGTGACAGTGAGGCCCGCCTTCGAAGCGTGGGCGCCGACGTGGCCGACATCGCGGGGGAGTTGCGCGCTCTGGCGGAGTCGCTCGAGGACGATCCGGAGCGCCTCGACGAGGTCCGGCGCCGGAGGGCGGCCCTCCGGGAGATGTGCCGGAAGTACGGCGAGACCCTCGCCGAGGTGATGGCCTTCGGCAAGGAGCTCACCACCCGCCTCGAGGAACTCGAGTCCCACGGCGTCCGAGCAGCCCGGCTCGAGGCTGACCTCCGCGAAGCCCATGCCGGCGTCGAGCGGGAGGAAGCGCGGGTGGGCGACGCCCGCCGGGCCGCGGCACCTCAACTCGCTGCAGCCGTGGCCGACCACCTCCGCGACCTCGCGATGCCTCACGCGCGGATCGAAGTGGTGGTCGGCGATGTGGACCCTGGCGACGACGTCAGCGTGCTCCTCGGTGCCAACCCGGGGGAGCCCGCGCTGCCCTTGTCGTCGGTCGCGTCCGGCGGAGAGCTGGCGCGAACCATGCTCGCGGCGCGCCTGGTGCTGACAGCGGGGCCGCCGACGCTCGTCTTCGACGAGGTCGACGCCGGGGTCGGGGGTGAGGCGGCCCTAGCGGTCGGCCGGGCGCTGGCGGCTCTCGGGGGAACGCATCAAGTGCTGGTCGTCACCCACCTGCCCCAGGTGGCCGCGTTCGCGGACCATCAGGTGGCGGTCACCAAACGCGAACAGGATGGCCGGACGGTGGCAGAGGCGAGTGCCGTCCAGTCGCGCGATCGCGTCGTCGAGCTCTCCCGCATGCTGTCAGGAAGCCCTGGCAGCAAGACCGCCCAGGGACACGCCGAGGAGCTGCTCGCCGCCGCGGCGCGAGAGCGACGGCGGTGATGACGCCCCGCCGGTCCGCGGATGTCGAGCGAGCCTCCGGGCCGGCGCGCGCCGACCGGCGCACGAAGAACCTGCTCCCGCGCATGCGGCCGGGTGATATCGCGGTGATCGACCACCACGACATCGACCGGATCGCGGCCGAGGGCCTGGTCCACGCCCGCCCGGCGGCCGTCATCAACGCGGCCCGATCCTTGTCGGGCCGCTACCCGAACGTCGGGCCGCTCCTCATAGTCGCGGCGGGCATACCGCTCGTCGACGACACCGGGAGCGCAGTGCTCGACAAGATCGAGGAAGGTCAGATCGTCACGATCGACGGCAGCGACATCCTCCTCGGTGACGTCCTGGTGGCGACCGGGATCCGCCAGACAGCCGCCTCTCTCGAGCACGACTACGAGACGGCGAAGCTCACCATGGGCGCCGAGCTCGAGCGCTTCGCCGAGAACACCCTCGCCTACATGCAACGCGAGCACCGGTTTGTCCTCGACCCGCCCGAGATGCCAGACCTCGACGTGAAGCTGAAGGGCAGGCACGTGCTCATAGTGGTGCGGGGCCACGACTATCGGGAAGACCTCGCCCACCTGCGCAGCTATGTGCAGGAGATGCGCCCCGTCATCATCGCGGTGGACGGGGGCGCCGACGCCGTGATCGAAGCCGGCATGCGCCCCGACCTGATCGTCGGCGACTTCGACTCGGTTACGACGGCGTCGCTGCGTAGCGGCGCCCAGCTGGTCGTGCACGCCTACCCGGATGGTCGCGCTCCTGGCGCGGCGCGATTGGACGAGTTGGCGTTGCCCTACGTCGTGTTCACCTCCCCTGGTACGAGCGAGGACATCGCGATGCTGATGGCCCACGAGGAGGGCGCCGAGCTGATCGTGGCCGTCGGGACGCATGCCTCGATGGTCGAGTTCCTCGACAAAGGACGGGAAGGGATGGCGTCGACGTTCCTTGTGCGCCTACGGGTGGGGCCGATCCTCGTCGACGCCAAGGGCGTGAGCCGGTTGTACCAGGGGCGGATCCGCAAGCGCGACCTGGCGGCTTTCCTCCTGGCGGTACTCGTCAGCTTCGGAGTGATCGTTCTCGTTGCGGTTCCGCAGGTAATCATCGAGGGCGTGTGGCTCATCGTCCGCAGCACGTGGAGCTCACTGGTGGGTGCATCGTGGTGAACTTCCGCTTCCACCTGGTGTCGCTCACCGCCGTCTTCTTCGCGCTGGCTCTCGGAGTCACGGTTGGCGCCACGTTGCTGGAGCGCACCACCGTTGACACGCTCGAATCCCAGGTGAGTCGCGTTGAGGAGCGTCTCGACGAGACCGATGCCCTGAACGAACGACTGCAGTCCGAACTCGCGCTCGGTGACCGCTTCGCCGAGGAGCTCGGAGACCAGCTGGTCCAAGGTCACCTAGAGGGCGTGCCGGTGGTGTTGATCGGAGTGGTAGGGGTCGATCGCGCTCCCTTCGACGAGTTGCGGGGCACGCTGACCGCCGCGGGCGCCGATCTCAAGGCTGTCGTGCTGTTCCAGCGCAAGCTGGCCCTCGAGTCGGAGACCGACGCGCAGGAGCTCGCGGACGTGCTCGAGACCACCGCTACCCGTCCTGGCCTCCTGCGGCGTCAGCTGTTCTCCGCCCTCTCGACCTCGTGGTCGAGCGACACCGCGCACGCCCTACTCGAACAGCTTCGCGACACCGGCTTCATCGAGTACGAGGCGAGTCCGGCCCGAGACGAGCAGCCCGGCGAAGAGCTGGCTGCAGAACCGGGCCAACCCGGCGAGGAGGTAGGAGTCGACGATCCCGCGACGGAGCGGCGTTTCGTCGTGTTCTCCGGCGCCGGTGTGGAAGTTCCGAACGAAGAGCTGGCGATCCCCTTGACCGAGGAACTCGCTCGGGACGGCCGGAGGCTGATACTGGCCGCCGAACCCGGGACCGTCGACGATGAAGGCGACTTCAACGCGCCGTTCGTGGCCGAGGTCCGTGCCACCGACTCGGTTGCGGGCTTGGTGACGACTGTCGACAACGTGGGTACGTTCGCCGGCCGGACCGCTACCGTGCTCGCCCTGGCTGATCTGGCGACCGGGCGGTTGGGGCACTACGGCCGGGGCGAGGCGGCCGAGGCACTGGTGCCGCCGTCCCGGACCGACTGATCGACCCCAGGAGTCTCGTTGTGACCGTACTCGTCGCTGTGATCGCCGGCTTCCTCTCGGGTCGACTCGTCTGGGTGATGCTGCGGTCCGCGCTCGCCCACTCGACTTTCGAGCGCCTCAACTTTCGCGAGCGGATGGTGCCGACCGCCGGCGGAGTGGTCGTACCGCTCGCGCTCATCGGCGTCGAAGGCGGGCGGGTGCTGCTCGGGGCGGCGGGCGTCGGCGATGCCGGCCTCACCACGCCACGACTCGCAGTGCTCATCGGCGTCGTCGCCTTCGCTCTCCTCGGCCTGATGGATGACCTGGGTGCGGCGGGGGCAGAGCGGGGTTTCCGTGGCCATCTCCGCGCGATCGGTCGCGGGGAGCTCACGACCGGCGGAGCCAAGCTCGCGGCCGGAGGGGCGGTGGCCCTGGTGCTGGCGGCGCTGCTTCATAGCGGCGCGGGTGCCCTCGGCCTGATCCGGGACGCCGCTCTCGTCGCCCTCGCGGCGAACATGGCCAACCTCCTCGACCGGGCGCCCGGGCGGGTGCTGAAGGTCACGGCAGTGTCCTTCGTTGCGCTCGTCGCCGCGGCCGGCACCGCCGCGGCACTGGGCGCGGTGGCAGTGGCAATCGGCGCGGGGCTCGCGTTGGCACTCGATGACCTGCACGAGCGGGTGATGCTCGGTGACACCGGCGCCAACGCCCTCGGGGCGGTGCTCGGGGTGGGTGCGGTCGCGGTTATGGCGCCGAACGCACGCACCGGCGTCCTCGCCGTGCTCGTGCTCGCGAACGCGGCATCCGAGGTCGTCTCGTTCAGCCGGGTGATCGACGGCTTCGCCCCGCTCCGGGCTCTCGACCGGGCGGGACGGAGGGCGTGAGCAGCCGATCGGTTTCCGGCTTCAGCGACCGGGCGGTGGCCCGCTCCACGCTGGCAATGACGTTGTTGACCGGCGTATCCCGGCTGACCGGCCTGGTCCGCCTCCTCGTCATGGCGGCGGTGCTCGGCACAACCTTCCTCGGCAACACGTACGAGTCGGCCAACACCGTGCCGAATCTGCTCTTCGAGTTGTTCGCCGCCGGCGTGCTCCAAGCGGTGCTGGTTCCGGTGCTGGTCGAGTCGCTCGACGCGGGCCGGCGCTCTGAGGCGGAGCGACTCGCCGGGTCGGTGCTCGGCCTCGCGACGGCGGGATTGGCCGTGGTCGCGCTCGCCGGCATGATCTTCGCGGAACAGCTGATGGGACTGGTCGTCAGCGGGGTCGACGACCCTGACACGCGGGCCGCCCAGGTACGGGTCGGTGCGTTGTTCCTGCGCTTCTTCCTGCCCCAGGTCGTCCTCTACGTGGCCGGCCTGGTCGCGACGTCGGTGCTGAACGCCCATGGCCGCTTCGCCCTTCCGGTCTTCGCGCCGGTGCTGAACAACGTCGTCGTGACCGGGACGTACCTTGTCTTCTTCATGATGCGCGGCGGTGAAGCTCCCTCCCTCGACCTCAGTCTGTCGGAGCAGGTTGTCCTGGCTGGCGGGACAACGCTCGGAGTAATCGCGTTCTGCGCGGTACCGGTAGCAGGTGCCCTGCGCCTCGGCTTCTCGCTCCGGCCCCGGTTCGAGTACCGGGACGCCCGCGTCCGCGCTCTCGGACGGCGCGGAGCATGGGCGGCGCTCTACCTGGGCATGACCCAGGTCCTGCTCATCGTGCTGCTCGTGCTGGCGAATCGGGTCGAGGGAGGCGTCGTCGCCTACCGGGTCGCCTTCACCTTCTTCCTCTTGCCCCACGCTCTCTTTGCCATCCCGGTCTTCACCGCCCTCTTCCCGCGGATGGCGCGGGAAGCGAACGCGGGCGAGTGGAGCGACTACAGCCGGTCGATGACGCAAGGACTGCGCGTGATAGCCGTGTTCGTTCTTCCCGCGAGCGCGGCGTTCGTCGCGGCCGCTGGCCCCATCACCGACATCGCGCTGTTCGGCGCGTCGGCAGGCGCGGGCGCCGGCCAGGTGGCGCGCGCCCTCATGGGATTCGCGCCCGGGCTCGTCGGCTATGGCGGCTTCCTGCTAGCGACCCGCGGGTTCTACGCCGCGGGCGACACGAGAACACCAGCGATGTTGAACGTGGCTGTGGTGGTGGCGGCCGGGCTCGCGATGGTCGCCGTCGCTGAGGTGGCGGCGCCGCGCTACATGGTCGCCGCCCTCGGTCTGGTGCACTCCGTCGCCTACGTAGCCGGCACCGCGGTGCTTCTCGTGCTGCTGGGACGCCGCATCCCGTTCCGTGCGGGACAGGGCTTCATCGGCGGCATCGCGGCCGCCCTCGTGGGCGCGGTGGCAGCGGGCGTGGTGATCGGCGCGGTACAGCAGGGGATAACGGCCGCGCTCGACGGGTCGGACGGCAGGGGAGAGGCCCTCCTCGTGCTCACTGTCGCGGTGACTGCAGGCGCCTTCGTGTACCTGGTCATCCAGCGTCTCGCCGGGCTCCAGCCGTCGTCCTTCATCGCCCTCCTGCGTTCGGGCCGCCCATGACCGACCGGGTGCTGCAGTTGCTGGGCCCGTCGACAGGGGGCATCCGGCGTCACGTCGCACAACTGCGGGCCGACCTGCCCCGGAACGGGTGGGACGTGACCGTGGCGGGGCCTGTGGGGGTCATGGATCAACTCGGCGGCCAGGACGCCGTGGTCGACGTCCCCGACGGCCTTCAACCAGTCGATCTGTGGCGGTCGCGGCGCGCGGTCGCCGACCTCGGCTCAAGGGTCGACATGATCCACGCCCATGGCCTCACACCGGGCTGGATCGCGGCGCTGGCGGGCCAAGATCGGCCGGTGGTCGTCACGGTCCACAACCTCGTGCTAGATGAGGTTCGAGGCAGGTGGCAAGGCCCGGTACTGCGCCGCTTGGAGGGCCTTCTGCCCGGTCGGGTCGATGCCGTCGTCGCGGTGTCGGAAGGCATCGCCCGCCGCTTCGAGGCCGCCCCGAACGTCTGGATGATCCCGCCCGCCGGTCCGCCTCCTCGGCCAACGCGGTCGCCCGCCGAGATCCGCGCCCAACTCGGTGTCGCCGAGGACCAACCCCTCGTCGTGTCGGTGGCACGCCTCAACCCTCAGAAGGACCTGCCTACCTTTCTGCGCGCCATGGTGCACGTGAAGGGTGAGATCCCCGATGTACGCGCGGTCGTCGTGGGCGAGGGACGCGACGCCGCCGAGCTACACGCGCTCGCGGCCGAGCTGGGACTCTCCGCACCCGGGCGCCCGACGGTCGACTTCATTGGCGCTCTCGCTAACGGCGCCGACGCGCTGGCGGCCGCCGACGTGGTCGTGGTGACCTCGCGCTGGGAATCAGGCCCGCTCGTGCTCTTCGAGGCGATGTTGCTCGGGAAGCCCGTGGTGACGACACCGGTCGGCATGGCGCCAGAGTTGGTTGAAGATCGCAACTCGGGACGGATGGTGCCCGTCGGCGACGCCGACGCCATTGGGCGCGCGATCGTCGAGACATTGCGCGACCAGGATGCCGCGACCGCGATGGGAGCAGCGGGTTGCGGCGTCGCCGCTGACAAAGTCGGGGCGGCGCGCCTGGTGTCCGCAGTGGCCGACGTCTACCGCGCGACGCTGGGCCGATGATGCGCAAGGTCGTCGCGGTTGGGGCGCTCGTCGCCGTTGCGGCCATTGCCCTCGCAGCGGTCGCCGGAGCCGCCTCACCAGCCCGCGCTGCAGCCCAGGACGTCGAGCCCGCCGGGCGGGTGCTCCTCGTGAGCCTGCCTCGCATCACGTGGGCCGACGTAGTGGAGCAGCAGCCGCCGACGCTGCTCACTCTGCTGGAACGCAGCGCGGTCGCCTCGCTGAGCACCCGCACGATCGGACCGCAGACCACGGCCGGAGAGGGCTACATCACCATCGGTGCGGGTACCCGCGCCGGCGTGCGCGAGATCGACTCCGGTCTCGGCTTCCAGGCGGACGAGCGGTACGAAGGAGCCGAGGCGAGCGTCGTGTACCGGCGACGAACTGGAACCAATCCGAGCGGCGACCTGCTCCAGCTCAACATCGACCGGATCCGCGAGCGCAACGAGGAGCTGCTCTACGGCGCCACGCCGGGGTCCTTGGGCGAGGCCCTCCGGCAAGCCGGTCGCACCGCCGCGGTGATCGGCAACGCCGACGGCTCCGAAGACCTCGACCTTCCTGTGGTGCCAGATCTGTCGACGCCGTCGCGGCTGCCTCGCCATCGCGAAGCGGTGCTCGCACTGATGGACCACAGCGGGCAGGTCGCGGGCGGCGGGGTCGGGCGCGACATGACTCAGCGCGACCAAGACGTGCCCTTCGGCGTCCGTCTCGACCAAGAGCGCGTGCTCGAGGTGTTCCGAGCCGCGTGGCGCCAACACGACGTCGTGCTGGTCGAGGCGAGCGACTTGGAACGGGTCGACGCCTATGACGTGTTCGCGTTCGAGGACGTCACCGAGCGGTCGCGTGCTGCTGCCCTGGCGGATGCCGACGCGATGCTGCGCGAACTGCTGGCGGAGGTCGATCGCGACCGTGACGTCGTCCTCGTCCTCGCCCCGGCGGGCCCTCGCGAGCGAGAGCAGCTGACGATCGCTGCCCTGTCGGGTCCGGGTGTCGCGCCAGGGGTCGCGAAGAGCGGTACGACCCGACGCGACGGCTTCATCACTCTTCCCGACGTCGCGCCGACGGTGCTCGGCGCGCTTGGCGTGGATATTCCCGATTCCATGACCGGCACGGCGATCACCTCCACCGAGAGGGGTGAACCGGTGCCCGAGCTCATCGAACGGTTCGTCAGCGCGAACGAGATCGCCCTCTTCCGTGACGATGTCACCGGCCCGGTAACTGTGACGTTCATCCTGCTCCAGGTGCTCGTCTACGGGCTGGCCACCGCCGCCCTGTGGCAGGGGTGGAAGCGCCTCAGGCTCCCCGTGGGGCTCGTCGCTCTGGCGGTCTTGTCCGTGCCGGCGGTCGCCTACCTCTCGGGCTTGTTTCCGTACAACCGGCTGGGTGCCCCCGGCTATGTCGTGAGCGTCTTCACGCTCGCCCCGGTTCTCGCCGGAGTGGCCTTCGCGGCCGGGCGCGGCCACACGCAGCGCCCGGCCGTTTTGCTGGTGGCGATCACACTCGTCATCCTGCTCGTTGACCAATTGACCGGCGAGCGGATGCAGATCAACACCGTGTTCGGCTACTCGCCGATAGTCGCCGGTCGCTTCGCGGGCTACGGCAACCTCGCCTCCGCTCTGGTCGGCATCTGCTCCGTGATCGTCGCGGGCGCCGTCTGGTCGCTGCCGGAGTTCGCGCGGCTCACCCGTCGCACCAAGCTCATGGCGATCGGCACCGGCTTCGCCCTGGTGCTCGTGATCGTCGGCCATCCTGCCCTGGGGTCCGACGTCGGTGGCGTTCTCGCGCTCGTCCCTGCTGCGATGACCGTGATGTTGACGCTCGCCGGAGTCCGTATCAACCTCCGGAAGGCGGCACTCATCGTGGCGGCAACCGGGGTGTCGCTGTCGGTATTCGCGGCGATTGACCTCTCGAGACCACCCGAGCAACGGACCCACCTCGGGCGGCTTGTCGCCCGCACCTTCGAGGCGGGCGCGGGTGAGTTCGCGACCGTTCTCCAACGCAAGGGGGCCGCCAACGTGTCGATCCTCAGCTCCTCGGTTTGGGCCTACGTCATCCCGGTCGCCTTCGCGTTCCTTGCGTTCCTCGTGTGGCGCCGCCCGCACGGCTTCCTGCCCGATCTTCAGGCCCGTACCCCGGGTCTCCGCGCCTCGCTCACGGGCGCGCTGGTCGCGGGCACCCTCGGCTTCGCCCTCAACGACTCGGGCGTAGCGATTCCCGCGATGATGCTCGCGGTGCTGATGCCCTATCTCACCTTCCTGCTCGTGCGCGCCCCCGAGCGTGCAGGCCCGTGACGGAGGTACCGGTTCCGCGCGGGTGGTCGCGGGGGACGCGTCTGGCTGTCGCGTCCGCTGTCGTCGTGCTCGTCGTTGCGGTCGCGGCCGGCGCCGTCATCCTCACCACCGACGAGCAACCGGCGGCGGTGCTGCCCGATGCCGCGTCCGCCTTCGGCGCCGACGGCGTGCTCGAGGCCGATCTCCGCTGGGCCACCTTCAGCCCGAGCGGCCGGATGGTGCTGGTGCGGACCGGCGCGGGCATTGGCATCGCGACGGGCCGCGACGGCAGCGAGGGACAGGGAGACGGAGCCGGCCAAGGTCCGGTGCAGCTGCTCACTCCGCCGGGATCTCGGGCCGTCGACGGCGCGTGGTTTCCCGGCGAGACCGCGATCCTCATCGCCGAGGGACCGATCTCGACCGGCCAGCTGGCGGTGGTGGAGTTGGATGGCACCGTGCGCGGCGCCATCCCAACTTCTCCCTCATTCGCGGTCGGCACCGGGCATGGGATGGCGGTCAGCCCTGATGGGCGGCGTGCGGTCGTGACGGCAACCGAGCGTGAGCCGGTGGGAGGGCGGCGCCACCTCCACCTCTTATCCGTCGACCTCGAGCGCGGCGAGGTGACCGAGCTCACATCCGCCGACGGGCCCGACGAGTCTGGTCCGATCTACCTGTCCGAAGAGCGGGTCCTCTTCACCGAGACCGCGGCGGACGACCAAGCCTCATCGCGTGCGATGGTGCTCGACGTCGACTCGGGAGCCGTCGAGGCGGTTTCACCCGCCGGGGCCGACGCTCGCGCGGTAGGAGTGGTCTCGGGCCGGGCCGTCTACGTGCATTCCGGGGACATCTGGATCGCCGGCGCCGGCGAACCACGAATGGTCGCGGACGGCCTCGACGCCGACGTCCTCGCCGTCCATCCGAGCGGCAGCTTCGTTGTCACCCGGCAGGCAGGACGCGCCCACCTTCTCCGCATCTGAACTCCGCATCTGAAGCAACCATCGACGGGGTCCACCAGGTCGCGCGTGAGGCTGAGGTACCTTGGGGGTCCGTGACGAAACACATCTTCGTGACGGGTGGGGTGGCGAGTTCGCTGGGGAAGGGGCTTACCGCTTCTGCGTTGGGCCGCCTGCTCAAGAGCAGGGGCCTCAGGGTGACCATGCAGAAGCTCGACCCGTACATAAACGTCGACCCCGGGACGATGAACCCCTTCGAGCACGGTGAGGTGTTCGTCACCGAGGACGGGGGCGAGACCGACCTCGACCTCGGCCACTACGAACGGTTCATCGACGAGAACCTGAACCGCGACTCGAACACCACGACCGGGTCGATCTACCAGTCGGTCCTGGCCAAAGAGCGGCGCGGCGACTACCTGGGCAAGACGGTGCAGGTCATCCCGCACGTCACGAACGAGATCAAGGAACGCATCCTCCGTCTCGCCGACGACGACGTCGACGTGGTGATCACCGAGATTGGCGGAACGGTAGGCGACATCGAGATCCTGCCGTTCCTCGAAGCGATTCGGCAGTTCAGGAAGGACGTCGGGCGCGACAGCGTCTGCTACATCCACCTTACGCTGATTCCCTACATCGGGCCAAGCGGCGAGCAGAAGACCAAGCCCACCCAGCACTCCGTCACCGAACTTCGGAGCCGGGGCATCCAACCCGACGTGATCGTGTGCCGCAGCTCGGAGGCAATCTCCGACGGGCTCAAGCGCAAGATCTCGAATCTGTGCGACGTACCCGTCGAGGCCGTCATCAACTGCGCCGACGCATCCAACATCTATGCCATCCCTCTCATCCTCAACGCAGAGGGGCTCGACGAGCAGGTGTGCGACATCCTCCGCCTTACGGGCGACCCCGATCTGGCACCGTGGCGAACTCTGGTCGAACGCATCGACGCCGCCGACACGCCAGTGCGGATCGGCCTCGTTGGCAAGTACGTGATCCTCCCCGACGCCTATCTGTCGGTCGTTGAAGCCGTCCGCCATGCCGGGTTCCATCTCGGTGCCGACATCGAAATCGAGTGGATCGAGTCCGAAGGCGTCGCGGGCCTGCTCGCCGAGGGACGGCTCCGGGATCTCGACGGGATCGTCATCCCGGGCGGATTCGGAGAACGGGGGGTCGAAGGCAAGGTCGCGGCCGCCGGCTATGCGCGGGAGAACAACATCCCCTGCCTCGGCCTGTGCCTCGGTCTTCAGGTCATGGTGATCGACGTGGCGCGGAATCTCGCCGGGTTGGCGGGCGCCAATTCCCGCGAGCTCGACCCAGCCAGCCCGCACCCGGTAATCGACCTCATGGACGAACAGCGCGATGTCGTGAACCTGGGAGGCACCATGCGACTGGGCTCCTATGTGGCCCGCCTGCAACCCGGGTCGGTGGTCGAGAAGGCCTACGGCGAGCCCGTGGTATTCGAGCGTCACCGGCATCGCTACGAAGTCAATCCTCGTTACCGCCGCCGGCTCGAGGACGCCGGGCTGTCGTGTTCGGGTACGTCCCCCGATGATCGCCTCGTCGAGTTCGTCGAATTCCCGGGGCATCCCTTCTGGGTCGGCACCCAGGCCCATCCCGAGTTCAAGAGCCGCCCTGACCGGCCCCACCCGCTGTTCTTCGAATTCGTAGGGTCCGCCCGCGATCGTGCCGAGTCACGCAATCCCCACCTCCCCGACCTCTAGCCATCTGCCGCCGTCCGTTCTGGCCGCGGAATCCCGCCCGATCTGGCGGGAATCCGCGGCCCCGTCGCTCGGGGGCAGGGCGCGGGGCGGGCGCGGGGGGAGCGCGGAGAGTGAGCCCGGACTTCCGTCCGACTGGTGAGGAGACCCGCTTCGATGGCCATCTCATCTCGCTCGTCACCGCTCGGTTCGAGGCGCCCGACGGGACGAGCTTCGAGCGCGAGGTCGTCCGCCATCCCGGAGCCGTCAGCGTGGTGCCGGTCACCACCGACGGGTTCGTCCTCATGGTGCGACAGTTCCGAGCGGCCATCGCGGCGCCGCTGCTCGAGATCCCGGCCGGCAAGCGCGACGTCGAGGGCGAGGCGCCCGAGGCGACCGCCCACCGGGAACTGGCGGAGGAGGTCGGCAAGCAGGCTCGGAGCCTCCACCGGCTCGCGTCCTTCTACAACAGCCCCGGCTTCTGCGACGAGTACTCGACGGTCTTCCTCGCGCTCGACCTGGAAGACTGCTCTCCCGATGCCCAGGGCGTGGAGGAGCAGCACATGACGATCGAAGCCGTCCGCCTCGACGACACGCCTGCTCTTATCCGAACGGGCGAGATCACCGATGCCAAGACGATCATCGGTCTCTGTCTGGCGCGGGAGTGGCTCGCGGGGTGATTGTCGGGATTCCCACCGAGGTGAAGACGGGGGAGGCCCGCGTCGCCATCACGCCCGAGGGGGTTCGGGAGCTGGTCGCCCATGGCCACACCGTGCGGGTTCAGTCCGGAGCGGGCGAAGAGTCGTCGATCGCGGACGGCGAGTACGCGGCCGCGGGCGCGGCGATCGTGGCTCGTGATGACGCGTGGTCGGCCGAACTGGTCGTGAAGGTGAAGGAGCCCCAGGTCGACGAGTTCCAGTTCCTCCGCGATGACCTGATCCTGTTCACCTACCTGCACCTGGCCGCCTATCCGGAGGTCGCAAACGTCCTCCGGCGTACCGGCACGACCGGCCTCGGCTACGAGACGGTGCAGGGCGCCGACGGGTCGCTGCCGCTCCTCGCGCCGATGAGCGAAGTGGCCGGCCGGATGGCGACCCAGATCGGTGCCCACTACCTCGAGAGGGAGAACGGGGGCAGGGGCGTGCTGCTCGGCGGTGCGCCCGGGGTGCGTCCCGGCCGGGTCGTGGTGCTCGGTGCTGGCAACGTGGGATGGAACGCGGCTTGGATCGCCCAGGGCATGGAAGCCGAGGTCATCCTCCTCGACAAGAATCTGGACCGGCTTCGCTTCGTCGACCAGATCCATCGCGGCCGGATCATGACAATGGCCTCGAACCGAGGGGCCATCGAGCGCTGGGTGGCCGAAGCCGACCTCGTTATCGGCGCCGTGCTCGTCCCGGGCGGACGGGCGCCCATGCTCGTGAGCGACGAGATGGTGCAGGGGATGAAGCGTGGCGCGGTAATCGTCGACGTCGCCGTCGATCAGGGCGGTTGTGTCGAGACGACGAGAGAGACGACCCACGACGCGCCCACCTACTCGGTGCACAACGTCCTCCACTACGCCGTGGGCAACATGCCGGGCGCGGTTCCCCACACCTCCACCTACGCGCTGACGAACGCGACGCTTTCCTACATCCAGGAGGTGGCCGACCGGGGTGTGCGTGCCGCCTCCGAGCAGGATCCCTCCCTGTCCGCCGGCCTGAACACGCTCTGTGGAGAGATCACCCAAGCGGCGGTGGCGGAGGCACTTGGCACGAAAGCCACTGATCCGGCATCGATCTGGCGTTAGATGCGGGTAGTCTGGGCGCCATGTCCAGCGAGCCGACGACGGCAGACCTGCGCGCCCTATTGGAGGCGGAGCGGGACGAGCTCACGAGTCAGCTCTCCGAGCTCGGCTTCGGAGAAGCCGGCGGGCTCGCCTATGACCCCAACTTTGCCGACTCCAGCCAGGTGACGGCGGAGCGGGGAGAGGCCGAGGCGCTCGCAGCGAACCTGAAGGAGCAGCTCGAGGACGTCATGCACGCCCTGACCAAGATGGATGAGGGCACCTTCGGCGTGTGTGAAGGCTGCGGCCAGCAAATCCCGGTGGCCCGCCTCGAGGCGATGCCTGCCGCTCGTTACTGCATCGAGTGTGCCTCCAAGCGCCGCTGAACCGCCCGCGTCGACTCCTTCGGAAGGCGGACGGCCAGCTCCTCGACTGACGCCGAGCGGTCGCGACAAGGTCTTAGTCGCGCTCCTCGTGGGCGGGGTGGCGGTGCTGGCGATCTCGCGGGGAGCGCTCACGAGTGCGGTCCTAGTGCTTCTCGCCGTGCTCATCCCCTCCGTGATCCTCCACGAGGTCAGCCACGGGGCGGTGGCCCTCCTCTTCGGCGACGACACCGCCAAGCGGGCCGGGCGGTTGACGCTCAACCCCCTCAGCCACATCGACCCCGTAGGCACGATCATCCTGCCGACGATTCTCATCCTGTTCGCGGGCGTCGGATTCGGCTACGCCAAGCCGGTGCCTGTCAACCCGGCGCGGATGCGCAATCCCCGGAACCACAGCCTCATCGTGAGCCTGGCCGGTCCGGCGGTGAACATCGTGCTGGCCGTCGGAGCTGCCCTGCTGGCACGCTCCCTCATGACGCCGCTGCAGATCGACATCGCGGTGCGGTCGCCCGAGTCGGTCTCGTTCGTGATGGCCGGGCTCGTCTACTTCGGGCTTCTCAACGCGATCCTGGCGGCGTTCAACCTGATTCCGTTGCCGCCCCTCGACGGCTCAGCCGTAGTGGAGCGACTCCTGCCGATGCGGCTCTGGCCGGCGTACCTGCGGATCCGCCCCTACTCGATGGTGCTGATCCTGCTCGGCATCTTCGTGCTGCCGGGCGGATTCGGCTTCGTCTTCAGCCCGGCCATCCTGCTCTGGCAGACCCTGGCCTTCTGACCTGCCGGGGTCCAACTTGAGGCAATAACGATCGGAATCCGATCGTTATTGCCTCAAGTTCGGCCGGCGGGAGGGGGTGTGGGGGCGAGGCCGACGGCGTCGTAGATACGGGCAAGGGTCGCGCCGGCCACGGCTCGGGCCTTCTCGGCACCGCGGGCGAGGATGGCCTCGGTGGCGCCCGGGTCGGCCTCGAGCTCGCAATAGCGCTCCCGCACGGGACGGAGCGCCTCGATGACCGCCTCCGCGGTGTCGGCCTTCAGCGGTCCGTACTGGGTGTAGGAGGCCGCGACGTCGTCGGGTGTGCGGCCCGTTGCCGCCGCGAGAATCGTGATCAGGTTCGAAACCCCCGGTTTGGCGTCCGGATCGAAGCGCACCTCTGTCTCGGTGTCGGTGACGGCCCGTTTTATCTTGCGTTCGACCACCGCCGGCTCGTCGAGCACATAGACCGTTCCCATCGGCGAGTCGTGGGACTTGCCCATCTTGCCGCGGGGCTCCTGCAGGTCCATGATGCGCGCGCCGATCTTGGGAATCGCCGCCTCAGGCAGCTTGAACAGCTCGCCGTAGCGGTGATTGAAGCGAGCGGCGACGTCGCGGGCGAGCTCGAGGTGTTGACGCTGGTCGTCGCCTACGGGGACCCGGTCGGTGTCGTAGAGGAGGATGTCGGCAGCCATCAACGCCGGGTAGGTGAAGAGGCCGGCCGAGACGAATTCCTGGCCGTCCGACTTGTCCTTGAACTGGGTCATCCGTCTCAGCTCGCCCACCGAGACGGTGCACTCCACGAGCCAGGCCAGCTGGGTGTGCTCGGCGACGTGGCTCTGGATGAATATCGTGCACCGGTCCGGGTCGAGCCCGACGGCGAGGAGCATCCGCGCGTGGTGGAGCGTGAGCTCGCGAAGGCGGGCCGGGTCGTGGGGCACGGTGAGGGCGTGGAGGTCGACGACCGGCCAGAACGAGTCGGTCTCGTCCTGGTCGGAAACCCAGAAACGCTGCGCGCCCAGGTAGTTGCCCAGCTGGGTGTACCCGGTCGGTTTGATGCCCGACAGCACCCGAGGCTTGCGACCCGCGTTCATGGCCGCATGTTACGGCCCTCCGCTCCACAGTCCGCGAGCTGGTCCCGTTGGGCCGGTATCCTCGTGCCCTGATGCCGTACGCGGTCCAGACCCCCGTCTTCGAGGGTCCCTTCGACCTCCTCCTCCACTTGATCATGCGGGAACAGGTGGAGATCTGGGACGTCTCGCTCAGCCGGATCGTCGACGCGTACGTCAGCGAGCTGGAGCGGATGCAGACCACCCTCGACCTCGAGGTGGCCACCGAGTTCCTCCTGATCGCGGCCACGCTGGTCGAGCTCAAGACCAGGCGCCTGCTGCCGGGCCACGACGACGTCGACCTCGATGAGGAACTGGCGCTGTGGGAGGAGCGCGACCTCCTGCTGGCACGGCTCTTGGAGTGCAAGACGTTCAAGGACGCCGCCCACGCACTGTCGCTGCTCGCCCTCGACGCGTCCCGCAGCTACCCGCGCACCGCCGGTATGGAGGAGCAGTTCCTCGACCTCGGGCCCGACCTCATGGAAGGGGTAACGCCCGAACGCGTCCACGAGGCGTTCCTCACTGCGATCCGGCCCAAGCCCGCTCCGCGGATCGAGCTCGACCACGTCGCGCCGATACGGATCAGCGTGCGCGACGCGGTCGACGAGCTCATCGACGAACTCCCGAGGTCCGGTGCGATCACCTTCCGCCGGTTGACCCAGGACCTGGCCGCCCGTCTCGACGTGATCGTCCGGTTCCTCGCGGTACTCGAGCTCTTCAAGCAGGGCATGGTCGAGCTCGAGCAGTTCGAGACCTTCGGCGAGCTCAGCATCGTCTGGGTCGGGGGTGAGCACGCCGCGCTCACCGACGACCTCGTCGACGTCTACGAAGGCTGAGATGACCTCCGGCGGCGGCGACGCCAGTGCGATCGAAGCGATCCTGATGGTCGCCGACGAGCCCGTCCCGCCTGGCACGCTCGCCCAGCTGCTCGAGCTTCCGGCCACACGAGTGGAAGAACTGTGCGATGCCCTCGCCGCCGGCTACGAGGCCGAGGGGCGCGGGTTCGTACTCGTCCGCGTGGGCGGCGGCTACCGCTTCCAGAGCCACCCCGATATGGCGCCCTACGTCGAGCGGTTCGTCCTCGAAGGCCAGCACGCCCGACTGTCCGCCGCCGCGCTCGAGACGCTCGCGATCGTCGCTTACAAGCAGCCGGTGTCGCGTGCCCAGGTCGCCGCGATCCGCGGCGTCAACGTCGACGGGGTGATGCGCACCCTCAGCCACCGCGGCTACATCGAGGAGGTCGCGCGCGACCCCGGTCCGGGCCAGGCGGTGCTGTATGGCACGACGCGGCTGTTCCTCGAGAAGCTCGGCCTCGACTCCGTCGACCAGCTCCCCCCGCTCGGCGAGTTCGTACCCGGGCCCGAGGTCGTCGACGCGCTCGAGGCCGGCCTGCGGCCCGACGATTGACCCAAGAGGGCGAGCGGCTGCAGAAGGTGCTGGCCCGCGCCGGCATCGGCAGCCGGCGTGCGACCGAGGAGCTCATCGCGTCCGGTCGGGTGACGGTGAACGGCGAGGTGGCTCGGCTCGGCCGGCGGGTCGACGTCGCGACAGACACGGTCGCGGTGGACGGGGTCGAGATCGGCGTCGCCCCCGGCCTCGTCCACTACCTGCTCAACAAGCCGGCCGGGGTGGTCACCACCGCATCGGACACCCATGGCCGGCCGACGGTGATCGAACTCGTGCCGGACGATCCCCGCGTCTTCCCTGTGGGCCGTCTCGACGCCGGCACCGAGGGCCTCCTCCTGGTCACCAACGACGGCCCCTTGACGCACCGCCTCACCCATCCCAGCCACGGGGTCGAGAAGGAGTACCTCGCCCACGTCGAGGGCAATCCCGGCCGGGGCACGCTCCGGGCGCTTCGGGAGGGGATCGAACTCGACGACGGCCCCACCGCGCCCGCCCGGGTCTCGCTCGCCGCGCCCGACGTCCTCCGGATCACAATCCACGAGGGGCGCAACCGGCAGGTCCGTCGCATGTGCGAAGCGGTCGGCCACCCCGTGACCCGGCTGGTCCGGACGCGCATCGGGCCGATCACCGACGTACACCTCCGCCCAGGCCAGTGGCGACATCTCACGACCGCTGAGATTCGGGCCCTCGAACAGGCAGCGCGGTCCGGCCAGTAGATTTCCACGCCATGTCCCCGGCAGTACGAGGTCTTCGCGGCGCGACCACCGTCGACGCCGACACAGAGGAGCAGGTCAACGAGCGCGTGCAGACCCTCTTGCACGAGATGCTCGACCGCAACGAGGTGCACAAGGACGACCTGATCAGCATCCTCTTCACGGCGACAGACGACATCCACTGCATGTTCCCGGCCAAGGCTGCGCGCGACATCGGTTTGGGAGACGTGCCGCTCATCTGCGCTCGCGAGCTCGACGTGATCGACGGGGCGAAGCGTTGCATCCGCGTCCTCATGCATCTCACGACCGAGCGGAGCCGGAGCGAGCTGCACCACATCTACCTCGAGGGGGCACGAGGACTGCGCGATGACCTCCCCGAGTAGACGGGCGGCCATCATCGGCACGGGACTGATCGGTGGGTCGATCGGGCTCGCGCTGCGCGCTCGTGGCTGGTACGTCACCGGCCGGGACCGAGATCACGCCACTGCAGTGCACGCCCTCGAGTTGGGTGCCCTCGACGAGATCGGCGCCGATCCCGACGCCGAGGTGACCTTCGTCGCCACTCCGGTGTCCGCGATCGTCGCCGAGGCCCGGCAAGCTGTCTCCGCGGGCGGCATCGTCACCGACGTCGGCAGCGTCAAAGCGCCGGTCGTCGCGGCGGTGGGCCATCCCCGCTTCGTCGGTGGCCACCCGATGGCGGGCTCCGAGCAGGACGGGATCGCCGGAGCTGATGCCACCCTCTTCGAAGGGGCGACGTGGGTGCTGACTCCGGCCGAGAACACCGATGCGGAGGCATATGCCCGGCTGCAGGCGCTGTTGACTTCGCTGGGCGCCGAGGTTCTGCCGATGCCGCCCGAACGCCACGACGAGCTGGTGGCACTCGTGTCCCACGTTCCCCACCTCACTGCGGCGTCGCTGATGTGCCTCGCCGACGACGCCTCCGAAGAGCACGGTGCCCTGCTTCGGCTCGCAGCCGGCGGGTTCCGCGACATGACGAGAGTCGCGGCGGGCCACCCTGGCATCTGGCTCGACATCTGTGCCGAGAACCGTGACGCCATCCTCGATGCCCTCGACCGGCTCTCGCAGGCGATCGGAGGTGTGCGGGACGTAGTGGCTCAGGGGGACCGTGCGGGTCTCCTCGACCTGCTCCAGCGCGCCCGCACGGCGCGGACGAGCCTCCCGGCCCACGTCGCCGCCCGGGCCGAGGACATGGTCGAGGTCCGCGTGCCCGTGCCGGACAGGACCGGTGTCCTGGCCGAGCTGACCACGCTGGCGACCGACCTCGGTGTCAACATCGAGGACCTCGAGATCGCCCACTCCGCCGAAGGAGAGCGGGGCGTGTTGCTCCTCGTCATCGACGCCGCCCAGGCCGACCTGCTCCGGGGCGCCTTCGTTGCCCGCGGCTACCGTCCCACCGTGCAACCCCTCGCCCCGTCGTGACCAGCACCCTCAGCATCCTCCCGCTAACGAGGGCGCCCGACGCGGACGTGACTGTACCGGGCTCGAAGAGCTTCACCAACCGCGCTCTACTGTGCGCCGCTCTCGCCGACGGGGCGAGCACACTCACAGGCGGCCTCCTCGCGGATGACACCGAAGCGATGATGGGTGCCCTCACCCAACTGGGCGCGACGACCCGCATCGACACTTCTCGTGACGCGATCACCGTCGAGGGCACGGGCGGGGCGCTGGCGCCCGGTCCCATCGACCTCGACGTCCGCCTGGCGGCCACCGCGGCCCGGTTCCTTGCGCCCGTCCTCGCTCTCGGCCGGGGCCGGTACCGCCTCGACGGGAGCGAGCCCCTTCGCCGGCGGCCGATGGGACCCCTCGCAGCAGCACTCCGTCAGTTGGGTGTGTCGGTGTCCGACGACGCGGATCCCGGTCACCTCCCGATCGTCGTCGACGCAAGCGGGCTGGCGGGAGGCCGGGTCGAACTGCCCGGCGACGTCTCGAGCCAGTTCGTCTCCGGTCTCCTGCTGGCGGGACCGTATGCGGCGCAAGGCATCGAGATATCGGTCACGACGGACCTGGTGTCAGCGCCCTACCTCGACGTGACGGCCGCGACGATGCGTGCGTTCGGAGTGGAGGTCGAACGCAAGAAGGCTTACTTCCGCGTCGGAGCGGGGCGCTACACCGCGACCACCTTCCCGGTCGAGCCAGACGCGACCGCGGCGTCATACTTCTTCGCGGCCGCCGCGATCACCGGCGGGCGGGTGCGAGTGCGAGGGCTGGGCTCCGACGCCGTGCAGGGTGACCTCGCCTTCGTGCGCCTCCTCGAGCGGATGGGCGCTCATCTGGAGCAAGGTCCCGACTGGACCGAAGTGCGGGGTCCATCGGTCCTGCGGGGAATCGACGTCGACATGTCCGACGTATCCGACACGGTTCCCACCCTCGCCGTCGTCGCCGCGTTCGCTGACGGCCCGAGCCGGCTGGGCGGGATCGGCTTCATCCGCGGGAAGGAGACCGACCGGATCGCGGCCGTCGTCCGAGAACTCCAACGGTGTGGGCTGCGAGCCGAGGAAGAGCCCGACGGCATCGTGGTGTGGCCCGGCCCGATCCGCCCGGCTCGCGTCCAGACCTACGACGACCACCGGATGGCGATGGCCTTCGCCCTCGTGGGACTGAAGACCGAGGGAATCGAGGTCGTCGACCCCGAGGTGGTGGCGAAGACCTACCCCGGTTTCTTCACCGATCTGGAGCGGTTGCGGTGAAAGCCCGGGTGGTCGCGATCGACGGACCCGCCGGGTCGGGCAAGTCCACCGTCGCCCGGGCGGTGGCGGCGCGGCTCGACCTGCCGTACCTCGACACCGGCGCCATGTACCGGTCAGTCGCGTACGCGGTGCTCCGCGACGGCGTCGACCCCAATGACGCGGAGCGGGTGGGTGCTCTCGCTCAGGCCGCGGAGATCGTGGTCGATGACCGCGTGCTCGTTGACGGCGCCGACGCGACCGCAGCTATACGCGGGCCTGAGGTGACCGCGATCGTCAGCGCAGTATCAGCCCATCCCGAGGTTCGGACGGAACTGGTTAGCCGGCAGCGGCGGTGGGCCGACAGTCACGGAGGCGGGGTCATCGAGGGCCGAGACATCGGCACCGTCGTCTGGCCGGATGCTCCGGTGAAGGTGTTCCTCACTGCCGACGAGAACGAGCGCGCCCGGCGCCGAGCCCTCGAGACCGGGGTCGAAGAGGCTGCGCGGGTGGCGGGCGACCTTGCCCGCCGCGACCAACTCGACTCGACGCGACCAGTCTCGCCCCTCACCGCGGCAAACGACGCCCTCGTGATCGACACGACCGGCCGCTCCATCGACGAGGTGGTCGACCTGGTGCTGACCCACGCCGAAGGCAGGCTGCCGTGATCGTGCAGATCGTGTACACGGTGCTTCGAGCCATCGTGCTCGTGCTGGCGAAGGCCTACTGGCGCGTGACGATCGAAGGCAAGGAGAACCTTCCACCATCCGGTGCATACGTGGTGGCGCCTGTGCACCGCTCCAACGTCGACACGCCCTTGACGGCGCTCATAACGCGACGGCGGCTCCGCTTCATCGCCAAGGACTCGCTGTGGAAGTACGCGCCTATCGGGTGGGTCATCTTCACGTTGGGCGGCTTCCCGGTGCGCCGGGGTACCGCCGATCGTGAGGCCCTCCTGCGCTGTCTGGAGGTCGTCAGAGCCGGGGACCCACTCGTGATGTTCCCGGAAGGCACCCGTCGGGAGGGACCGGTGGTCGAGAACCTCTTCCACGGTCCTGCCTTCATCGCCAGCCGCGCTCGCGTCCCGGTGGTTCCGGTCGGCATCGGCGGGTCAGCGCGCACGATGCCGCGGGGGGCCAAGTTCATCCGCCCGGTCAAGATCCACATCATCGTGGGTACGCCGATCGATCCGCCCCAGCCGCCGCCGGGCACCGACCGAGTGCCCCGGGAGGCCTTCCGGAAGATGACGGGAGAGCTCGAGGCCGAGCTGCAGAAGCTCTTCGACCGCGCCGAGGCCCGAGTCAACCGCGTCAACCGCGTCTGAGAGCCGAACTTGAGGCAATAACGAACGGAATCCGTTCGTTATTGCCTCAAGTTCGGAGGTTGGCGAGCACGTCGCTGGCTGCGACCGAGCGATCGTCGGCGAGGAGCTCGGACCGGGGTGCCCCGAAGGCGAGGCTGAGGGCCGTGGTGACGCCCTCCAGCAACTTGCGGAGCTCGGGCGGCGGAGGGAAGTACTCGTCTTCGGTCGTGACATCGACCGCTTCGACTCCCTCGCGCGGCGCCAGCTTGGCGAGCACGGCCTCGACGAGCTCCTCGGGAGCGGACGCGCCTGCAGTGACTCCCACCACCCCCGTCAGGTCTTCGGGCACCTCATCGACGCAGTTGACGCGGTGCACCCGCGGGCAGCCGCGGTCGCTCGCCACCTTCGTGAGGGCGACGGTGTTGGACGAGTTCGCTGAGCCGATGACGATGACGGCGTCGGCCCGGCTCGCGATGGACGCAAGGGCGTCCTGGCGGTTGGTCGTGGCGAAGCACAGGTCGCTGCGGTTCGGCATCCACAGCTCGGGGAACCGATCGCGAGCCGCCTCCAGGATGCCCTGCCAGTCGTGCTGGGAGAGGGTCGTCTGGGCAAGAAGGGCAAAGGGCGTAGAGGGATCGTCTACGGCGGCGAGGTCCTCCTCGTGCTCGACGAGGCGCACCGCCTCGGGCGCTACCGCCATCGTGCCAACGGCTTCGTCATGGCCGTCGTGGCCGACGTAGAGCACGGTGTATCCCTTCCCGGCGCGCACCTTGAGCTCGTGGTGAACCTTGGTGACGAGCGGACATACCGCGTCGACGACCACGCCGCCCTTGGCGCGGGCAGCGGCTACGACGTCGGGAGCGCTGCCGTGGGCGCTGAGCATCACCGGCGCGCTTTCCGGAACCTCCGCCATGTCGTCGACGAAAATGACGCCCAACTGCCGGAAGCGGTCGACCACGAGGCGGTTGTGCACGATCTCGTGGTAGCAGTAGACGGGAGGCTCGAAGACCCGGACCATCCAGGCCAGTGCCTTGATGGCCATCTCAACGCCTGCGCAGAAACCGCGCGGCGCCGCGAGGAGGACTTTGTCGACTGCCACGACTGCAGGCTATCGGCCGTATCCTTGTCGTCATGTCGCTGCCGCGGGTAGTGGCCGTTGAGCCCGGCTCCCCGGCCGCCCGGGCAGGCCTAATCGAAGGTGACGAGATCGTCGCGATCTGTGGACAGGCGCCGCGCGACGTCATCCAGTACCGCCTGCTTGCCGACGGAGCCGATCCTGAGGTCGAGGTGGACCGCGGCGGCATCCGGCTGCCGATCCTCGTAGAGAAGGACGAGGGCGCCGCGTTGGGCATCGAGGTGCACTCCGCGGTCTTCGACCGGGTGCAGACCTGCGACAACCACTGCGAGTTCTGCTTCATCTACCAACTGCCGCCGGGGATGCGGAAGAGCCTGTACCTCAAAGATGACGACTATCGCTTGTCGTTCCTCTACGGCAACTTCACGACGCTCACCCGGTTCACCGAGGCCGACCTGGAACGAGTGGTGACCGAGGGCCTGAGCCCGCTCTTCGTGAGCATCCACGCGACCGACCCGGAGGTGCGGGCTCGCATGCTGAGGAACCGCCGGGGAGCGACCAGCCTGCGCTGGCTGCGCGTGCTGCTCGAGCACGGCGTCGAGGTCCACGGTCAGGTCGTGGTGTGTCCGGGCGTCAACGACGGCGACATCTTGCACGACACCCTCACCGGAGTGCTCGACAGGTTCCCCGACCTCGCGACCGTGTGTGTGGTGCCGCTCGGCATCAGCCGGTACTCGAACGAGCCCACCATGCGCGCCCACAGTCGAGCCGAGGCGATCGCAGTGGTCGACACCGTGCATGACTGGCAACACACCTTCCGGCACGCCCTGGGCCGCCGGTTGGTGTTCGCGGCCGACGAGTACTACCTCCTCGCCGGCCGCCCGTTCCCGCCGGAGGACGCTTACGAGGGCTTCCCCCAGCACGAGAACGGCATAGGCATCGTCCGCACCTTCGAGGCCGAGTACCTCGATCTCACCGGATCGGCTACCGGAGTGCGGTCGGGCTTCTTCGCGGCGGTCGACGGCGCGCCGGCCGACGGCTACCGCGCGCCGCGGGCGGCGGGCCTGCCGCCTTTGTCGTCGGGGGCGGTGTCGTCGGCGACCGTCCAGTTCCGACCCCGACCCGACGCGCCCGTAGGTGTACTCACGGGCCCGTACGGCGCCCAGGTGCTCGCACCGCTCCTCGCCGGCTCGGGTCGAGACGACGTTCGGGTCATCGAGGTGCCGAATGAGTTCTTCGGGGGCAACATCGGCGTCGCGGGCCTCATGGTCGGGGCCGACGTCGCCCGGGTGCTCGCCCGCGAACCACGTGGGAACCGGTACCTGCTCCCCGACGTGTGTCTCTCGCGAGGTCTGTTCCTCGACGGCATGAGTCCCGCAGACCTTCCTCACCCTGTCGAGGTGGTCGCGACCGACGGGCATGCGTTGCGAGACGCGCTGAACGCTCCCGTGGGAGCCCGTCAGTGAGCACCGTGGTCATCGCCGGGCGCCCCAACGTCGGCAAGTCGACGCTGCTGAACCGGATCGTGCAGCGGCGCGCGGCGATCGTCGAAGAACACCCCGGGGTCACCCGCGACCGGAAGACCGTGAGGGCCGAGTGGTCGGGCCGCTTCTTCGATCTCGTCGACACCGGCGGTTGGCTGTCACCGTCCGGCACGTCACTGGAGGCCAAGGTCAGCCAGCAGGCCGAAGCCGCCATGCGGCAGGCCGATCTCGTCGTTGTGGTCGTCGACGCCACAGTGGGGGTTACGGCCGAGGACGAACGGGTCGCAGCCGTAGTGCGACGGCTAGCGGCACCGGCGTTGCTGCTCGTGAACAAAGTGGACTCTGATCGGCGTGAGCTCGAGATCTGGCAGTTCCTCCAACTCGGGCTCGGCGACCCCTTGCCGGTGAGTGCGCTCCACGGGCGGGGGATGGGCGACGCGCTCGACGAGATAATCGACCGGCTTCCCACGGAGGAAAGCACCGAGGTCGACGCGATGACCGACGTGGTAGAGGTGGCCGGGGTGGCCGAGGCACCGCTTCCCGCGGACGACACCGAGAGGGACGAACACGCGGCGGTGGCGATCGTGGGGCGGCCCAACGTCGGCAAGTCGACGCTCTTCAACCGGTTGATAGGGGAGGAGCGATCGATCGTCCACGACCTGCCCGGCACCACCCGTGACTCGATCGACACGGTCGTCGACACGCCCCACGGCCGGCTCCGCTTCGTCGACACCGCTGGCATGCGCCGCAAGTCGCGCATCGGCCAAGGCCCGGAGTACTACTCGCTCGTGCGAGCGCTTCAGGCCATCGACCGCGCCGACGCAGCCATCCTCGTGATCGACGCCACTGAAGGGGTGACGCACCAGGATCAGCGCCTCGCCGAACGCATCGACGCCGCCGGCAGCCCTGTCGTCATCGCGATGAACAAGTGGGAGACCCTCGACGCCGAAGCGCGGCAAGACGTCACCGGCCAGGTGGGGGACCGCCTCGGCTTCCTCGCCTACGCGCCTGTGCTGCGACTCAGCGCGCTTACGGGCAGAGGGGTGCACCGCCTGGTGCCGGCTCTCGACCAGGCGATCAGCGCGTACCGGAGCCGCATACCCACGCGCGAGCTGAACCGGGTCATACAGAAGGCCCAGGCGGCCCACCCCGCGCCGACGGCGCGGGTGCTCTACGCCACCCAGGGCACGACCGATCCGCCTACCTTCACCCTGTTCACCACCCGGAAGCTGCCGCCCACGTATCTGCGCTATCTGGAACGGTCGATCCGGGAGGCATTCGACTTCGGGCCCACACCGTTGAAATTCCGGGTTCGCCGGCGCACTGAGTGATCGCGCTAGGTGATCGCGCTGAGAGTGGTGGCGGGCCCGTCGCTGCACTGCCCCAAGTACACGGTCCGCTACCGTGAGAGGAGCATGATCGCCAGCCCGATCCTCCTCACCGTGGGCCTTGCCTGCGGTGTGGCTGCCGTCGTCTGGCTGCGCTCCGCCATCCGACTGCAGCGGGCAGCAGCGCGCATCGAGACCTCTGTTGGCGACACCGGCCTCGGCGCCGAGTCGGCCGAACTGGCTCGCGCGACACATCGCAAGGAGATCCACAACGGACTCCTCTACGCCATCCTGGCGGGGACCTTCATCATCTCGTCGGTCTCCCGCCACGCCATCTTCGAGTTGCCGATGGTCCTGCTGGCGGTACCGGTGGCGCTGTCGTTCCAGATGGGCACCCGGTTCCTGCGCGAGGCGCAACTGCTGGAGGATCGCTCGCGGCTCGAGCGCCGCGCCGAGGAGGTCCTGGCCCAGGAACAGCTGGCACCCCGTCAGTGGGCGAACCGGCTCGCCCCGGCCGAGCTACCTCCCATCGAAGGGTTCGAGATCGGTCAGGTGTACGAAGCCGGCACCGGGCTGATGGCGGGCGACTTCTACGACCTGTATCCGACGGCGCCCAACCGGCTCGCGGCCGTGATCGGCGACGTGACCGGGCACGGTATCGAGCCGTCGATCACCGCCTTCCAGGTGAAGTACCTGCTGCGCGTCTTCCTCCGCCAATACCGCGACCCCGCTCAGGCTGTCGAGGAGCTCAACGCCGTGCTGTCGTCCCAGGGCGGTCCCGACGAGTTCGTCTCCTTGTGCGCGGTGATCTTCGACCAGGAGGCCGGCACGCTTCGGTTCGCCTCGGCCGGACACCCACCCGCGTGGCTCTGGCACGACGGCGAGGTGCGGCCACTGCGCGCGACCGGGCCGCTCCTCACGCTCGATCCGGCCGGCACCTTCACGAGCCGCGAGATCGAGATGTCGCCGGGCGACCTCGTGCTCCTCTACACCGACGGGCTCGCGGAGGCGCGGAGCGGCGAGCAACTCTTCGGCGAGGAGCGCATCGCGCAGACACTGCGCCGCGACCCCGGCCAAGAAGCGAGCGTGCTCTGCAAGAGCCTGCTGGAGGCGGCCCGCGACTTCGCGTCGGCGCCACTGAGCGACGACGTCGCGATCCTCGCCATCCGGAGGACCTGATGCCCGGAGGTGGGGAGCCGACGGGACCCGACGCGGTCGCGGCGGCGTCGGCACGGGCCCGCGCCGGCAACTTCGAGCGAGACGGTGGCAAGCTCGCCCGCCAGGACAAGCTCTTCGTGCGAGACCGCATCGACCTGTTGTGTGATCCGGGCACCTTCACCGAAGACGGTCTGCTCGCGAACACGACCGCGACGGACCTGCCAGCGGACGGGGTGGTCACCGGCGTCGGGATGGTCGACGGCCGTCCGGTGTGTGTGATGGCGAACGATCCGACGGTGAAGGCGGGGTCATGGGGCGCGCGGACGGTCGAGAAGATCGTACGGCTCACCGAGTACGCCCTCAGCCACGAGCTGCCCGTGTTCTGGCTCGTCGACTCGGCCGGCGCGAGGATCACCGACCAGGTGCAGCTCTTCCCCGGTCGCCGGGGCGCGGGCCGGATCTTCTACAACCAGGTGCGCTTGTCGGGCAAGGTCCCGCAGATCTGCTGCCTCTTCGGTCCGTCCGCTGCTGGCGGCGCCTACATCCCCGCCTTCTGCGACGTCGTCTTCATGGTCGAGAAGAACGCCTCGATGTACCTCGGATCACCGCGCATGGCCGAGATGGTGATCGGAGAAACCGCCACCCTGGAGGAGATGGGCGGAGCTCGCATGCATGCCTCCGTGTCGGGATGCGGAGACAACCTCGCCTCTGACGACGCCGAGGCGATCAATCTGGCCCGCTGGTACTTCTCCTACTTCCCGGCGTCGTGGCGAGACGCGCCGCCGGTCGTCGACGCCGCCGCGCCTGCCCGCGTGCTCGATCGGGATGTGATCCCCGCCTCGGATGCCGCCGGCTACGACATGCACACCCTCATCGACGGGGTCGTCGACGACGGCAGCTTCTTCGAGGTGAAGCCGCTGTACGCCCCGGAGGTCATCGTCGGCCTGGCGCACCTCGACGGCAACCCCATCGGGGTAGTCGCCAACAACCCGATGCACAAGGGTGGCGTGCTGTTCTCCGACTCGGCCGACAAGTCGGCTCGGTTCATCTGGTTGTGCGACGCGTTCAATATCCCACTGCTCTTTCTCTGTGACGTCCCGGGGTTCATGATCGGCACCCACGTCGAGCGGGAAGGCATCATCCGGCACGGGGCGAAGATGATCACGGCAGTCTCCGAGGCGACCGTGCCGAAGCTGTCGGTAATCGTGCGGAAGGCGTACGGCGCCGGTCTGTACGCAATGGCCGGACCGGCTTTCGAACCGGATGCATGCATCGCTCTCCCGACCGCGAAGATCGCCGTCATGGGGCCCGAGGCCGCCGTCAATGCCGTGTACGCGAACAAGATCGCCGAGATCGACGACGAGGAGCAACGAGCCGCGTACGTGAAGGACCTCCAGACGGAATACGAGGAGGACGTAGATCTGCTGCGGCTCGCGTCGGACCTCGTGATCGACGCCGTAGTGCAACCGGAGGAGCTGCGCAGCGAGGTCCTCCTCCGTCTCGCCATAGCGTCCGGGAAGGATCGTGAGTTCAGCGACCGCCGCCATGGGGTGCCGCCCGTATGACTCCGCCTGCCGACGTCGGGTCGCAGGAGGTCAGGGCGCAGGAGGTCAGGTTGCGGGAGGTGGGGCCACGCGACGGCCTTCAGGCGGAGGCGCCGCTGCCAGTCGAGGCGCGGGCAAGACTGATCGACGCCCTCGCAGCGGCGGGCTTGAAGGAGATCGAGGCGGTGTCGTTCGTGTCGCCCCGTGCCGTGCCCGCCATGGCGGGAGCAGCCGAGGTGATGCGCCTCATCGACCGTCACGACGAGGTGTCGTACGTCGCGCTGGTGCCGAATGTCCGGGGCGCCGAGCTCGCGCTCGACGCGGGCGTCGACGGCCTCAACGTCACGATCTCCGCCTCGCCCGTCTACAACGAGAAGAACGTCAACCGCACGATCCCTGAGTCGCTCGAGGCGGTGCGAGCGATCTGCGCGCTGGCCGGGGGCCTGTGGGTCGACGTAACCGTGTCTTGCGCGTTCGGCTCGCCCTACGAGGGTGACATCGCCCCAGCCGACGTGGCGGCGTTGGGCCGTCGCGCTATGGAGGCGGGGGCAACGTCGCTGACGTTCGCCGACACGACCGGCATGGCCACCCCGCGTCGGGTGCAGGACCTGCTCGAGCAGGTGGGAAGGGTGGTCCGGCTGCATCTACATGACACCCGCGGGACCGCGCTGGTGAACGCCTACGCCGCCTGGGAGGCGGGCGTTTCCGACTTCGACACCTCGGTGGGCGGGCTCGGCGGCTCACCGTTCGCGGCGGGCGCCGGCGGCAACGTGGCGACCGAGGATCTCGTGCATCTCCTCGACGATCTCGGTGTCACGACGGGCGTCGATCTCGAAGCACTGCTCGGTGTGAGCGCGATGGTGGCTGAGCTAGTCGGTCATCCGACCGCCAGCGCCGTCGCCGCAGCCGGTCCCCGCGGCCGGCTGTCCGCCGAGTGAGGGCGGGTTCCGCCCGTGCCCTGGTGTGAGGACTGCAGCCGGTTCTACAACCCCAACTCGCTGGCCGAGGGGGGCGAGTGTCCGTCGTGCGGGCGGGTGCTCGTCCAACCCGCCCGTGCCCCGTGGCACTTCAAGCTGCTCGTGCTCGCGACCGTCGTCTACCTCGGTTGGCGGGCGGTGCAGGGCGTTGCGTGGGTAGCCGACCGCCTGATCGGCTGATCGGCTGACATGGCGTGCCCTGTGTGTCGGCCGTTTTGCGTGCTTTGCGGCCTGAACCCCGCGTATTCCGGGGTTGGGGCCGCAAAGCCGGTGGGCCGACTAGCATGAGGCGTTCCACGGGCTGTGGCGCAGCTTGGTTAGCGCGCTTGACTGGGGGTCAAGAGGTCGG
>CAZWDB010000020.1:0-48458 GCA_964632885.1 uncultured Acidimicrobiales bacterium | reverse complement strand
CTTCCGCCCGAGCCAACTGCTTCGCCGCTTTAACCACCACCACTTGCACCCCTCCCTCGGGTATACAGGAGACATGGCCTATCGCCCGCTGTCCGCCATGGTCCTGGCCGCAGGCGAGGGCACCAGGATGCGGTCCACCCGGCCCAAGCCGCTCCACCTCCTGTGCGGTCGTCCGATGGTGCTCCACGTGGTCGACGCCCTCGCCGAGCTCCCCCTCGAGCGCACCGTCCTTGTCGTCGGGCACGGTTCCGACCTCGTGGTCAAGGCGCTGAGCGAGCACCTCCCTGACAAAACGCTGGAATACGTCGAACAGCGGGTGCAGCGGGGAACGGGTGATGCTGTCCTCGTGGGTCTCACCGCGTTCCCCGACGACGACGTAGACGACGGCGACGTGATCGTCCTGCCGGGTGACACCCCGCTGATCCGGCCCAACACCCTGGCTGCCCTCGTGCGCGCCCACCGCCAGGCCGACGCCGCCGCGACCCTCCTCACCGCCGTCGTGCCCAACCCCGACGGCTATGGACGCGTGGTGCGGGGCAAGGACGGTCGCGTGGCGACAGTGGTGGAGGACGGCGATGCGAGCGACGAGGAGCGCGACATAGACGAGATCAACACGGCCATCTACTGCTTCCGCCGCAGCCTGCTGGCTCCCGCCCTCCGCAGGCTCAACCCCGAGAACGCCCAGGGCGAGTACTACCTCCCTGATGTGATCGGCGTGCTCTACGAGGCCGGCCACAACGTGGTGTCGATGGTTGCCGCCGACCCGATGGAGACCGCGGGAGTGAACGACCGGGCTCAGCTCGCGGCAGTCGAGGCCGAGCTCCGCGATCGCACGAACCAGCGGTGGATGCTCGAGGGCGTCACGATGGTCGACCCCGAGCGCACCTACGTCGATACGAGCGTCGTGCTCGAGGCTGACGTCACCCTGTTTCCCGGCACGATGCTCCGGGGCTCCACGATCGTGCGATCAGGCGCCCAGGTCGGCCCGGACGCCCGTCTCGTCGACTGCGATGTGGGTGCCAACGCGGTGGTCGAGCAGACGGTCGGACGCCGCGCCGAGATCGGAGCCGACGCGCAGGTCGGCCCGTTTGCATATCTCGGGCCGGGAACCCAGCTGGCCACCGGCACCGTGACCGGACCATTCTTCACATCGGACGTCGGCGGGAAGGAAGACTGATGGAACTTGTCACCAAGAAGCGGGTAGCGCTCTTCAGCGGAAGGGGTCACCTGGAGCTGTCTGAGAGCATCGCCGCTCATCTGGGTGTCGAGCTCGGCGAGTCAAACCTGGTCGACTTCGCCAGCACCGAAGTGAGGTGCAAGTTCGGCGAGTCGGTCCGGGGCACCGACGTCTTCATCATCCAGACCCACGCCGCGCCCATCAACCAGCTCGTGATGGAGCAGCTGATCATGATCGACGCCGCCAAGCGCGCGTCGGCCAAACGCATCACCGCGGTATGCCCCTACTACGGCTACGCCCGCCAGGATCGGAAAGCCGAGGGCAGGGAGCCGATCACCGCCAAGCTGCTCGCCGATCTCCTGAGCGCAGCGGGAGCCGACCGGATTCTGTCCGTCGACCTCCACACCGGCCAGATTCAGGGCTTCTTCGACGGCCCGTTCGACCACCTCCCCGCGATGCCGGTGCTCGAGCAGTACCTCCGCGACAACCTCGGCACCGACTTCGTCGCCTGCGCTCCCGACCCAGGCGGCATCAAGGACGCCGATCGGTACGCCCACCACTTCCAGACCTCACTCGCGGTCGTCGGCAAGCTGCACGTCAAGGACGAGATCAACAAGGTCGAGGCCTTCGGCGTCATCGGCGACGTCGACGGCCGGGCCTGCGTACTCGTCGACGACCTCATCGACACCGCGGGAACGATCTGCGCGGCCGCCGACCGGCTCAAAGAGGCGGGCGCGTCTCAGATCTGGGCCGTCGCCACCCACGCCCTTCTCTCCGGGCCCGCCATAGACCGGCTGAAGAACTCCGCCATCGAGCGGATCATCGTCACCGACACACTTCCCCTGCCGGCCGACAAGCAGATCGACAAGATCGAGGTTGTCTCGGTGGCCGGCCTGATCGGCGATGCCATCAACGCGGTGTTCGCCGACACATCGGTCTCGGAGCTGGCGGGCGGCGAGAACCAGATCTGAGTCCCAGGCTAAGATGTCAGGTCTATGCCTGACATCACCCTCGCGGCGGAAACCGGCCGCGCCACGGGCTCGGCGGCCACCGGCCGGCTGCGAGGCGCCGGCAAGATCCCGGCCGTCCTTTACGGACACGGCATCGACCCCGTCTCCCTCGCAATCGACGCGCGTGATCTGCGCACCGCGCTCACTACGGAGGCGGGCGTGAACGCGCTCCTCAGTCTGAAGGTCGACGGCGAGGAACATCTGGCGATCGCTCGCCAGCTCCAACGCGATCCGGTACGTCACTTCGTGACCCACATCGACTTCCAGGTGGTATCGCGCGACGAGGTGCTCAGGGCCGAGGTGCCCGTCACGCTCGTCGGCGAGGCCGAGACCGTCGATCGCGAGGGAGGCGTGGTCAGCCAAGAGCAGTTCTCGCTGGTCATCCATGCCACGCCCGACCGCATCCCCCACGAGATCGAGGTCGACATCACGAGCCTGGAGCTCGGCGGCAGCATCCGCCTGAGCGACATCACGCTGCCGGAAGGTGTCACGGCCGACCTCGATCCAGAGGCGCCCCTCGTCACCGGTCAGGCCCCGACCGTTGTGGAAGAGCCCGAGCTCACCGAGGAAGAGGAAGAGCTGCTCGCCGCCGAGGCGGCCGAGGAGGGCGCCGAGGAGGGAGAAGAGGGCGCGGCACCCGAGGGTGGAGCCGAAGCCGAAGGCCAGGGCGAGGACTAGCTGCTTCGCCGCAGCCGCACGGGTACACCTGCCGACCACCTCGTGGTCGGACTCGGTAATCCGGGCGCCCGGTACGCGGGTACGCGCCACAACGCGGGGGCTGACGCGGTCGCGCTCCTGGCTCAGCGTCACGATGGCCGGCTGCGCCTGTCCAAGCGCGAGCGCTCGCTAACCGCTGAGGTGAGGATCGCGGGGCGGCGGGTCGTGCTCGCGTTTCCGCAGACCTACATGAACGAGTCGGGCATGGCCGTGGGCCCGCTGGTCCGCCGGCACGGCATCGACGACGCCGGCCAGGTGATTGTCGTCCACGACGAGCTCGACCTGCCGGTGGGCCGCCTGCGCGTGAAGCGGGGAGGAGGGCTCGCCGGTCACAACGGTCTCAAGTCGATCCAAGCCCATCTGTCGTCCGCCGACTTCCTGCGAGTACGAATCGGGATCGGTAAGCCGCCGTCGAAGGCGCATGGAGTCGATCACGTGCTCCGGGCGCCGGCGAAGAGCGAACGAGAGGAACTCGCCGTCAGCGTCGAGCTGGCGGCCGACGCCGTCGAGGCGATCATCGGCGACGGCGTCGACGTGGCCATGAACACCTTCAACCAGCGAACTTGAGGCAATAACGAACGGAATCCGTTCGTTATTGCCTCAAGTTCGGACGCCGGTAGCCTGAGCCGGTGAGCTTCCGCTCTCTCCCGCGTCTGCTCGGCGACGACCCCGCCATCGGGGCGCTCATCGAGCGCGCCGATGGGCTTGTCGCCATCCCGGAGCCGGTGCGGGCGATCGCGGTTTCGGCCCTCGCTCAGCTCAGCGACCGCCATCCGGTCGTCGTCGCCGTCCCGACCACGACCGACGCCGAACGCCTCGCCGCCGACGTCGCCGCATACCTGGGCGATGAGCACGTCGACGTGTTCCCCGCGTGGGAGACGTTGCCGTTCGAGCGGGTGAGTCCGAGCGTGGAGACCATGGGGCGCCGGCTCCGGGTCATGTGGCGCCTCCGAGATCCTCTGCTGATGCCCCGGGTGCTCGTCGCGCCGGTCCGCGCCCTCGTGCAGCGTCTCGGTCCGCATGTGGAAGACGTCACGCCTGTGGTCGTCGAACGCGGCGGCCGCGTTGATCCGACAGAGCTGGTGGAACGCCTCGTCGCCCTCGGGTACCGCCGGGAGTACCAGGTAGAGCACCGCGGGGAGCTCGCCCTCCGAGGCAGCATCGTCGACATCTTCCCGTCGACGGCCGACGGTCCGGTGCGCATCGACCTGTGGGGCGACGAGGTCGACCGGCTCACGTCGTTCGCGGTGGCCGACCAGCGGTCGACGTCCGACCTCGAGCGGGTCGAGATGTTCGGCTGCCGGGAGCTCCTCCCGACCGAGGAGGTGCGGAGCCGGGCGGCCGCCCTGGTCGCGTCCGAGCCCTGGGGTCGAGAACAGTGGGAACGGCTGGCCGAGGGGCAGATCTTCGACGGTATGGAGTCGTGGTTGCCGTGGCTCACGAGCGCCGAGCACGTCGTGTTCGATCTCGTTCCCGCGGCTGCCCAGGTGCTCGTCGTCGAACCAAGGCGCATGCGTGACCGCGCCGCGGAGCTCCTCGACGAGGAAGCCGCGCTCGCATCGACCCTCGCAACCACCTGGGGGGTCGCGGCCGACGGCTCCTTTCCCCGCCTGCACCTTCCGTTCGATCGCCTCCTTGCGCACACGACTGCGCCGGTCGTATCGGTCGCGGGTGCTCCCGACCGCCCGGGCACCATCGCGGTCAACGCCACCGGCTGGGACCCCGTGGTCGGCGACGGCGGACGCCTGGTGAAGCGCATCGACGAGTTGGTTCGAGACCGTTACCGAGTCGTCGTCTGTGGGGAGGGACGCGGGACCGCGACACGCATCGCGGCCTCCCTGGCCGAAGGGGGCGTCACCGCGCCGCTCGTCGACGAGATGGCCGATGTCACCCAAGCCGGCGCGCGTGTGGTGATACAGCCGCTCGAACGAGGCTTCATCCTTCCGTCGGTCCGCCTGGCCGTCCTCGCCGAGACCGACGTGACCGGTCGACGGCGCGCCCACCGCCACGTTCGGCCCCGGCGCCGCGCGAGCGAAGGCTTCTTCGAGGACCTGAAGACGGGCGACTACGTCGTGCACCACCACCACGGCGTCGCCCGGTACGGAGGCATGGTCACGCGAGGGATCGGCGGTGTCGACCGCGATTACCTCTTGCTGGAGTACCGGGGCGGCGACAAGCTCTATGTCCCCTCGGATCAGATCGACGCCGTCCGTCACTACACCGGAGGCGAGTCGCCCTTGCTCCACCGCCTTGGGGGAGGCGACTGGCAGAAGACGAAGTCCCGAGTGCGGGCCGAGGTCCGCAAGATCGCCCAGGAACTGGTGCTTCTGTACCAGAGGCGCCAGGTAGCCGAGGGCCACACCTACGGGGGTGACACGCCATGGCAGAACGAACTAGAAGAGCTCTTCCCATATCAGGAAACTCCTGACCAGCTTCGTGCGATCGCGGAGGTCAAGGCCGACATGGAGGCGACCCCTCCAATGGACCGCCTCGTGTGCGGCGACGTCGGCTTCGGCAAGACCGAGGTCGCAATCCGTGCTGTGTTCAAGGCGGTGCAGGAAGGCAAGCAAGCGGCCGTTCTCGTGCCTACCACCCTGCTCGCCCAGCAGCACTTCGCGACGTTCTCAGACCGCTACGCCGGCTACCCCGTTCGGGTCGAGATGCTCTCCCGCTTCCTCACCGCCGCCCAGGTCAAGGCCGTTATCGAAGGCATGCAGGACGGCTCCGTTGACGTCGTGATCGGCACGCACCGGCTCCTCTCCGGCGACGTGAAGTTCAAAGACCTGGGGCTGCTCGTGGTCGACGAGGAACAGCGCTTCGGCGTGAGCCACAAGGAACTCATCAAGCAGCTCAAGACGAACGTCGACGTGCTGACGTTGACGGCGACACCGATCCCGCGCACGTTGGAGATGAGCCTCACCGGCATCCGCGACCTCACCCTGCTGAACACACCACCGGCTGACCGGCAGCCGATCCTCACCTACGTGGGGGAGTACGACGAGCAGGCCGTGGCCGAGGCGATCCGCCGCGAACTGTTGCGCGAGGGGCAGGTCTTCTTCGTGCACAACCGGGTGATGGACATCGAACACGTCGCCGCCCGACTGCGCGATCTCGTGCCCGAGGCGCGCATCGCGATCGCCCATGGCCAGATGGACGAAGGCAGCCTCGAACAGGTCGTGTTCGACTTCTGGGAGATGGCATATGACGTGCTCGTGTGCACCACCATCATCGAGTCGGGCATCGACATGCCGACGGTAAACACCCTCGTGGTCGACCGCGCCGACATGATGGGACTCGGCCAGCTGCACCAGCTGCGCGGAAGGGTCGGCCGGGCAGGACAGCGCGCCTACGCCTACCTCTTCTATCCGCCTGAGAAGTCGCTGAGCGAGGAGGCGTACGAGCGCCTCCGCACGATCGGGGAGCACACCGAG
The DNA here is from genome assembly GCA_964632885.1 of uncultured Acidimicrobiales bacterium. Taxonomy (GTDB): domain Bacteria; phylum Actinomycetota; class Acidimicrobiia; order Acidimicrobiales; family CAZWDB01; genus CAZWDB01. The sequence continues at coordinate 42,123 of CAZWDB010000020.1, read as the reverse complement.
CTCGGGTCTGGTTTCAAGATCGCCATGCGCGACCTCGAGATCCGGGGCGCCGGGAACTTGCTCGGTGAGAACCAGAGCGGCCACATCGCCGCGGTCGGTTACGACTTGTATGTGCAGATGGTGGGCGAGGCGGTCTCGGAGTTGAAGGGCGAGGCGCCCCGCGAGCCGGCGGAGGTGAAGCTGGATGTGCCGCTTCCCGCCCATCTCCCAGCCGACTACGTGGCCAAGGAAGAGCTTCGCCTCGAGGCGTATCGACGACTCGCCGCCGTCACAACGCAGGCGGAAGTCGACGACGTCGTCGCCGAGTGGCAGGACCGATACGGGCCGCCGCCGCCACCGGCCGAAGCCCTCGTCGAGGTGGCTCGTCTGCGAGCGGAGTGTGTGCGCACCGGTGTTCGCGAAGTCGCAGTAGTGCGTGACACGGCGCGGTTGTCGCCCATCACACTCGCGGCGAGCGCGGAGATGAGGCTCCGCCGCATCCAACCCAAGGCAGTGCACAAGCAGGAGGGCGAGCAGCTCATCGTGCCGGTGCCACGGCGCGAGAACCCGGCAGTCTTCGTGCGTGAGCTACTCCGACAGCTGGTCCCCGAATCGGAGCCCTCGGTAGCATCAGCGGCGCCGTGAGATCTTCCCCCCGTAACCCCCTGGCCGCGCTCGTCGCGTTGGTAGTCCTGCTCGCGCTCGTCGCCACGTCGTGTGGCGGTATTACGCCTTACGCGGTTCGCGTCAACGGCGTCGAGATCAGCCGGTCCGACTTCGAGGGCGAACTCGGAGCGATCATCGGAAACGCCGGCTACATGCAAGCGCTGGAAGCGAGCGGCGCGACAGTGCGCGGAGACGGGAGCGGCACGTTCGACACCTCCTTCGTGGCCGACGTGCTGTCGGTGCGCGTGATCCTCGAACTGATACGCCAGGCGTTCGAGCGCCGCGACCTCGAGGTCGGTCCGGCGGTCCGCGAGCTAGCCGATCAGAGCGTGGCAGGCCAGGTGGGCGGCCCCGAGGTGCTGGCCGCCTTTGACGAGGACTATCGCCAGAAGCTGCTGCGGCGGACCCAGGAAGTGTTCGCCCTCCAGCTCGATCTCGCGGGCGCGTCGCTCGCTGAAGAGGACCTGCGCGCTCTCTACCGCGAGCAGGAGGACGCATTCGCGGAGACCTGCGTGAGCCACATCCTCGTGTCGGTAACCGATGCCGATGGGCGCCTCGACCCGGCGGGCGTCGACGAGCAGGCCGCTGCCCTCGAGGCCCGGGCCGAGGAGCTGCGCGCGTCCATCGAGGCCGGCACTGACTTCGCGACGGTGGCCGAGTCCGAATCGGCCGACACCCAGTCGGCTGCTCAGGGCGGTGACCTTGGCTGCGCCCCTCCGGGCCAGTATGTGCCCGAATTCGAGGAGGCGGTGGAGCAGCTCGCGGTCGGCGAGCTGAGCGAACCGGTGCGCACCCAGTTCGGGTATCACTTGATCCTCGTCACCGATCGCCGCGCCGCTCCGTTCGAAGAGACGGTCGGGCAGTTGCGGGAACGCGTGCTGCAGCAATCCCAGGAGGCCTTGCAGCGGTTCATCCAGGAGGGGGTAGCTGACGCCGAAGTCGAGGTGAACCCGCGATACGGCTCCTACCAGAGCGAACGCGGCCAGGTCGTACCTCCTGAGGGCCCGACGGGCGCGGGCCAGCGCTCGCCGCGCGCGCCCACCTCGCCCGTGCCCTTGCCGTGAGCGGCCACGCCGGCCGGGTTGTCGTGGTGGGCCTGGGGCCGGCCGGTCCCGAGCATCTCTCGGAGTCAGCGCGAGCGGCGATCGAAGCTACTCCACGCCGCTTCGTCCGCACCCTTCGTCACCCTGCGGCCGCGGCGGTCGAAGGTGCGCTGAGCTTCGACAGCGTCTACGAGAGCTCTTCGACCATCGAGGGCGTGTACACGTCGATCGTCGACGCGCTGGTTCAGGCCGCTCGCGACGGCGGCGACGTGCTGTACGCAGTACCCGGCTCGCCCGCGGTGGCCGAGCGCACCGTCGAGCTGTTGCTCGCCGATGACCGGGTCGCGGTCGACGTGGTGCCGGCGATGTCGTTCCTCGACCTGGTGTGGCCGCGAGTCGGCGTCGATCCGATCGCGGCCGGTGTCCGCCTCGTCGACGGGCACCGCTTCGCCGCCGAGGCAGCCGGTGAGCGAGGGCCCTTGCTCGTCGCCCAGTGCGACAGCGCCGCGGTGCTATCCGAAATCAAGCTCGCGGTCGACGACAGCCATCCGGGCGCGGTCACCGTCCTCCAGCGACTGGGCCTTGCGGACGAGCTCGTGACCACGGTCGAGTGGGACGAGCTCGACCGGGTGGTCGAGGCCGACCACCTCACGTCGGTGTGGATTCCGACGCTGGCGGCGCCGGTCGGACGCGAGCTCGTTGCCGCAGTCGAGCTCAGCCGCGTGCTCCGCGAGCGGTGCCCGTGGGATCGTGAGCAGACCCATGACAGCTTGGTGCCCTACCTGCTCGAGGAGACCTACGAGACGGTCGAGGCGGTCCAGCAACTCGGAGACGACGACGGCTATGCCCACCTCGAAGAGGAACTCGGCGACCTCTTCTATCAGGTCGTGTTCCATTCCACCCTTGCTGCCGAAGCGGGGGAGTTCACCATCGCCGACGTCGCTCGTGGCATCCACGACAAGCTCGTGCGGCGCCATCCTCATGTCTTCGGCGACGTCGACGCGACGTCGGCCGCAGACGTGACGCTGAACTGGGAGGAGCTGAAGCAGAGGGAGAAAGGGCGGCGGGGCGTCTTCGACGGCGTTCCGGCCGGACTGCCCGGCCTGCTGTACGCGTCGAAGCTCCAGACGCGCGCCGCGCGGGTCGGCTTCGACTGGCCCAGCGTCGACCCCGTGTATCCGAAGGTCGAAGAGGAGTTGGCCGAACTGCGCGCTGAGCCGTCGGCGAACGAGTTGGGCGACCTGCTGTTCTCGGTTGTCAACGTGGCGCGCCATCTCGGAATTGATCCGGAAGCGGCGGTGCGAGCGGCGTCCGCCAAGTTCCGCACTCGCTTCGAAGCAGTAGAGGCGCTCGCGGCGGAGCGCGGTGTCGAGTTGTCGAGCCTCGCCTTGCCCGCCCTCGATGCACTGTGGGATGAGATAAAGGAGACACATGGACGATCGTGAGATGACCCGTTGGTTGGCGGTGACGCGGATCTGTGTCGGTATCGCGTTGCTCGTCGCGCCGGCGACGGTCCTCCGCCTCCTTGTTGACGGCGACACCGCCCGCCAGCCCGCCGTCAAGTGGCTTGGCAGGCTCCTTGGTGGGCGCGATCTGCTCGTCGGCGCCGGTACCTTCACCGCCTACCGGGAGAACGAGCAGGTCGGGCGGTGGTGTCGCTACGGAATGGTCGTCGACTTCGTCGACGGCCTGAGCACCGTCGTGGCATACCGGCACTTGCGCCGCCGTCGTCGCTTCCTTGCGCTCCTTTCGGCCGCGGCGGGCACGGCGGGAGGCGCCTACCTGTCCTCACGCATCGGCGACTGACCGAACTTGAGGCAATAACGAACGGAATCCGTTCGTTATTGCCTCAAGTTCGGGGCGTGGCGTGGGAGGTACGGCGGGCGTGGCGCCAGAGGGAGATGCTGCGACGGGTGAGGTGGAGGAGACCGGCGCCGGCGCTGCCGATCACGATCCATGCCATGAGGGAGCGGGGGCTGAGCGGTGTGGCGCCCACCTGCTGGGCGATGGTGGCGACGCCCGCGCCGAAGGGCACTCCACCACCGAGAGCACCCGGGAAGGTCGCCCCTCTCGTTCCACCGGCGCTACCCACGCCGCCGGAACGCCAGAGGTTCACGAGGATCGCCAAGGATCCGGCCGAAGTCAGAACCAGACCCAGCACCCCGATCGCGGTGAAGACCGGTGGACGGTCACCCACCTCGATCCACCCGCTCGTCGCGCAATGGTCGGTCACGACCGTGACCAGGGTCAGTCCCACGCCGTAGCCAGCCACCTCGGACATGGTGACGGCCACCTCGAAGTCGTTGCGCGCTGGTTCGAAGGAACGGCGGCGGACATTCCAGGTGGCCCGCTCGGGCAGGTTCTCCGACAGGGTGGCCCGGATCTCGGCTGTGGTCGTCCCGGCCGGATCCACGCCTGATGCCACCAGCGAGCCCGCCGACGACACCTCGATGGCGCGGTCCGGCCGGTGGGCGTTGGCGATCGGCACATCTGAGAGGAACACCTCGCATGCACCGGTGCCCGGTTCGTCGAGACTCGCGGTGCGGGTGCCCGCAAGGATCACGATGCCCAGCAACACCCCGACCGCGCACACACCTATTCCGAGCCGTCGCCAGCGCCGGGGATTCACCCGATGAGTATGTCCCGCCCCGAACTTGAGGCAATAACTATCGGAATTCGACAGTTATTGCCTCAAGTTCTGTACCGTTGGTCACACTGGCCCCAGGAGTCACACACGCGACATGAGTGAGATCGAGCACATAGCGGCCCGGGAGGTCCTCGACTCCCGCGGCAACCCGACCGTCGAGGCCGAGGTCTTCCTCGCATCCGGCGCGCGCGGGCGGGCGATCGTGCCGTCCGGCGCGTCCACCGGCCAGTTCGAGGCGGTCGAGCTCCGTGACGGTGACCAGCGGTTTGGCGGCAAGGGCGTGCTCACCGCGGTGGGGCACGTGAACGGCGAGGTCCGCGACGTCCTCATCGGGATGGACGCCCTCGACCAGCGCTTTGTCGACAGTGAGATGGTCGCCCTCGACGCCACCGACACCAAGGCCCGGATCGGCGCCAACGCCATTCTCGGTGTCTCCCTCGCCGTCGCCCGGGCCGCGGCATCCGAGCTCAACTTGCCTCTCTACCGCTACGTCGGGGGCGTCAACGCCCACGTGCTGCCGGTGCCGATGATGAACGTGGTCAACGGGGGCGCCCACGCCGACAACAGCATCGACCTGCAGGAGTTCATGGTCGTGCCCGTCGGCGCGGCCTCCTACGCGGAGGGGCTGCGTTGGGGGGCCGAGACCTACCACGCGCTCAAGGGCCTGCTCCAGAGCCGAGGGCTCTCGACCGCGGTCGGCGACGAAGGCGGCTTCGCCCCCGATCTGGGGGCGAACGAGGATGGCATCCGGGTGCTCGTCGAGGCGATCGAGGCTGCGGGCCGCACGCCCGGCGACGAGATCGCCATCGCGCTCGACCCGGCGATGACCGAGCTCTTCCACGACGGTCGCTACGTGCTCGAGGGTGAGGGCCGCACCCTTGACGCCGACGAACTGGTCGCCTATTGGGTCGACCTCGTCGATCGGTACCCGATCGTGTCGATCGAGGACGGCATGGCGGAGGAGGACTGGGAGGGGTGGGCTGCCCTGACGGCCGCGCTCGGTGATCGGGTCCAGCTCGTAGGTGACGACCTGTTCGTCACGAACGGCGAACGGCTCGAGCGGGGAATTGCCGAAGGTATCGCCAACTCGGTCCTCATAAAGGTCAACCAGATCGGCACGCTCACCGAGACGCTCGACACCGTCGGCCTCGCCATGCGGTCGCGATACACCGCCGTGATGTCACACCGGTCGGGCGAGACCGAGGACACGACGATCGCCGACCTCGCGGTTGCCACGAATTGCGGCCAGATCAAGACCGGCGCGCCGGCCCGATCCGATCGGGTTGCCAAGTACAACCAGCTGCTCCGCATCGAAGACGACCTGGGGACCTCGGCCGCATATCTCGGCACGGTCGCGTTCGGGCCTGGGATCATCCGTCCGAGGGAGGCGTAGCGATGCGTCGTTTCCTCTGGCCGGTCGTGGCGTCGGTGGTGCTCGTGACGTTCCTGGTCGTGGGGGTGATGCCGACGCGCACCTATCTCCAGCAGCAAGGGCAGCTGACCGCGGCCGAGGAGCGAGTCGAGGTGTTGTCGGAGCAGAACGACGCCCTCGAGGAGCGGATGAAGCAGCTCGAGACCGACGAGGAGATCGAACGCCTCGCCCGCGAGCAGTACAACCTCGTGCGACCGGGCGAGGAGGCTTACGCGATCCTCCCGCCCGCCGACGCGCTTCCCACGACCACAACCACGACGACGCCGTCCACTGCGCAGAACGGTGGAGACGATCGCGGGTTGTGGCAGCGCGTGATCGACTTCGTGCTGCCGGGCTGAGCCACTCCGCCGCGCCTCGGGCGGTGCCCGATCTCCGAGCCCGACACCTCCTCCTTCTGCGAAGGAGCTGGGCCTTTTGTGCGAAGGTGGTCGGCGATGGTTGAGGGAATCGAGCGCGATGAGGGCCCCCTCGATGTGCGGGTGTCGGACGCCGAGCGCGACGCCGTCGTCGACATCCTCCGCCGCCAGACGAGCGCCGGTCGCCTCAGTCTCGGCGAGTTCGAGGAACGTCTCGAGGAGATCTACGGCTCCCGGACTCGGCGCGACCTCGAGCGGGCGCTGCGCGAGCTGCCGGTCGAGCCGCCTCCCCTCGCCGTCGACGAGCGCAGTGACGCCGGCGTCGGCGCGATCTCCGAGTCAGACCTGCGACGCCGGTACCGCGTGCGCGTTCGCAACGATCTCGCCGGCTTCGTCGGCCCCAACTTCGTGTGTCACTTCATCTGGTTCATGGGGCCGATGGAGTACTGGTGGCCGGGATGGGTCCTGATGGGCACCGGCGTCGGGTTCGTCGCGACGCTGATCCGCGGCTTCGACCCTGAGAAGGAGCGCACCGCCCTCGCCGCGGAACGCCGCAAGCAACGAATGACAGAGATTGAGGCGCAGCACGCGCGATCACGGCGGCCCGCGCCGTAGGCTGCCGGACCATGTCGATTCTGGGCAACCGTGTACTGCGCAAGGAAGACCCGAAGTTCCTCACCGTCGGCGGGAGCTACGTCGAAGATCTGACGCTTCCTGGCGCCGTCCACGTCACCTATGTGCACTCGACGATGGCGCATGCCCGCCTCGCAGGTGTGGACACTTCGGAGGCGGCCGCGCTTCCCGGCGTGCTCGCCGTCTTCACCGCGGCCGACCTCGATCTCGAGCCGGTGCCCGCGAGCGGCATGTTCAACAAGGAGATGACGAGGACACTGCTCGCGAGTGACACCGTTCGCTACGTCGGCGAGTTGGTGGCCGCGGTTGTGACCGAAGAGCGGGCCCAGGGTGCCGACGCGGCCGAGGCGGTCTTCGTCGACTACGAGCCGCTCGACGCGGTTGTCGATCCCGAGGACGCCGTCACGTCCGACAACCACGTCTTCGAAGCCGCAGGTACGAACGTCGCCTTTCAGATGCCCGGTGGCGAGGGCGATGAGCTCTTCGAAGGCTGCGACGTCATCGTGCGCCAGCGGATCGTGAACCAGAGGGTCGCGCCCTGCCCCCTCGAAGTCCGAGGCGGGGCGGCGCGGTGGGAAGAAGACGGCCGCCTCACTCAGTGGGCTTCCACCCAGGCGGCCCACGGAGTGCGCGACGACATCGCGAGTCGCCTCGGCCTCGAGCCGTCCCAGGTCCGGATCATCACGCCGGATGTGGGCGGCGGGTTCGGCGCCAAGATCGGGATCTATCCGGAGGAGATCCTTCTGGGGTGGATCGCCAAGCGGGTGGGCAGGCCGGTCCGCTGGGTCGAGACGCGCTCCGAGAGCATGATGAGCTTGGGGCACGGACGCGGCCAGGTGCAGTTCATCGAGCTCGGCGGAACAAGTGACGGCGAACTACGCGCCTACCGGCTCAACGTGATCCAGGATGCGGGCGCCTATCCCGGCATGGGGGGAATGCTCCCCTTCATGACGCGGACGATGCTCACTGGTGTCTACAAGATCCCTGCCGCGGCCTTCGGGGTACGCACCGTTGTCACCAACACCACCCCGACCGTTGCCTATCGCGGCGCGGGACGTCCTGAAGCAGCCGCCGCCATCGAACGGGCTGTCGACCTCTTCGCCCATGAAGCCGGCCTCGACCCGGCCGAAGTGCGCAGGCGGAACTTCGTGGCTCCCGAGGACTTTCCGTTCAAGACCGCCATTGGCACCGAGTACGACTCGGGCGACTATGCGGGTGCCCTCGACAAGGCACTCGAGGCCGCCGGATACGACGAGCTCCGGGCCGAACAGCAGCGCCGCCGCGCCGCGGGTGACCGCAGACAGCTGGGCATCGGGCTCTCGGTTTATGTGGAGATCACCGGCGGGATCGGCGGGGCGGAGTTCGGGGGTGTGACGGTGAACGCGGACGGAAGCGTCACCGTGCGCACTGGAGTGTCGCCTCACGGGCAGGGTCATGCCACTGCTTTCGCCATGCTCGTCTCGGACCGGCTCGGCATCGAAGGAGACCGCATCGATCTCGTGTGGGGCGACACCGACGCCGTTCCCTTCGGGCTCGGCACGATGGGCTCACGGTCGCTCCAGTCGGGCGGCGTCGCCGTCAACATGGCCGCAGACGAAGTCCTCACCAAGGCGAAGGAACTGGCGGCTGACCTCCTCGAGGCCAGCGTCGATGACATCGTCATCGACCGTGAGCGCGGCGCGTTCCACGTGGCGGGAACCCCGACGGCGGCCAAGACCTGGATCGAACTGGCGGGAGCCGCCGGCGACGATGGTCTGGGCGCGGAGGCGAGCTTCGACCGCCCCGGACCGACCTTTCCGTTCGGCGCGCACGTATGCGTCGTCGAGGTCGATGTCGAGACCGGGAGGGTGCAAGTTGTCCGGATGGTGGCGTGCGACGACGCCGGCCGGATCCTCAACCCGCTCCTCGTCGATGGACAGGTGCATGGCGGGCTGGCGCAGGGCGTCGCCCAGGCGCTGCTCGAGGAGTTCCGTTACGACGCCGACGGCAACCCGGTCACGGCCAACCTCGCTGACTACGCCTTCATCTCGGCTCCCGAGCTGCCGAGCTTCGAGCGCGTTCCGATGGAGACCCTCACGCCCGTGAACGAGTTGGGTGCCAAAGGCATCGGCGAGTCCGGCACGATCGGCTCGACGCCTGCCGTTCAGAACGCGGTGATCGACGCGCTCTCGCACCTCGGTGTCACCCACATCGACATGCCCTGTACCGCAGAAAGGGTATGGCGCGCCGCGCACGGCGGAACGTGAGGCAGTAACCGCGCCGTTCGCCAGTGGGCTATTGCCCCGAGCCCGGGCGGAGGCAATAAGGTGCGGCACGGAGGCAGTTGGTCCGAGCCTGGAGGACGCTTTGCAGGTCACGATGACAGTCAACGGCAAGCAGCAGCAGCACGACGTCGAACCGCGGCAGCTGCTCGTGTACTACATCCGTGACGTGCTCGGGCTTACCGGAACCAACGTCGGGTGCGACACGACGTCGTGCGGCGCCTGCACGGTGCACCTCGACGGGGAGTCAGTGAAGTCGTGCACCGTCCTGGCCGTGCAGGCCGACGGATGCGAGCTCACCACGATCGAGGGGATCGGCACGGTTGAGGCCATGCACCCCATGCAGACCGCCTTTCACGAGAACCACGGATTGCAGTGCGGATACTGCACACCAGGAATGGTGATGGCCGCGATCTCGCTCCTCAACGAGAACCCAAGTCCCAGCGAACGAGAAGTGAGGGAAGGGCTCGAAGGGAACCTCTGCCGCTGCACTGGTTACCACAACATCGTGAAGGCAGTCCTCGCCGCAGCGGGGGCCGAAGCATGATCCCGGCTCGCTTCGACTACGAACGCGCCGGCTCCGTGGAGGAGGCCATCAGCCTGCTGCAACAGCACGGCGACGAAGCCAAGCTCCTCGCGGGCGGACACTCGCTCCTGCCGCTGATGAAGCTGAGGCTCGCCGTTCCCGGCGTGCTCGTCGACGTGGGCCGCGTGTCGGAGCTGTCCTATATCCGTGACGCTGGTGACCACGTGGCGATCGGCGCACTGACACGCCACCGCGACCTGGAGACCTCCGACGTGCTCCGAGCCGACGTACCGATCCTCGCCCACACCGCTCATCTCGTCGGCGACCCCCAGGTACGGCACCGCGGCACCCTCGGCGGCACGATCGCCCACGGCGACCCGGCCTCAGACCTGCCCGCGGTCGTTCTCGCCCTGGGGGCCACACTTGTCGCCCGTGGTCCCGATGGCGAGCGGGAGATTCCCGCGACCGAGTTCTTCAAGGGCTTCCTCGAGACCGCTTTGGCCGAGGACGAGATGCTGACAGAGATCCGAGTTCCCAAGGTCACCGGCGCGGGATGGTCGTACCAGAAGTTCAACCGGCGGGCCCAGGACTGGGCGATCGTCGGCGTGGCAGCCGTGCGTAACGGCACGACCGGGATCTCGCTCGTGAACATGGACTCGGCGCCGACGCGGGCCACCGCGGTGGAAGAGGCCCTCGCCGGAGGAGCCTCTGTCGACGACGCTGCAGCCCAGGCGGCCGAGGGGTGTGAGCCGCCCGCCGACCTCAACGCCAGCGTGGAATACCGCCAGCACCTGGCACGCGTCCTGGTGCGGCGTGCGCTCGAGGAGTGCGCCACACGAACTTGAAGTTCGTATCCTGCAGGACGAGATGACAACGGTTGACGACGTAGCGAAGGCGCTGGCCGAACACCAGTACCTGGCCGACGAAGGCTTGGCCACGGCGATCCACCTCGCCATCACGCTCTCGCGTCCGCTTCTCCTCGAAGGCGAGGCGGGTGTGGGCAAGACCGAGGTAGCCAAGGTGCTGGCGCGCTGGACAGGGGGCGACCTGCTGCGATTGCAGTGCTACGAGGGCCTCGACGTCGGACAAGCCGTCTACGAGTGGGACTACTCACGTCAACTCCTGCACCTCCGAGCGGCCGAGGCAAGGGGCGGCCTGTCGGCCGAGACCGAGGACGAGTTGTACTCGGAGCGGTTCCTCGTCCGGCGTCCGCTCCTGCAGGCGATCGATCACCGCGAAGGTCCTCCACCGGTGCTGCTCATAGACGAGATCGACCGCGCCGATGACGAGTTCGAGGCGTTTCTCCTCGAGATCCTCTCCGACTACTCCGTGACCGTGCCGGAGCTCGGCACTTTCCGTGCCACCGTGCCCCCCGTCGTGGTGCTCACCTCCAACCGCACACGCGACGTTCACGACGCGCTCAAGCGCCGGTGTCTCTACCACTGGGTGGAGCACCCGAGCTTCGAGCGGGAGGTCGACATCGTGCGGCTCCGTGCGCCGGCGGTCGCGGAGAGCCTGGCGCGCCAGGTCGCGGCCGCGGTGGAGGCGATGCGCGACCTCGACCTGTACAAGCCGCCCGGCGTCGCGGAGACCATCGACTGGGCCGAGGCGCTGGCAACGCTGGGCCGCACCGAACTGGATGAGGATGCCATCAGCGTGACGCTCGGGTCGGTGCTCAAGTACCGCGAAGACCAACAGCGGCTCCGGTCGCACGGTCTTCCCGAACTGGTCCGGGCGGCAACGACCCGTGGCATCTGACGCCGCCTCGGCGCCAGTAGATGCCGGCGACGTCGGCGTGCGCCTAGCCGTCGCGTTCGCCCGGGTGCTGCGGAGGACCGGCCTCGGCGTGCCGGTTGGATCCGTCGTCGACTTCGTGGATGCCTTGGGCGTGGTGGGGATCGACCAGCGCGATCGGGTGTATTGGGCGGCGCGCGCCACTCTTGTCCGCCGCCCCGAGGACCACGACGCATTCGACCGCGCCTTCGCGGCGTTCTGGGAAGGCCGCTCCCAACCTGCGGTGCCACCTGAGGAGGTCGAGACCGTCACGCTCGCGGTGGAGGACCCCGACGGGCAGGAGGATCACGGCGAGGGTGTCGCGCCGCCCGGTCCGGTCGTCGCGGTGCGGTACAGCCCGCGGGAGATTCTCCGGCACAAGGACTTCGCCGCCTACACGCATGCGGAGTTCGACGAGAGTCGCCGCTTGATAGCCGACCTTCGGCTCACCGCATCGCTCCGGCACTCTCGCCGACGGCGTCCGTCGCGGCGTCCGAGAGGTACGCCCGACCTGCGACGGACGGTGCGGCGCGCCCTCCGCTCCGATGGAGAGCCGCTACGGCGCGCCTGGCTCGACCAAGCCCAACGGCCCCGTCGGATCGTCCTGCTGTGTGATGTCAGCGGCTCGATGGAGCCTTACACGCGCGGTCTGTTGCGGTTCCTTCATGCAGCCGTGGCTGGGCGCGGTCGGGTGGAAGCTTTCGCGCTCGGCACACGGCTCACGCGGCTCACCCGTGAGCTGTCGTCCCGCGACCCCGACGCCGCCCTCGAACGGGCGAGCCGCTCGGTCGCCGACTGGAGCGGAGGTACGCGGCTCGGTGACGGCATCCGGCGGTTCAACGACGAGTGGGGGGTCCGGGGCATGGCCCGGGGCGCGATCGTCGTGATCCTGTCCGACGGTTGGGACAGGGGTGACCCGGCCGTGCTCGCGGCCCAGATGGCGCGCCTGCAGCGCGTCGCGCACCGGGTTGTGTGGGTGAACCCGCTCAAGGCGACCGACGGGTATGCACCGATCGCGCGCGGGATGGCCGCGGCCTTGCCGTACGTTGACAGGTTCGTGGAGGGACACTCACTTGCCGCGTTGGAGCATCTGGCCGAAGTCGTTGCCGAGTAATTGCCCGAACTTGAGGCAATAACGCACGGAATCCGTGCGTTATTGCCTCAAGTTCGAGGGGAGGAGCCGTGAAGGAAGTACTAAACGACATAGAACGTTGGCGGAGTGAGGGCAAACGGGTCGTCATCGCGCGGGTTGTCGGCGTCGAGGGCTCGGGCCCCCGCGATCCGGGCGCCACCATGGCCGTCAGCAGCGAGGGCGAGGTGGCCGGCTCGGTATCGGGTGGCTGCGTCGAGGGTGCCGTCGTCACCGAAGCCCTCGACGTCCTGGCACAGGGCAGCGCTCCCCGCACGGTCGAGTTCGGCTACTCCGACGATGATGCCTTCGCCGTCGGGCTGACGTGCGGGGGAACCGTGCGGCTGTTCATCGAGACGCTGAACTGGTGACCACCGGCGCCGAACCCGCTCCGGTCTACGAAGCCCTCCGGGATGCCCTCCGGCAGGAGGAGCCCGTAGCACTTGTGACGGTCATCGCAGGTCCCCGCCTGGGAGCCAAACTCCTCGTCGGACCGGGCATCACCACGGCCGGCACGCTCGGCGACCCCGACCTCGACCGGGTCGTGGGCCGCGACGCGCGGGGCGAGCTCGAGGCCGGTGTCACCTCGGTACGGCACTACGGGCCGCACGGCGAGGCACGCCAAGACGACGTCACCGTCTTCATCGAGTCGTTCGCGCTCCCGCCCCAGCTGTTGATATTCGGCGCCGTCGACTTCACCGCCGCCCTCGCCCGGATCGGGAAAGTGCTCGGCTACCGGGTCACCGTGTGCGACGCACGGGCCGTGTTCGCCACCGATGCGCGCTTCCCGATGGCCGATGAGGTGGTGGTCGAGTGGCCCCATAGACACCTGGAGAAGGCAGGGGTCGAGCTCGGGGTCCGCGACGCGGTGTGTGTCCTCACCCACGATCCGAAGTTCGACGTGCCGGCGATCGTCGCGGCCCTGGCCACTCGCGTCGGCTACGTCGGTGCCATGGGATCCCGGCGCACCCATGCCGAGCGCGAGATTCGGCTCCGCGAGGCCGGTGTCACCGACGATGAGTTGGGCCGGCTGCTGTCGCCGATCGGGCTCGACATCGGTGCTCGCACGCCCGAGGAGACCGCAATCTCGATCTGTGCCGAGATCATCGCCCTGCGAACCGGGCGCCGCCCCCCTTCGCTGCGCGACACTGAAGGGCCCATCCACGCTTGGCGTGCCGGCGACGCCCCGGGAGGAGGCGAGGATGCTTCCGACGCCTGAACATTCGGAACAAGTGAGGGTTTCCGACGCCGATCGGGACCGCTACATCGACGCGCTCCGCACCCAATGCGCCGACGGCAGGCTGAGTCTCGACGAGTTCTCCGAACGGGTGGAAGGCATCTACGCAGCCCGGGTCCGCAGCGAGCTCGACGAAGTCGTCGCCGACCTCCCCGTGCCCTGGCACAGCCCGGTGCGTACCCACGCGACGGTAGCGACAGTACGTGACAAGGTCCGCAGCCGGCGGTGGCACGTGGCCGTGTTCGGCGAAACGGTAAGGCGAGGGCGCCACCGGCTCACGGACGACACTGCCGCGGTCGCCATCTTCGGAGAGTGCACCCTCGACCTCAGTGGCGCCGACTTCACAAACCCCGAGATGACGATCGACGCGGTGGCGGTGTTCGGTCAGGTGACCCTGATCGTCCCCGAGCATGTCGACGTCACCCTCGAAGGGGTAGCGGTCTTCGGCGAGAAGCGGCTTGCGGGCGGCGATCAGGCCGCGGCCGGATCGCCGGCGCTCCTGGTGCGGGCCGTCGCCGTCTTTGGCGAGGTGCGCGTTCGCCGGCCCGCAGCGCGGCGGGGTCCTCACACGCGCCGCGGTCGAGGCGGATGACCGGCGACGTTCGACCCGGCGACCTCCCGGAGCCACAACCTTCCGAGGCACAGCCTTCCGAACGGCAACCTTCGGTACCTGTTCGTATATCCGACTCAGAGCGGAACCGGGCGGTCGAGTTCCTGCGACACCACTGCACCGAAGGACGGCTGACGCTCGACGAGTTCTCCGACCGGGTTGGCGTTGTCTTCGCCGCGACGATGTCGGCTGACATCGAAGCGGTGACCCACGACCTCCCCGCTCTGGAGGTTCCTTCCGTCGACCTGACGACCGTACGGCCGGCCCAAGGGCGTGGTCGCGTCAGTCGATTCACGTTCGCGTGCATGGGAGGTGGCCAGAGGCGCGGTCGCTGGCGACTCGAAGGCAGCCACCTCGCAATCGTGTTCATGGGCGGGTCCCAGATCGACCTGCGCGGCGCGGAGATCATCGGGGACGAGGTGACGATCACGATCGTCGCCTTCATGGGTGGCGCGCAGGTGATCGTTCCGGAGGGTGTCGCGGTCGAACTCTCGGGCGCGTCCTTCATGGGCGGCAAGTCGGTGAAGGTCAACGAGGCGGTCCCCCGGATGCCCGGTACACCTCTGGTGCGCGTGCAGGCCTATCCGATCATGGGTGGTGTGGGAGTGCGCAGCCGGGCCTCGAAGGCGGTGCGGCAAAAGCGGCAAGCGGAACGGGAAAGGTACCGGGAGGAACGCGAAGCGCAGCGCCAGGCTCGCCGAGCCCAGCGAGGCGCCGAGCGGGAGACGTGGCGCAGCGAGAAGGACGCCATGCGGCAGGCCGCCGAGCAGCTCAAGCATCGGGTGGCACGCGAGATCCGCGACCAGGTGGAGCGAGCCGCGACCGCTCCGCACGAGGGGCGGCCGGACCAGATGGGGGTGCCTGGTGCACGCCCCCAGGGCCTGCCACCGTTCGCGTCGCCCGACCGGCTCCGCGAGTGGTTGACGGGGATCGCCTCCACGTGGGATCAGATCCGCACACAGATGCCCCCGGAAGGCACCGTCACCATCATGTTTTCCGACATCGAGGGCTTCACCTCCCTCAACGAGCGCATCGGTGACCGCGCCATCCAGGAGGTGCTGCGCGACCACAACGCGATCATCCGTGGCCAGCTGGCCGCCCACGGCGGCTTCGAGGTGAAGGCTCAGGGCGACGGTTTCATGATGGCCTTCTCGGGCGCGACCCGTGCGCTGCGGTGCGCGGTGGGGATCCAGCGTGAGTTGCGCGCCTACAACAAGTCTCGCCCCGAGGACGTGCAGATCCGGATGGGGCTCCACACCGGCGACGCCATCCGGGAAGCCAACGACTTTCTCGGCCACACCGTGAACCTGGCCGCGCGGATCGCCGACCAGGCGCCCGGAGGCCAGATCCTCGTGTCGGGCCTACTCCACGACCTGTGCGCAGGCAGCGGCGAGTTCGTCTTCGATGAAGGAACCGAGGTCGTCTTGAAGGGCCTGAGCGGCGGGCACCGCCTTCACACCGTCAAGTGGGAGTGAGCACCGCCGCGGTAGTACTTGCTGGTGGCGGCGGGACCAGGTTTGCGGGCTCAACTCACAAGCTGCTTGCGCCCTTCCGGGGCCGTCCCCTCCTGAGCTGGGCGGTCGAGCACGCCGCCTCAGCCGGCCTGGATGAGACGGTCGTTGTCTCCGGTGCCGTAGACGTCTCAGGCGTGCTCCCGCCCGGCATCGTCCTTGTGCCCAACCCTCACTGGTCGCAAGGGATCGCCACTTCGTTGCGAGCCGCCGTCTCGCACGCCGAGGCCCTCGGCCACACGGCCATCGTCGTAGGGCTCGGCGACCAACCCCTCATCAGCCCCGCCAACTGGCGTGCGGTTGCGGAGGCTTCGCACCCCATCGCAGTGGCCACCTACGGTGGGCGGCGGCGCAACCCAGTGCGCTTGGCCCGAGAGGTTTGGGCGCTCCTACCGTCCTCGGGCGACGAAGGGGCACGCGTCGTCATGCGCGATCGGCCGGATCTCGTCGGGGAAGTAGCGTGTATGGGCGAGCCCGCCGACGTCGACACCACGGAGGACCTGTCCCAATGGAGCTGACCAACTCCTTCAAGGTCGCGGTAGCGCCCACCGACGCGTGGGACGTGCTGACCGACGTCGAGCGCATCGCCCCGTGCCTCCCAGGTGCTCAGCTGCAGGAGGTCGCAGGCGACGAGTACCGCGGGATCGTCAAGGTGAAGGTCGGCCCGATCACGGCGCAGTACAAGGGGTCGGCCACCTTCGTCGAGCAGGACAAGGGCGCCGGTCGCGCTGTCTTGAAGGCCGAGGGCCGCGACATTCGCGGCCAGGGGAACGCGAGCGCCTTGATCACGGCGACGCTCACGCCGGCAGGCGACGGTACCGAGGTCAATGTCGTAACCGACCTGACCATCACCGGACGCGTCGCCCAGTTCGGGCGGGGCGTGCTTGCCGACGTCTCTTCCAAGCTCCTCGGGCAGTTCGTCGAGTGCCTCGAGAGCGATCTGCTGGGTGGTGACGCCGCGGCCGGCACATCCGAGAGTCCCACCGAAGCCAACGAGAGCAGCGCGAAAGAGAGTGGCGCCACCGAGGAGAGTGCGGAGACCGGCGATGGCAAGAGCGCCGCGACCGGACGGTCGAACCCGTCGCCGAACGGTGCGACCGCCGCGGCGCCCGAAGAGGAACGCGCCGAGCCGGCGCCTCGCCGAATCGAGAGCAGAGAGGCCAAGCCCGTCGACCTCCTTGAGGCCGCAGGCGTGCCGGTCGCCAAGCGTGCTATCCCGCTGGTGGCGGCCACGCTCGTCGTCCTTGTGCTCCTGCGAGAGTGGCGACGGCGCAAGCGGCGCTGATGACGACGGCGGAGGCCGACCGGGTAGCCGCGCTGCTCGGTCGAGTGCCTCGTGGGGCCTTCGAGGTGGTGGTCCGGCGCCCCGACGGAGACCCCGTCGTGATCCGGAATGCTCCTCTCCTCGACGACGGCACGCCGATGCCCACGCGCTACTGGCTCGTCGGCGCGGCCGAACGCGAGGCGGTGAGCCGGCTGGAGGCCGCCGGTGCGGTCCGCGAGGCCGAAGCCGCTGTCGATCCCCGTTCCCTGGAAGAGGCACACCGGCGGTATGCCGCCGAGCGGGATGCCGCGGTTCCCGAGGGATGGACTGGCCCACGACCGTCGGGTGGCGTGGGCGGCACCCGACGGGGTGTCAAGTGCCTGCATGCTCACTACGCCTGGTTCCTCGTGGGCGGCGACGACCCGGTGGGCCGTTGGGTCGCGGGGCGCCTCGAGAGTGCGATGTCATGACGACCGTGGCCGCGATCGACTGTGGTACCAACTCCACTCGTCTGCTGGTGCACGACGGTTCGCGACCGCTTGAACGGCTTATGACGATCACCCGCCTGGGTCAGGGCGTCGACAGCAGCGGCCGGCTTGCGCCCGCGGCGATGGAGCGCACGCTCACAACGCTCCGCCGCTATCGCGCCGTGATGGACCGCCATGGAGTCGAGCGGGTGCGCGTTGCCACGTCGTCTGCGGCGCGTGATGCCGCCAACCGGGATGAGCTGCTGACTGCTATCGAGGGCGTGGTGGGCGCGCCTGCGGAGCTGTTATCTGGACACGACGAGGGCCGATTGGCCTTCCAGGGCGCGACTGCGGCGCTCGATCCGTCCGACGGTCCTTTCCTGGTCGTCGACATCGGCGGAGGCTCCACGGAGTTCGTTGTCGGTCCTGACCCCGAGCGACCCTCAGAACCTCTCGCAGTGGAGTCGGTCGACGTCGGTTGCGTGCGCCTGACCGAAAAGTTCCTCCACTCCGACCCACCCCTCGCCGAGGAACTCGCGAACGCGGTTGGCACCGTTCGTGACCACCTCGAGGATGTGATACGCCAGATCCCCGAGGTCACCGAGGTCCGTCGCTTGATCGGGCTCGCCGGCACCGTCACCACGATGGCGGCGGTTGAACTCGGGCTGCGGGAGTATGACCGTGACCTTGTGCACCACTTCGTGCTGACGAAGGAGGCGGCCGAGGACGTGTTCCGCACCCTTGCCACCGAACCTCTCGTCGACCGGGTCTGGAATCCAGGGCTCGAACGGGAACGGGCTGACGTCATCGTGGGTGGGGCGATCGTACTCGTCGGCATCATGCGGCACCTGGGCTTCGGCGAGTGCCTCGTCTCCGAGGACGACATTCTCGACGGCCTCGCGATGACACTGCTCACAACCGACACCAGTTGAGGGATCGGGCACACCGGTCCGCATGGGCGAGATCGCCCCGAATCAGCCCCTTGTTGCAGCACGGGCGGGTTGTGCGTAGGTTCAAGTGACTAGTTCGAGGGGACGACAACGCTGGGGATGCCTGCACTCGCAGAGATGGAAGAACTTGTCGAGCCCCTGGCCGCGCCGGCCAAGGCTGCGCCGCCCGCGACTCGGCGGCGATACTGGCGAGTGGTGCTGACCATCGGAGTGGTCGCCATCGCGATCCTCGGGGCCAACCTCGCGATCCTGACGGGTCATCTCGTGTTGCGGCGCACTCTTCCCACGCCCGACGTCGACGTCAACGTGAGGAACTTCCATGTCGTCGACGACCAGGTGTGGCGGGGCGCCGCTCCGTCCGACCGGGCCCTTCGGGACTTGGCTGCGAGTGGCGCGACGACAATCGTCGACTTGCGGGCCGAGGGCGGCATCAAGGTCAACGAAGACCTGCTAGTCGAAGAAGGCCTCCGGCGCTATCACCTTCCGATCCGCGATGGGCAAGCACCGAGCCCGGCTCTCGTGGAGCGGTTCCTCCAGATTGTCGACGAGAGCGAGGGGCCTGTCTACGTTCACTGCGGTGCGGGAGTCGGACGCACCGGTACCGTTGTGGCCTCGTATCTCGTCACGACCGGCCGGTCCACGCCGGCCGAGGCGGTGCGCCACAACCTCGCGGTCGGTCCCCCGTCACTGGAGCAGCTTGCCTTCGCAGCTCGCGCCGGGGCTGAGATCGAACGTCCGAACCCGATTGTCGTCGGCATCAGCCGCACCCTCGATGCTCCCCGCCGTGTGTGGGTGCACGTGCGCGGCAGTTACACCCGCTAGAGCATTCGCGAGCGGTCTACGGCTCGAGGTTCTGGATGCCGGCAACCGTCAGGCTGAGCCGGTCGACGGTTGCATCGTTGAGACACCCCCGAAGCCGTTCCTGGGCGTACGGGCCCAGGGCGGGTGACACCGTCGCCTGCACCTGGGAAGCACCGACCGGCGTCATCTCCGGAACGCCATGGCGCCGCAGCTGCGAGGTGCAGGCACTCCACACCGTGTTGGCGACGGCGAGTGTTCCTCCATCGTCGTAGTGGGCTTTGCTGCCGACGGTAAGTGTGACGATGCTGACGGCTCCGGCCGGTGCCTGGGCGTCGGGACGGTCTTGGGTGATGTCTCCCAGGGCATCGGTAGCGATCACTGCCGCCCCTCCCACCGTCACCGCGACCATGGCCGCGACCACCCTGGAGCGGAAGACGGGCGCCCGGACCGCCTCGGGGGACACCGGTGGTGGCGGTGCGCCGGTCAGTGCTCCCTCAGGGAAGCTGAGGGGCGCAAGTCGCAACGCGAGGCTGCGCTCGAGGACGGGGCGGGCCGAGGCTCGGGCCACCCGTTCGACCGTCCAGGCGACGCCGGAGAGCACGACACCCGCTCCAAGCAGGATCGGGACGAAGACGCTGAAGCGGTCGCTGTCGCTCGTGAGCCACTGGAACGGTGCGCGAGCCGGGGGAGCGGCGTCTTCTATGTGCGAGAGCACGCGTTGCATGTCGTCGGCGCTCGCGGCCTGATCGAGACGGGTCTCGATGCGACGGAGTCGATCGAACAACGCGAGGAGGCCGAGACCGACCTCGGCGGCGAGGAAGATGATCCCCGCCACGAGCGCGCGGTGCCACTCCCAGCGGTTCAGGTAGACGAACACGTAGACGCCCGACGCCAGCAGGGCGGCTATCCCGATGACGAGTGTGACGCGCCGCGCCGTCACTCGACCTTCACCTCTCCTGTGCTGCCATCGACGAGCACCGAGGTGCCTGCCGGGAAGCGTTCGACCGCGCCGGGTACGCCGACCACGATGGCAACACCGAACTCGCGCGCCAGGATGGCGAGGTGTGAGAGCACGCTGCCGGTCTCGGCCACAAGCCCGCCGAGATGGGGGAGCACGGTCGCCAGCGCGGGGTCGAGGTTGCGGACGACGAGGATGGAACCGGCGGGCGGCAGGCCCGAGCCTCCAAAGACGGTACCGGTGACCCGTCCACCACCCGCCGCCTTGCCGCACTGGTCGCGTGCGGCGGCCGCTTCTAGCGGTGTGACCTGTCCGTCCGCGCCGAGCCGGAAGGCCGCCGGCAGGCCCATCCCGAAGCCACTGCGTCGGGTACTGAGGTCGGGCACGGCGTCGGCGCGGGTCATCGCGGCGCGCAGCTCTTCGAGCCAGAGCCAGCGGACCGCACCCGCGGCGGGAAGCGTGCCGGCGGCGTGCAGCCGGGTTCCGATTTCCCATGAGACCACCGCGGTGAGTTCCTGCAACCACCGCACGCGAAGGCGCAGCTCCTCCCGGAGCTGGCCGAGGCCGCTGCGCGTCACGTCGACCGATGAGTGAGGAACTCCTCGCCGCCGGGCTGGATCGAGGTATGCACCGGGGGGAGTCTCGGGCAGCAGCGTGGCGGGTCGAACGGACGGCGGGACGAGGCTGAGTACGACCGGATGGTCGGCGATGATCTGCGCGTCCGTCATCCCGGCGGCGCGGCCCTCCGCCAAGGCGCGCACCGCCCGCCCGGCCGCCGCGTTGGTGTCGTCGGTAGCATCGGTGGCGAGCAGCCCGATCAGGACCTCGTAGCCGTGGAGCGAGACCAGGGCCTGGTGCGACCCGTCGATAACGGCGAGGAGTTGTCGGAGGGAGAGCTTCGCGGGAGGCGCCACCGTCGCAAGTTCCGCGTCGGCGCGTACTAGGCAGTCGGATGCCAGGGCGGGCAGAGCGGCGCGCAGCCGCCCCGTGCGCCACGCGGCACGCACCCGGCGAGCGGGCGGTACCGGGTTGAGTCTGGCGACGATGGAACGGCGCAAGGGGCTGGCGCCCAGCACGTCGAGGTCGACCGCGGCGAAGCCTCCGACTTCGATCAAAGGCGGCATAGCACGCAGCCGGCGACGGGATGCGAGTCCGGTCAGCACCAGCGCCTCGGTGAGCGCGGTGTTGAGCGGAGAGAGCCACAGATCCTGCTCCAGCGGCGCGAGAGCTGCCGGGAACGTCTCAGCCACTGGACCGGGCCCGAAAACCCGACCCGCCCGGGCCGGGGCCGGCCGCGAGGCCGTGGTGATCGGACGGCTCTGGAGCAACCACAGGGACCCATCCGCATCCACTGCCCACTCGACGTCCTGTGGGCAGCCGAACACCTCGGCGGTGTCGGCTGCCAGCCGGGCGAGACGGTGCCGCAGGGCCGACCCCAGACGAAGACCTTCGCCCTCGAAGGAGAGCAGCTTGCCGCGCCGGCTGAGCACATGGGTCGTACCCGACTCGAGGCCACTGACGAGCCGGTCGGGGCCACCGGCGACGGCGGCGACGACGAGGCGGTCAGTGCGACCGGAGACCGGGTCGATACCGAACATGACGCCACCGGCTACCGCGTCGAGCTGGGGCTGCACGAGCACCGCCATCGGCGCCCTATGGGATTCCGCGTCGTCGAGGCTGATGAGCCACGCGGACCGGACAACTTCGTCGACCGCGTCGACGAACTGGTCGAAGCCGCGCACGTCGAGGACGGAGGTGAACCGGCCTGCCAGCGAGGACTCCGCCCCATCCTCCGCCCGCGACGACGACCGCACCACGAGGGCCCGGTCACCTCCTCCGACCGTCCGCCAGGCAAGTTCCAGCGCGGCTTCACTCTCACCGCTCAGCTGGGTTGCCGACGTCGCGGCGACGATGGCGTTGCACAGACGCTCAGTGAGGACGACGCCCGCGAGCACCGGGAGGCCCGCGGCCGCCGCGATGGAGAGGTTGGCTGCCTTGGCGCCCGCCTGGTCGACGAGAGCCCCTTCATAGTCGGACAGGTCGACGACGAGCGGCTCGAGTCCGCGCGTGGGTGAATCAGTGAGATCCGGTCGGTTCCGTCGCCGGGGCCGGTGACGGACGTGCGTCAACACCGGCTCTCCCCAGCCGTAATCGACGAACGTGCATTTCGCACTATTTTGCCCTTCCCGCCCGGTCGGTTTTCCCGCTGAACTCCGAGGATACAGAGGCGCACATTCTGTTTCTCAGCGCGGTCTCTTATGAGCGAATTGCGCGCTCACTAGAGTGCGGGGCGTGCAGACGATCGGTGACCGCATCCTCATGGGCCCGGGCCCGAGCAACCCGTATCCGGAGGCGGTCGCCGCTATGACGCGGCCGATGTTGGGCCACCTAGATCCTGAGTTCCTCGAGGTGCTCGATGTCACGTGCGACCGGCTGCGGGCCGTCTTCCGTACCGGAAATGCCCTCACGCTTCCGGTGAGCGGCACCGGTTCGGCCGGCATGGAAGCCGCCTTTGTCAACGTCGTGAACCCCGGCGACGTCGTCGTTGTAGGAGTCAATGGCCTCTTCGGCGAGCGGATGTGCGACGTAGCCGAACGGTGCGGCGCGGAAGTAGTGCGCGTCAACGCCGACTGGGGTCGCGCCCTCGATCCCGAAGCAGTGCTCGCAGCCCATCCCTCGCCCAGTGTGATCGCGGTCGTGCATGCCGAGACCTCGACCGGAGTGCGCAACGACATCGCGCCGCTGGGGGCGGGCAAAGGGGACGCGCTTCTCCTGGTCGACTGTGTGACGTCGTTAGGAGGCATCCCGGTGGAAGTCGACGGCTGGGGGATCGACATCGCCTATGCCGGCACGCAGAAGTGCGTGGGAGTCGCGCCCGGTCTGGCCCCGCTGACATTCAACGAGCGGGCCGCGGCGCGCCAGGTCGCCCGGCCCCAGTCGTGGTACCTCGACCTGGGGATGATCGCGGGCTACGCGTCGACCGCCGGCGCCCGCAAGTACCACCACACCGCGCCGGTCTCCATGGTCTTCTCGCTGCACGCGGGGTTGGGCGCGATCCTCGATGAAGGGCTCGAAGCGGCGTGGGAGCGG
The DNA here is from genome assembly GCA_964632885.1 of uncultured Acidimicrobiales bacterium. GTDB lineage: Bacteria > Actinomycetota > Acidimicrobiia > Acidimicrobiales > CAZWDB01 > CAZWDB01. The sequence goes on along the minus strand of CAZWDB010000020.1, from coordinate 18,790 downwards.
CACGCGGCCTGCGGGCGCCGCCTGCATGAGGGACTCGACAAACTCGGGCTCGACCTGTTCGCCGAAGACGGCCACCGGCTGCCGGAGCTCACCACTGTGGAGGTGCCCGAGGGTGTCGACGACGCTGCCGTCCGGCGTCGGTTGCTCGAGGACTTCGGCATCGAGATCGGCGGTGGCGTGGGGCCGCTCGCCGGCAAGGTGTGGCGCATCGGCTGCATGGGCCACACCGCCCGGACACGTAACGTCATCCTTCTGCTGGCGGCGTTGGCCGATGTCCTCGGACGTTGAGAGCAGCGGATGAGCGAGGTCGTCTGGACACCGTCACATCCCGAGACCAGCAACGTGGCGCGGTTCATGCGCAGCCATGCGATTGGTGGTTTCAACGACCTCCTCCGCCGTTCGATCGACGAGCCCGAGTGGTTCTGGAACGCCGTCGTCGAGTTCCTCGACATCCCCTTCATCGACCCGTACACCCAGGTCCTCGACGTCTCGGGGGGCGCACCGTTCGCCACCTGGTTCGTGGGTGGTCGACTGAATGTGGCCGACGTCTGCGTCGACCGGCACGCCCGCCTCACTCCTGATCGCACCGCGGTCGTCTGGGAGGCAGAAGACGGCGAGTTGTCGACCTGGACCTACGCCGAGCTCCGGGCCGAGGCCGACGGGCTGGCCCAGATGCTGACCGATCGGGGCATCCGACCGGGCGATGCCGTCGGCATCTACATGCCGATGCTGCCCCAGACAGTGGCGGCCCTGATCGGCATCATGAAGGTGGGCGCGGTGTTTCTTCCGCTCTTCAGCGGCTACGGCGCGGAGGCCATCTCGACGCGTCTGCGCGACGCGGGCGCGCGTGCTCTTATCACAGCCGACGGCTTCTCACGGCGGGGTCACGTCGTCGACATGGCCAGCGTTGCATGGGAGGCGGTGCAGGCCGCGCCGACAGTGGAGACCGTCGTGGTCACCCAGCGAACCGGTCACACCCTCAACCTCGACCCTCGCGTGTGGCTTCACTGGCCCGCCCCGGCGTCGTCGCCGTTCGCCACCGTGCCGGTTGACAGCGAGCACACTCTCTTCATCGCCTATACCTCCGGCACTACGGGCAGACCGAAAGGATCGGTTGCCGTTCACGGTGGATTCGTAGTGAAGGTGGCTGAGGAGGTTGCCTTCCAGTTCGACTGTACGTCGGACGACACCCTCTTTTGGTTCACCGACATGGGCTGGATCATGGGGCCGTGGGAGGTGGTCGGCGCGCTTGCGAACGGCGCAACGCTCGCGCTGTTCGAGGGCGCGCCAGACCACCCGGGCCCGGACCGGCTGTGGAGTTTCGTCGAGCGTCACCGGGTCACGATCTTCGGGCTGAGTCCCACCCTGGTGCGTTCCCTGCTGCCTCATGGCGACGGGCCGGTTCGGGATCATGACCTCTCGAGCCTCCGGATCCTCGGCTCGACGGGCGAGCCCTGGAACGAGGATCCGTGGCGCTGGTACTTCGATGTCGTCGGCAGCGGCCGCTGCCCGGTGATCAACATCAGTGGTGGAACCGAGGTTGGCGCGTGCTTTCTCTCGCCTCATCCGGTACAGCCGCTGAAGCCCATGACGCTCGGAGGGCCCTCACTCGGGATGGCTGTCGACGTCTTCGACGACAGTGGCGAGCCGCTGCGAGGCGAGGTCGGCGAACTCGTCTGCACCAAGCCGTGGCCGGGGATGACACGCGGCCTGTACAAGGATCGCGAGCGGTATCTCGAGACCTACTGGAGCACGTTTCCCGGCGTGTGGCGGCACGGCGACTGGGCATCGATCGACGACGACGGCCACTGGTTTCTCCACGGCCGCAGCGACGACACGATCAAGGTGGCGGGCAAACGCCTTGGACCCGCCGAGGTCGAGTCCGCGTTGGTGAGCCACAGCTCCGTCATCGAGGCCGCGGCGGTTGGGATCCCCGATGACGTGAAGGGCGAGGCCCTGTGGGGCTTCGTTGTGGTCGGGCCCGGCACCGAAGAGACGGAAGAACTCCGCACCGCCCTGGCCGACCTCGTGAGTCGACGCCTCGGCAAATCGTTTCGTCCCGCCGCGATCCGGTTCGTCGATGCAGTGCCCAAGACGAGGAATGCCAAGGTGTTACGGCGGGCGGTCCGGGCGACCGCGATCGGTGTCGACCCGGGTGACCTGTCGTCGTTGGAGGATCCGGCCGCGATCGACGCGGTCCGCGCGGCACGATGAAGGGGACGGCATGGCCCTCATGAACCGCAACCAGGCAGTCGAACTTCACGGACGGCGGGTCCATCTGCGCCGCCTCGTCCTGGATGACTTCGAAGAGTGGCGGCGAGTTCGGCGCGAGAGTCGGGAGTGGCTCAGCCAGTGGGAGCCCCGCCTACCTGTTGGTCACCCGAACCCCGAGGAGGACCGGCGGGCATTTGCAGCTCGCTGCGGCGCCCGCGATCGAGAGCGGGAGCTGGGTGCGGGCTATGCCTTCGGCATCTTCGTCGACGGATGCTTCTCGGGCGAGGTCAACATTTCCAATATCCAGAGAGGACCGTTCCAGAACGCCTATGTCGGCTACTGGATTGCCGAGGCGACCGCCGGTCGCGGGTACACGCCGGAGGCGGTGGTATGCGTGCTGAGGTTTGCCTTCGCTGACCTGAACCTGCATCGCGTGCAGATATCGATCATCCCCCGGAACCGGGCCAGCCGGCGGGTGGCCGAGAAGCTCGGGATCCGTGATGAGGGCGTCGCGGTGCGGTACCTGGAGATCAACGGTGTGTGGGAGGACCACGTCCGTTACGCCATCACGGCCGAGGAGTGGGCCGAACGCGGCCCCGAGCTCACCGAGACCTGGCTCACGAACCCAACTTGAGGCAATAACGATCGAATTCCGATCGTTATTGCCTCAAGTTCGGCAGACCGACGGCGGTTCGGGCGGCCGCGAGTGTCGGGATCGCATTGGCGCGGGCGCGATTGGCGCCGTCCCTGAGGATCGTCTCGGTCTGGCCGGGGTCGGCGCGGAGCTCCCGGTAGACGTCTCGTGCCCCCGCAAACCGCTCGACGATGGCTTCCGCCAGCGCGTGCTTGGCGTCCTTGTAGCTCACGCCGCCGTCGCGGTAGCGCTGCTCCAGCGGCGCGACATCGGTTGGCGGCGCAACGCACCGGTAGAGGCCGAAGACCCGGCAGTGGTCCGGGTCCTTCGGTTCATCCGGCCGGCGCGAGTCGGTGACGATCGTCCTCACGCGACGCCGGATCTCGTCAGGTTCGGCGAGGATCGGGATCACGTTGTCGTAGCTCTTGCTCATCTTCCTGCCGTCGAGGCCAGGTATCACCCTGGCGCGCTCATCGATCGCCGGCTCCGGGAGGGTCAGAACCTCGCCATAGACGGAGTTGAACGTCGCGGCGATGTCGCGGGCCATCTCGACGTGTTGCAGGTTGTCGAGACCCACCGGCACCATCTCGGCGCGGTGCAGGAGGATGTCGGCCGCCATGAGCACCGGATAGTTGAACAGCCCGGCGTTCACGCCATGGTCGGGGTCGCGGCCGGCGAGGTCGTTCTGCTGAACCACCGCCTTGTAGGCGTGGGCCCGGTTGAGCAGCCCCTTGGCCGTGCAGTTCGAGAGGAGCCAGGCCAGCTCGCAAACCTCGGGGACGTCGGACTGGCGATACAGGACGTGACGGCAGGGGTCGTACCCGAGTGCGATCCAGTGGGCGGCGACGTCCGCCGAGAGCCGTCTGAGACGGTCGGGGTCGCGGAGCGAAGTGAGGGCGTGGAAGTCGGCGATGAACGAAAACGCCTCGCCGTGCGCGGCTGCGTCGAGCGCAGGTCGGATGGCGCCGAAGTAGTTGCCGAGGTGCAGTGTTCCTGTGGGCTTGATGCCGGTGACCGTGCGGGCCATGGTCCTCCTTGATCGAGGGTCAGGAGCGCCTGCACCGATGGCCGCGAACGACAAGAGCCGCCTCGGTGAGGCGGCTCCGGGGATTGCGGGATGCGCGTGGTGGAAGGCCGCCTACTCGGGCGGCCACCAACCCAGACCGGTGTTCGGGCTGTAGCTGCGCATCGGGATGAGTTTATCTCATCAGGTTCAGGGATCCCGGACCACTGCTCGGGAGTGACGGAAGAACGTCTCGACGTCGCGCTCGTAGCGATAGTGGCGCCGGCTGTCGCCGACCGTGCCGCGCAGGCGGCTGGCGCGGGCGAAACTGTCGACCGCTTCGGCCGAGGTGTAGTTGTAGGTGAACCCGGCCTGCTTGAGCCTGCGGTTGTCGATGCCCCTTCCGTACCGCAGCAGCGCGAGCGTCTCCCGAGGCAGGTCCCACACACCGAGCGCGCCGAGCGGTGCCACCGCCCAGTCGGTGAAGAAAGGAGGCAGGGGAACGAGGCGCTTGCCGCAGACCCGGGCGACCTCGCTCCACGGCAACCGGCCGTCGCCCGCGACGTTGAACACGCCCGGCGTGGGGTTGCGCATCGTGAAGAGGAGGGCGCGCACGACGTCGTCCTCCTCCAAGAACTGCACCATCGGATCGAAGCCGAGGATCGACGGAGCGACGGGCAGTGACAGGGCGCGCGTTATGGGTGTGACGATGTCGGTGCCCAACACGTTGGCGAATCGCAGGAGCGACACGTTCACGTGGGGATTGTCGATCGCGAAGTCGTGGATGTAGTCCTCCACCTCGAGGAGTGAGCGTTCGACCGAAGTCCGGGGTGGCGCGGTGCGGCGCATGTCTTCGCGGAACCAGGCCGGGTCGGTGAGGTTCGAGCCGTAGACGAGGGCAGACGACTTGACGATCACGTTGCGAACCGGGGTGTCACTGCTCGCGGCCGCCGCGAGCAGGTTCATCGTGCCGATGACGTTCGTCTCGTGGAGCTGGAGTTCGCGGGTGGTCGTCGAGTCGACCACGAGGAACGTGTGCAGGATCGTGTCGACCCGAGTGGCCCGTACGAGGCGAGCGAGGATCGAGTAGGAATGGTCGGCCTTTACGTACTCGGTGCGCTCGAGGGGAACGCGCGGCTCGGTCACCCCGAGTCCCACGATGACCTCGATGTCGGCGTCGTCCTCGAGTGCGGCCGCGACGCGGGAGCCCCAGAACGAGCCGATATCGGTGATGAGGACGCGCCGGCCCACGTCAGCCCATCCACACGCTGCGGCGGCTTCGCAGCATGTCGAACAACGCTTCCTGGAGGTTGGCGCGGATGGCCTCGGCCTCTTCCATCACCTGGCCGCGTGAGTAGCGCTCCTGGTCGGGTTCGACGTCGAAGGTCACCGGATCGAGCACGCGCAGCCGGAACTTCGCCGGGAGCGGCGCCACCGCTCCGAGAAGGGGCCCGAACACGAACTGATTGGGTGTGATCGGCAGATACGGCAGGCGGAGGACACGGTCTATCACCGGCACGTTGGCGAGCACCGGCATGGACTCCTCGGAGCCGACGACGGCGATCGGCACGACTGGTACTCCGGCGCGCATGGCGATCTCGACGAAGCCACCACGGCCGAATCGCCGAAGCTGGTAGCGATCGCGGTAGCGCTTGCCGGTGCCTTTGGTGCCCTCAGGAAAGACGAGCGCGAGCTGGCCGTGGTCGCGCAGCAGGCGGTAGGCGTTGTCCGGGTGGCCGGCGACGCCTCCCACGGGCGACCACAACGTGCCGACGAACGGGATCGCCTTGAACAGGTGGTCTGCCAAGCCGTAGACGGGCCGGCCGAGCTCCTCCTCGATCCCGTGCATTATCACCGGGGCGTCGGAGGGGATGGCGCCGGCATGATTGGCGATGAGGAGCGCGCCCCCATCCGCGGGGATCTTGTCGAGCGCTTCCCACTCAGCCCGGAACCAGTTTCGGTAGAGAGGTCCGTAGAGCCGGCGCGCGAGAGCCCGCATCCGTTCCGACCGTCCCCACTCGTCGATGTCGGCTTCATCCGTGCCGGCATCAGGCCGGCCAGCTGCGCCGGCGCGTGCTGGCAACCGGGTGATCGTGCCGCGGGCTGACGCGTGAGCGGGCATGTTTGGAGTCTCGCGCTCAGCGACCGCAGGCAAACCCGTGGTGCGTTACGCGTGGGTTAGCTGTGCGTTACGGGGTGCGTTACGTGGTGCGTTCTCGGGCCCCGGGACAGCGATCTCGGACCCGGCAGAACGAACATGCCGCGCATGCCGTGAACGCCGGTTGGCGCGCGCCGTACCGGAGTTCGGCCAGCTTCGACACGCCTGCGACGACCCGGCGGGCGGCGACCTCGAGGAGCTCCTCGGTGACGTCCTCGTGCTGCCAGCGGGCCGCGTCGAGGTAGTAGGCGGCGAGGCGGAAGGGCGGCACCCCGAGACGGATCGTCTCCACCAGGGCATAGAACCGGAGGTCGTCGAGGTGACCGGCGTGGGGACGCCCTGACTTGAAGTCGATGAGCACCGTATGGGCTTGGTGGCCGCTCGCCCGGTGGAGTGCGAGGTCGACCTTGGCGCGGAGCACAACCCGCTCGGCGCAGAGATCGACGCGCAGGGGGGACTCGAGGCGCGGACGCCACCGGGGGAGGAGCGGAGGGCAGCACTCCTGGAACTTGGTGACGAGGTCGCCGGCGTCGGACCGGAGGTCGGCAAGCTCGCCGGGCGAAGCAGATCGGAGGAATCGGCGTGGAGTCCAGTCGTCGCCGTCGTCCGCGATCCGCTCCATCGCCTCGTCGACGAGTTCGAGTGGTGCGGCCTCGCGCATCGTGAGGGACAGTCCGAGGGCGCGGTGCGCGATGGTTCCCCTCGCTGCGGGGACCGACCACTCGAACCGCGCTTCGTTCTCGACGACGAAGAAGCGTTCGCACTGGTGTACGCGGGCGAGTGCGTTCTTGTTGACCGCCAGGGCTCCCGGCCCCATATCGTCGACCAGTGGGCCGATGCCGTCCTCGAGGCGGTCGAGCAGTCTCAGGGGGAGGCCATCGTCGAAGGTCGGACGTGGTCCGTCAGGCTCGATCAGCTCGGCGAGCATCTTCTGTTGAACAGGCGTCAAGACGGCGTCACCCACGTCCTCAGGGTACGAAGCTGCTGTGACGCTCCCGCGGACCCCCAGCCCTCGAACTTGAGGCAATAACGCACGGAATCCGTGCGTTATTGCCTCAAGTTCGGGCGTGTCACACCGCAGGGGGATACTTCGGGGTGTGGAAGCGAGCGTGTTGCAGTTCTGTCAGGCAGCTCGTGCCCTCGCGAGCGAGGCGCACCGACTCGGGCTCGCCGTGCCGGGCTTCCGCAGTCCACCCCGTCTCCAGGGATTCGACCGCACGATTCGCCGCCCTCGCACCGGCGGGGCGGTGGTGGCCGTCCGGCGCCGGGGCCGCGCCTTCGACGCCACACTGGCCGACATGGTGGAGGGAATCGTGGCGGCCAACGGGCTCTCGGGGGCGCAGGCTGAGGCGGCCCGAGCCGCGCTCCGCGCCGCGGGGCTTACCCTTGAACCGCCCCCGTATCCCAACCGGTAGAGGACAGCGGCTTAAAACCGCCTCAGTGTGGGTTCGAATCCCATCGGGGGCACGGCATTTACTCGGTGTTTGCCCTGGTCACAGCGGTGCGGCTCGGTGTGGAATACACTGAAGTTCTCCTCGTGGTCACAAGTTGGTCACAAGACTCGAGCCCGGCGCTCGAGCCCGGCGCTTGAGCCACGCATGTGCGAGCGCGCGAGTGGGCGCGTCTGACCGCCGATTAGCGATTGCATCTGAGGGGCAGCCGCGTATAGTTGCTCTATCCCCCCAACCGCTTCGGTGGTTGGGTGCGAGGCCCGCCGAAAGGCGGGTCTCTGCGCGTCCTGCCGAACTACCAGCCCTTCGGCTTGTGGAAGCGTCCCGTCGCGTCGGTGAGCGTGTCGGGGAAGAGGCAGTCGCGCAGGGATGACTCGCGGATCTGCTTGAAGAAGTGGGCTTCCTGCGACAGTTCGCGACTGCGCCTCCGGGTGTGATGCGGGTTCACGATGCCGACGCGTCGCCCGAGTTCATGCCTAGCGATCCGGACGGGCTCAGAGAGATCCGAGTCATTGGAGAGGATGACCGCGGTCTCGTAGTCCTTGCGGAAGCCGTCCAGCAACAGGTGGGAGGCGAGGTTGACGTCCGAGCCCTTCTCCTCGGTCTTCAGGACCTCCACCACGCGTCGTCCTCTGGCTGGCTGATCAGCGAGAGGCATGGTTGTCCGGTTGGTCAGGAAGTGGACGAAGTGGATCGACACCGAGGGCAGCGTCCGCAGGGCTCGGAGGTAGGTCTCCTGTCGGACCGGACCACCAGGACTGTTGGGGCGGTCCGTCACGCGGGCGGTGTAGTACCTAATGCGGTTGATCTGCTCGCGAGGAAGAAGCCGCCGGCACAGTGCTTCGAGGTTGAGCCACCGGTACGGCGTGTCCTTGACGCAGCCGTAATAGAGGTTGAAGCCGTCGATGTAGACGTTGGTCGACACGACCTACGACGATCCGTCGACGAGGGCGGCCACGGCACTCGCTGCTTTCGATCCCGACTCGGGCATCAAGTGGCCGTAGCGGTCGAGGGTGAAGGCCACGCTGGCGTGACCCATGCGCCGGCTGATCTCCTTCACGTTCTGGCCCGCGGCGATCAGGTGCGCGCAGTGCGTATGCCTGATGTCGTGGAACCGGATGCGAGGCACACCAGCCCGCGGATGGTGCCAGTCGAAGCATTCGCCAACCCGCTCTGGGTGTAGGTGGGACCCGTCGGGCTCAGTGAACACGAAGCCGTCGTCTCGGTAGCTCCCGCCCGCGACGAGGCGGTGCTCCGCCTGCCGCACCTTCTGCTTGCGCAAGGCGGCGACGGTGGCGTCGTCGATGTCAATGGCGCGGCGGCCAGCGTCGGACTTCGGGTACGCCTTCAAGACCACCCGGCGGGGCTGACCGCTCTCGTCCTCGACCACGACGAGCTGCCGACGGACATGCACGACCCCAGCCTCGAGGTCGACCGCGTCCCACTTGAGCCCGCAGACCTCACCGCGGCGCATGCCGGTCATCGCGGCCAATCGGAACAGAGCGAAGTGGCGATGCTCCGCCATGTAGAGCAGAAACGCCTGAAGCTCGCCAGGGGTCCAGAACCGCATCTCGGGCGCACGAGCGGACTTGGCGCTCGGCGGGGTGGCGGCATCGGCCACGTTGCGCACGATCAGGTCTTTGCGGACGGCGTCGGAGAGAGCCGACTTGAGGATCGTTGCGATGTACCGCACGGTCCTTGGCGACAGGCCACGTGGCTTGCCGCCCTTCTTCCAACCCTCTGCGAGCAACGTCGCATAGAGCACATCAAGGTGCTGAGCGGTCAACGCCTGCAGCCGGATGCCGCCGATGTACGGCGTCACATGGAGGCGCATGTTCCTGCTGTAGCTCTTGATCGTCGACTCCTCCAGGCCGGCCACCTTCAACGATTCGATCCACGTCGTCAGGTACTCACCGAGCCGCTGCCGGTCGTGCGCGACGAACGCGCCTTCGCGGGCGGTCACACGCAGCTTGTCGAGCGCCTCCTGGGCGGCCTTCCTCGTCGGAAACCCACGCCGCCTGACCTGCCGGCGCTCGCCCTTCGGCCCTGGCTCGACATCGGCGACAAATGACCAAGTGCCGTTCGCATCCTTGCGCGGCGCCGCGGTGCGTTGCTTGCTCACGTGTCGTTCTCCTCTCGGGCGCGCTCTTCGGTGTTGGCGAGTTTGGCGCGGGTTTCGACGTCTTCGAGTTGGTTGGCGAGGGCCCGGAGTTGGGTTTGCCAGCGGCCGAGGTCGCTGATGGCGGAGTCGACGAGTGCGTCGGCGCGGGCTCGGGCGAGGTTGGCGATGCGTTGTTGGGCAGTGGTGAGAAAGCCTTGGTCGGTCGCCTCGACCAGGGACCGCAGTCGGAGCTCGAGGATGGCTTGGTTGTATTCGTCGCCGAAGAGGAGGTCGATGAGGAGGGCGAAGGTTTCGCCGTGTCTTGCGTCGGGGGTGTCGAGGCGCATGCCGCCGCCGGTGGCGTCGGGGTGGGGTGGCATGAAGAACCAGGCGATGGGGAGGTTGAAGGCTCGGGCGAAGGCGACGATTTCGTCGGCGTCGAATTTGGAGATGACTTTGCCGGCGACGGAGCGTTCGGCTTGGGAGAGGCTGGCTTTGGACCAGCGGCGCCCGAGGTAGGGCTCGAGGGCTTCGGCGGCTTGGTCTTGGGTGAGGTTGGCGTGGTGGCGGGCGAGGGCGAGGTTGTGGGCGACGACTTGGTTGGGGGTGAAGCCCTCATATCCGGGCGCGCCGGCCTCGGCTTTGGCCCGGGCCGGCTTCTTGGCGGCTTTCTTGGCGGATCTTTTCTGTGCCATTGCGTGCCCCTCAGTGTCCGGCCGTGTCCGTGGGTGTCCATGAGTCCATAGACCCAATATATCGCTCTTGACTAGGGAATGACAAGGGCGTAACTTCGGCTCCCTTCTGTGTCGGGGGTTTGGAGGGTGGATGGAGCTGAAGGAGCTGCCTGAGGTTCTCACGGTGGAGGAGGCGGCCGGGTTGTTGCGTATCGGCCGCGGCGCCGCCTATGAGCTGGCGCGGGTGTGGCGCCAGACCGATGGGCGCGAGGGCTTGCCGGTGGTGCGTCTGGGCCGCAGTCTGCGGGTGCCGCGTGCCGCCCTGGAGCGGTTGTTGTCCGTCGAGGCCGACGGTGACGCCGATGCGGGTCCGGGGCGCCGGGCTGGCTGAGCGCGAAGCCGCCGGGGGTGTCGAGTGGCGGGCTTGGCGGCGCCGGCTGGGACCGGTCGCCTGGGTGGTCTTGGAGGAGCTGTGCGACCACGCTGCCGGTGACGGCGAAGCGCGCGTGTCGGCCCGGTCGCTGGCCGGTGTTCTCGGGTTGGACAAGGACACCGTGGCCCGCGCTCTGCGCCGGCTCACCGAAGCCGGGCTCGTCGTCGCGGGCAGCCAACGGCGGGACGGCGGACGGTTCGGGGCAGGCCGCTACCGCCTCCTGATTCCCCAGGGCGGGCGGCCGGCGAGCCCGGCGCCGACGACGACCCCTCCTCCGCCGGCGCGGAGGAAGTCGCCGGCCCGCAGCCGCAGCGGACGGCCGGTGCCGGGCGGGCAACAGTCGCTCTTCGACCACGACGACCTCCTCGACTCCGGCCCCCGACACCACCAGCGGCCAGCCTCCGACGGGTCTTCGAGCGATCTGGCCTGATCGATGCTCGCCGAACCGCTGCCTCGCTGCTTCTTCTCACCCACAATCGACAGACGGGTGCACAGTCGCTGTGCTCGGACGGCGTTGAGGTCGCGTTGACTGCCCGAGTCACGACGCTGAAGGGCCCGGACGCGGGCCGCTACTACATCGAGGCGTTGCCGTCCTACTACCTGGACGCCGGCGAGCCGCCGGGGCAGTGGCACGGACACGGCGCCGAGGTGCTCGGCCTGTCGGGCGATGTCGAGGCCGCCGGGTTCTTGGCGGTGATGGCCGGCCTCGACCCGCGGACCGGGGTCGATTTGGGCCGGGCCTTTGGGGAGGGTTCGGTGCGGGGCTTCGATGTCACGTGTTCGGCGCCGAAGTCGGTGTCGCTTCTTTGGGGACTCGGCGACGACACCGTCCGCGACGCGGTAGTTGGGGCCCATGACGCCGCGGTGGGAGCGGTCATCGACTGGGTCGAGGCGCACGCCCACACCCGGTATCGGCGGGGCCGGCAGGTCGTGGTGGTGGACGCCGAGGGGATCGTGGCGGCCTCGTTCCGCCAGCACACCTCCCGGGCGCTGGATCCCCAGCTCCATAGCCATGTGGTGGTCGCCAACCGGGTGCGTTCGCCGGATGGGCGTTGGCTGGCCTTGGATGCCCGCACCCTCAAGTTCGACCAGCGCAGCCTGTCCGCGCTGTATCACGCCGGTCTGCGCAGCGAACTGACCCGCCGTCTCGGGGTGGGCTGGCGGGAACCGGTCAACGGGATCGCCGAGATCGCAGCCGTCCCCGAGGCTGTTATCGAGTTGTTCTCGACCCGCACCCACCAGATCGATGCCCGCCTGGAGGAGAAACAGGCCCGCTTCTTCGACAGCTTCGGCCGGGAGCCGACCCCGCGGGAGAGGTGGCGTCTCGAGCGCGAAGCAGTCGTCGACTCGAGACCGTCCAAGCCGCATCCGGCAGATGCCGACACGCTGCACCGATCCTGGGTCGACCAAGCCGCGGGCGCCGGGCATGACCCGGACCGCGTCGTTGCCGCCGCGGTCGGCCGGGTCCTCGAGCCCCGTGTCCTCGGCTACGACGACGTCGAAGCCGTCGTGGACGCCGCGTTGGGGGCGTTGGCGGAGCGGCAGTCCTATTGGCGGCCCGCCGAGCTGGTCCGGGAACTCGCCGGCCATGTGCCGACCGACATCGGCCTGCCCGCCGGCGCGCTCAGGTCGTGGCTGGACGAACTCGCCGATGCGGCCGCGGCCGCCCGATGCCTCTCGCTCACCCCGAGCCCCGAACCGGGTGTCGAGGTGCGCCGCGACGGGCGCCCGATTTCCGAATCCGTCCTCGATTCCTCCCTCACCACCCCAGCCATCGTCGCCGAGGAAGAACGCATCGAAGCCTGGGCCCATACCCGCCTCCAGAATCCTGTCGAGGTGGTGCCGCTGCCGGACGACACCGTCGCCGGCCTGTCGCCCCTCCAGCACCAGGCGGCCGCCGCGGTCGCGGGCGGGGCGCCGCTGGTGCTGATCGTCGGCCCCGGCGGGTCCGGCAAGACGACCGCGCTCGCCGCCGCCGTGTCCCATCTGCAGCGACACCGCCGGGTGGCGTTCGGTGTCGCCCCCTCGGCGGCTGCGGCCGAGGTCCTTGCCGAGAGCTGCGGCATCCCCGCCGACACCCTCGACAAACTCCTCGTCGAGCACCGCCTCGACCGGGCGCCTGAGCCGCTCTATGACCTGCCACACGGCGCGACGGTGGTGGTGGACGAAGCCGCCATGGTTCCAACCGCCAAGCTCGCCGAGCTGGCCGCCCTCGCCGATCGGGAGGGGTGGCGGGTGGTGCTGGTGGGCGACCCCCTCCAGTTCTCCGCCGTCGGGCGGGGTGGCATGTTCGGCCACCTCGTCGCCGCCCACGACGCCATCGAGCTCGGCCGGCCCCGACGCTTCGACCAACCATGGGAAGCCGACGCCAGCCTCCGGGTCCGGTCCGGCGACCCTACCGCCGGCCACGACTACGCCGCCCACGGCCGCATCCACGGCGCCAACCCCGCCCGCATACGCGCCCGACTCCTCGCCGACTGGTCAGACGCCGCTGCCCAAGGCGAATCCGTATTGATGCTGGCGCCGACCAACGACACGGTCGCCGCCCTCAACCGCCTCGCCCAACAACTCCGCCACCACAGAGGCGACATCGACCTGTCCGGCCCGGCTACCACCGCGTCCGATAAAAGCCGACTCGTCGCCGGCGATGTCATCGCCGCCCGCCGCAACGACCGCAGCCTCCGCACCCACCGCGGCGAGATGATCCGCAACCGCGACACCTTCACCATCGCCGCCGTCCATGACGACGGCAGCCTCGCCGTGTCCGGCCGCACCGGACACGCACACCTCCCCGCCAGCTACGTCGCCGACCACGTCGAACTCGCCTATGCCCAGACCAGCCACGCCGCCCAAGGCCGCACCGTCGACCGCAGCCTCCTGCTGCTCGACACCCCCACCGACACCGCCGGCATCTACGTACCCATCACCCGCGGCCGGGCAGCCAACCACATCTATGTCCCCACCGACCACGCCGATCATGACCCCGTCGACGTCGTCGCCGATGCCATCGCCCGCCGCTGGACAGAGCTGCCCGCCGTCGCCCGCCGCGACGAACTCCACCCCACCCCGGCCCGTGACCCCAACAGGCCGACACCGCTCGACCCGGCCGTCCTCCGCGTCCTCCTGCAGCGGCACCACCACCTCGCCGACGAGCTCTCCCGGCTCCGCTACGACGCCGACCACGCCAGCCGCCAACTCGCTAACAACCAGCAACGCCAACAACACATCCAAGCCAACATCGCCGCCGCCCGCGAACGTCTCCACCACGCCAACGGCAAGATCGCCCGCCTCCAACGGCCGGCACGGCGCCTCCGCGCCCACAACCGCCAAGAGCTCGACACCTGGCGCGGCACCGCCGCAACCGCCCAAGACGCCATCGCCCGCGGAGGCGAAGAACTCGACCGGCTCACCGCCGAACAGCCCCGCCTCGCCGAACAACTCGTCGACGCCCACGACGACATCCGGCGACACGGCCCTGCCCTCCAAGTCGCCCGTGCCGACACCGCCACCAAACTCAACGACGACCTCCACGCACGCGCCACCGCCATCGCCGCCGACCCGCTCCAACCACTCACCGGCCACGCCCAAACGCTCACGGGACCGGCGGCCCAGTCGCTCACCGGCCACACCCCGACCTCCCTCGCCGGGGAGGCAGAACCAGACCTCTACCCCAACGCCGTGCCGTCGTGGGCGCTCGACGCCGCCCGCATCGACCAACACCAAACCGCCTGGGACATCGCCCCAACCGAACCACTAGGACACCGCCCCGCATGGAACGACAGCCCCGCCTACCGAACCAGCTACCAAGCCGCCGCCGACGCCGCCACCAGACTCGCGCCATCCCACGGACTCGAACCAGAAGCCCAAGGCATCGACCTATCCCTATAGACCCTCACGTGCCGCCGACCGCAGTCGCGACCGACGCGACGCAGACGCCGTCACGGGCATCACGCCCACTGTTGGCCGGACTACTCGCGCATTCTGTGCGTCGGTTATGTGCGGATCGACGCCGTTCGCCGCACGCATAACGCCTACATCGGTCGCGCCCTTTTGATACTCGTCGTGGCGGTCAGCCGCCTGTGGCAGTGACCCCACAGCGGAAGCCGTCAGCTGACAGAAGATCCAGAACAAAGTCCACGAGCTCGACGTGGGACGACTCCGCGATATCGGCAACGTCAAACCACCGGACAGCGTCAGTCGTGTCGGAATCAAACTCCTCGCGGAGATCGCCGTTGAGCGCCGATGCGTGGAAGATGATGCAGACGAGGTGGCCCGCCTCCCCTCGAGCCGACTCCTGCGCCGTAAACCACCGAGAAAACACGCCCGCGACATCACCAAGCGTCGCGGTTAGGCCAGTCTCTTCGAGAAGTTCCCGGCACGCGGTCTCGCGGGCCGACTCCCCCCAGTCCATCCCCCCGCCGGGCATCGTCCACTTGCCGTGGTCTGGGTAGCCGGGGGCGGCATAACGGGTGAGCAGCACTCGCCCCTGATCGTCGCGGCAGAGCGCGTACGCGCCGATTCTCGTCCAGGCCACTTCCACGGCACCAGGTTGGCATGGCCGTCCCGTCATCGCACTGCAGGTTGTATTCACTGCCCGATGGAGTCGACGTCTAAGCGCCTCGCCGACCATCTGAACAACAGCTGCACCCAACGCGACCAAGCGGAGCTGGGCGCGGGCGGTGTCCGCCTTGCGTCAGTCGTCCGCGAGCGCCGCTGCGGCGGCGGCGACCTTGGCTGCCACGTCCTCCAGCGACGACTCCGTGGTATCCAGTCCAGCATGCGAGGCGAGCATGGGGCTGACGTCTCGAAGGGCCTCGAACGTGGTCCCGTGTGCGACGGGGATCACCCGGCCGCTCGCGAGCAGCACGGACAGTTCCTTCTCCGCGATGCGCTCGGCCTCGATGCTTTTGAGCAGCGCCGGGGTAACCAGAACGATTCCGACGCGAGAGTTCCTGAGACCTTTGTCGATCTCACGGAGCAACTGCTTGCCGAGGGCGACGTCCTTCTCGCTGAACCAGACCGTCGCGCCGTTGGACTTCAGGCGGTCGTACAACTCGGAGGCGCTGCCGTCTCGGTCATCCCAGGCATGACAGAGGAAAAGGTCCCGACGCTCCGGATGCTCGCGCGCCTGCTCCGTGGCCTTGCGGGCGACGGGCTCAATGGAACGCCACTCGGAGGGCGTGTACGACACCGATCCACCAGCCCTCGTGCGACCCGATCTGCCACCGCCGGACGACCCGCCGCGGCTGGATCCGCCGCCGCCGAACGACGACCCGCTCCGGTGCGAGGGCGCGGGCGGGGAGTAGGAGTAGGAAGACCGGTAGCGCGACCGCCCTCCGCACGCAGGACATCTCGCAGCAGCGGCTGACGAGCGGTGGCCGTAGACGGGTGCAGTGCACTGCGCCATTTCTCGATGGTAACGGCGACCACCGACATTCCCGCGCCATTACCTGGGCGCGCTGCCCGGCGTTCCTGCGGTCACACCACGGCAGAGCGTTCGACCATCAGCTCGACCCCTCGCCGATCGCGAGCGATCCGAGCGACGGCACCGTGCGTGGTCTCCGCACGCCAGATCGTCGGCGTCACTGCGGTCGCTCCGGACTGTCCGCCGGGGCCCGTGAGGGTGCTGCCTCCTCTGGGGTTTGGGAGGCGGGAGCTGCCTCGCTTTCAGTCTTTGACTCGACGCGAGCGAGCCACAGGAAGCCGACCACGAGCAGCGCAACGCGAACGGCGGTTTCGGCGTAGTTGAAGACGGCGACCATGTTGCCAACGGTCATCTCGCGCGAGAGAGGCCACAGCATGGCCTCGCCTTGGAGGTGGCGGTTGATCTGGCTCTCGAGCAACCAGTTCAGAGGCGCGGAGATGACGGACCAGAGTACGAGAGGGATGCCGAGGACGAGGTAGCCGGTATTGCGCGTCGTGCGAAACCGCTGTATGAGCACACCCGCAAGGACAGCAAGCAGGACGAGGTTCAGGGCGGTCATTGACACAAGCACCATCGGCCTCCAATGCGGCGACTGGCCTCGCACCGCAACCTAGTCACACCACTCTCTGGCCACCTCGCGGTCCTGACCCGATCGACGGGTCGGGGTTCGGCGCAGTTCGAACAGATCGCGCGAGCGCCAGCGGTGACTGACGGCGAAGATGTTGGCGTGGCTGAGTGCTTCATCTGTCGGAAGCAAGCGTCCCGTGACGCGCTGGGTGTTGGCGTGATCTACGAAGACGAACTCGTATTTGCCAGCCACGTCGTGCCAACCGACGGTGCATCCGACGCGTACCTCGGCTATGCGTTCGTCGAGACCAAGCGGCATGTGGCGGGCCTCGGAGATCTGACCCCCGAGGAATCTGCAGCCATCGGATCCTTGGTCAACGATGTTGCTGGCGCCCTGCGCTCCTCCGAGGAAGCGGAACACGTCTACGCCCACGTCTACGGCGATGGCGTGCCCCACCTTCACGTCCACTTGCAGGCGCGTTACCCGGCCACGCCGCGTGAGTACTTGCCGAAGAGGGACGCCAACGGAGCGATCACAGTGAGCCTCACCAACTGGCCCGACGCTCCGAAAGGCGACCTGGAGGCAGTTCGCGCGCTCACAGCCCGGCTTGCGTCCGGCGTACAACGCCGGCGGGCCGGTCCGTAAGCGGTCGACGAAGTCTGCGAACAGATCGATGGATCGTGTACGCCATCGTGCCTGCGGTGCCGCGACAGATCGCCACCGCATGGCGGTTATTGTCGGGTCTGCGGGGTCGAGGCTCGTATCCGTTCGACGATATAAGTGGTGGGGTCGTGGGTGAGTAGCGGCGCGAGCGGCAGGTATCTCCGCGGCTGGATAGAGCGTGTTGCTCTGGAGCCTCTGACTCGAGGGCGATGCGCCGACGAGCCGAGGGCGCGGCAGCCTTCGATGCCCTCCGGAAACTTCGCCGACGGTACCGGAGATGACAGAGTGACCGCCGTGGCGTTGGTCCAGCACCAGAACCGGGGAGTGCTCGCCACCAAGGTCGCGATGCGGCTCGCGGTCCTGCCGACGGGCCGTCTCGCCCGAGTGCTCGATTGCTTCGCCGGCGACCACGATGTCTGGGACACCGCCCAGGAGGTTGCCAGTCAACCGATCGAGGTGTTGCACAACGACGCGGATCCCGGATACCGCACCCACCTCGCGATGGCCGCGGCCGACGCCTTGCGCTTGCTCGATCTCGACCGCTTCGACCTCGTCGACCTCGATGCTTGGAGGCCGCCCTACCACGAGTTGTCGGTCATCTGCGAGCGGCAGTACAGCGGAGTCGTGGCCTACACGTCAATCGTGAATCAGCCCCACATGGCCCCGGTGGAGGAAGTGGGCATCCCGCGGGAGTGGCGCAAGCTAGCACCGGCGCCGCTCGGTGGAGTCGAGTCCAGCGCTGCGGAGCAGTGGATGGCGTTCCTCCACACCTGTGGCTGGGAACGGACCCACATCGTCCAGACCTTGGGGCGAAGCGGTGTGCACCTCTATGGCGTGTGCGGCGGCTATCAGCACTTCGACGCCGATCGGTACAGCAGCTTCTATCAGGAGGCTCTGCGGTCGCGGCGGCTCGCGCAACTGTTCGGGCCGTAACTAGCGTCGTCCGGCGTTGATCCTTCGGGGCGGATCACCTGGTGTTTCGTGCACGATGCGTTGCCATCAGGCGACTTGGCGGCCAGCCCTGTAGGACGACGTGGCGCGGTGGGCGTGTCGAGGGCGGATTCTCCCACGGAGGGTTCTCCACGAGTAGCTACCGATCACACGGCTACAAAGGGGCTCCCGCCCCAGACTCCTTCGAAGTCAGTCAGACCACCTATGACCGCGCCCACGCCGACAGGACGCGACGGGTTCGCGCGAACGACGAAGACCACAACGCCGCTGAGCCAGGTCAGTGCCCGCGCGCCCGTATGAGCCACGACCCAACTGTGCCGCGCCGGTTGGTCGCTTCGCCCCTCCTCGCCATGCCCGCGCCCCGCGGCGAGCGGGGTCAGGCAGTTCCAGGTGATTGCCGCCGGTTTGGTGTCGGGCTACGATCGGATCGGCGTGGCTCGACGCCTAGCCGCTTCTGGTCTCGCCCGGCCGAGCCAGCTGCGGTGAAGGGGGACAGATCCTCGAGTCGGCAAGCG
>CAZWDB010000019.1:0-49312 GCA_964632885.1 uncultured Acidimicrobiales bacterium | reverse complement strand
CACCAAGGCGGGCCACCACCTCCCGCCCCAGCCCATCCGTCACCGCGAGGTCGGCGGCCATCGTCTGTGGGTCCTGGTCCCACCGCCGCGTCGACCCCTCCACGTCGGTGAACAGAAATGCCCACGTCTCAGCCCCCATCAACCCGAACCGTAGCCCTGCACCCGCGCCAGTCGCCCACCTCCACACGTACCGCCCGGCCCCGGGGTCACGACCAGTAGCGGATCTCTTCCTGGGCCAGGTCGCGCATGGTTTCGCAGCGACCCGGAAGGTCACCCACGACGGTGTGGGTGTCGTGCCAGTGCGTCCAACGGTCGCGGAACTCTTCCGTCGGCCAGCCGGCCACGATCGACTTGATGTGGCAGATGATCAGGTAGTCGGCGAGGAGGCGTTTGACGGTGTGGTCGATCAAGAGCTCGGCCCGGTCTCGGTTACCGACCAGGTGGTGGACCAGCGCGAAGACGGCCAGGTAGGTGCCGGCCCGTCCCGTCGGTCCCATGTTGCGGGTCTTGGTGTCGGCGACGAAGGGCCCGACGGCCTCGTCGATCCGGTCCAGGCAGAGCATCGGGACCGTGCGAGCGATCATCCGGCGCATCCCGAGGGCGCTGTTGGTCGAGATCGGCACCTCGGTCTCGTCCATGATCTCGAGCGCCCGCTCGGGGCGACCCGCCACCGAGTGGAGGTAGGACGTTGTGGAGCCCCAGAAGGCCAGCGTGCCGGGCGTGCCGCGATCCGGTTCGAGCTGCTTGAGCGTGGCGCACGCTCGCTCGAAGTTGCCGGCGAGCGCCATCCCGACCGCGGCCGACTCCCATCGCCCATACCCGTCGCGCTTGAGGTCCAGATCGTCTGCCCATGCAACGAGTTCGTCGAGACGTCCGGGAACGAGCTCGGGGACATAGCGCATGAGGTGCGACTGGGGTTCGCCTGGGCGGATCCGCCACCCGGCGTCTTCGAGCCGCCGGAGCTCTCGCGCGTCGACATTTGCGGTGAAGTCACGCAACGCGCCCGGTGGCAGGTGTGCGGCATATCTACTGCCTGCGACCTGGCGTTCGATGAAGGAGAGAAGGTCGGGTTCGGTCGCGCCGAGTTCCTGGCGGACCTCAGCGCGCCTGATCGCCTCGCTCCACGCTTGATCGATGCTGCTCGTGGCCCTCCTGGTCAGGATCCGGAGCAGGCGGGCCGCTCCCAGCCAGTCGCGCTGATCGAGGCACGACTGTGCAGCTCGGGCCAGCCCGTCGCTGTCGGCCTCGAACCGGACGAGCTCGTCCAGCGCCACGATCGCGTCCACGACCGTGTCGGGTCCGCGGTACCAGCGGTCGATGAGGGCATCGGCGAGGCGGCGGCGGGCGGAGACGGGTTCGTCGTCGGCGAGCAGTCGGTCGGCGGCGTAGAGGCGGATCGTCTCCAGGAGCGAGAAGCGTGGCTGCCCATCACGTTCGTCGAACTCGACCAGCGACTTGGCCACCAGCGAATCGAGGATCTGCGCGGCTCGACTCGCTGTGGTCTCGCACACGGCGGCGACGAGATCGGCATCGAAGGAACCGGCGAACACGGCGAGGCGTCGCAGCACCCGTTGCTCGTCGGCGTCCAACAGGTCGTAGCTCCAAGCCACCACAGCGTCGAGTGTCTGCTGACGCCGTCGTGCCCGCCGTCGCCCGCCGGAGAGAAGCTCGAATCGTTCGTCCAGCCGGCCGCGGAGCTCGGTGAGCGTCATCGACCGCAGCCGGGCGGCGGCCATCTCGATCGCGAGCGGCATGCCGTCGAGCTCACCGCAGATCTCGGCAACGACCGACAGCGCGTCGTCGTCGGGGTCGAAGTCGGGCCGCGCAGCCCGGGCGCGCTGGACGAACAGCTCGACAGCCGCACCACCGGCTCCGGTCTCCAAGGACCGCAGGCGCAGGGTGCGTTCACCGTCGATCTCAAGCGCTTCGCGGGAGGTGGCCAGGACGTGGAGCGATTCGAAGCCCTCGAGCAGGCCGTCGATGAGCTCGGCCACCGGGTCGAGGACGTGCTCGCAGTTGTCGACGACGAACAACAAGGGGTCCGAGGCGCGGGCGGCGACGAGGGGATCGATGTCGTCGGAGACCTCGTCGACGCCGAGCGAGCGGACGAACTCCTCTCGGACGCGGCTCGGGTGATCGACCACGGTGAGGTCAACGAAATGGACACCGGCAGGGAACGCGCCCACCGTGCGGCGTGCCGCCTCCACCGCCAGGCGAGTCTTGCCCGCGCCGCCGACCCCCGTGATCGTCACCAACCGGGACGCCCCCATCATCTCGGCGACCTTGGTCAGTGCCTCGTCGCGGCCCACGAGTCCGGTGCGAGGTGCCGGGAGGCGCACCGGGATCAAGGCGTCGGCCCGGAGAGGCGTGTGACCTCCGGTGCCGATCTGCCACAGATGGATCCGGTCGCTCAGACCTCGGAGATGGTGGGATCCCAGATCGACACCATCGAAGCCGACCGAGTCGCGCACCGCGCCGGTCGCCACGACCTGCCCTCCGGCCGCGGCGGCCGCGACGCGGGCTGCGACGTTGACCGGGGTGCCGAAGTAGTCGTCGTCACGCATCTCGGGCTCGCCGATGTGCAGCCCGATCCGCACCGCCAGCGGGGGACCCGGCCAGTCGATCGCACCCAGCCGCTCGCGGATCGCCGTGGCGGCGTCGATCGCAGCGCGGGGCGACGCGAATGCGGCGGCCCAGCCGTCACCGGCGTGGCTGAAGATGTGGCCGCCCGTCTCGGTGAGACAGGACGGCACGATCTCATCGTGGCGACGGAGGCTCGCAGCCATCGCGTCTCGCTGCCGGTCCCACAAGCGGGTCGAGCCGACCACGTCGGTGAACAGGAACGTCACCGTGCCCGTCGGCAACGCGACGTCGCCGGTTCCCGGTTCGGCGGGCTCTGTCGTGCCCGCCAGGATCCGCCGCTCCAGCTTCGCCAGCTCCTGGCTCGGCTCCAGTCCCGCTTCGACGAGCTCTGCCCGCAGGCGCTGGAAGACCCGTGTCGCCTCTGCCACCCGACCGGTGTGGGCCAGAGCGCGCATCAACAGCGCTACGGGACCTTCCTCGAGCGGTCGGTCGATCACGTGTGCCTCGAGCAGCGGGACGGCCCGGACGGCAAGGTCGCTGTCGATCAACGCCTCGGCCAGGTCCTCGACCGCCTGGGCTCGAGCGGCGTCGAGGCGGGCGGCGGCGGGCAACGCCCAGTGCTCCCCGGCGAGGTCACCGAAGGCCGGGCCGCGCCACAGCGCCACCGCCTCGCCGAGCCGCTCGGCTCGCTCATCGGCTGGTCGTCCGGCCGCGCTCCGCACCAAGGTTTCGAACCGGTGCGCGTCGTACCCGCACGCACCTAGATCGAGCCGGTACCGCGTTCCGCTCCGGACGAGTCGATCTCCGAGCACCTTCCGAAGGCGTGAGACGCATGTCCGCACAGCCGAGCCGGCGGGGTCGCCGTCGATCACGTACTCGGCCACCTGGTCACGGGACACCGAACCGTCCGCGGCCGCCAGCAACGCCAGCAGCCGCGTCGGCTGGGGCGGCAGCGACAGCACCTCGCCGGACCCGTCGACCACCTCGACGGGCCCGAGCACCCGGATCTGAACTTCCCCAGCGGACATGGCCCCACCTTCGTGACGCACCGCTACCAGACCGTCACCGTACTGGGCGCCCTCGGTAACGAACGAGAGAGGACTGCGGTAGTCAGGCTGTCCTGAGAGCGCTTGTCGCGGTCACACGTTGGTCACAAACGGCTCACAACTGACCGTCACGCGCCAACACGGCTTGGACCTCGTCCACCGCGTCGTCCCAGTTCAGGGTACTACGCGCTACTGGCTGACACCAGCCGTCACCGCCTAAAGCGGAGTTCAACTCCCACCTGGTGCACTCCGCCGCCTTAGAACAGACGACGCAGGTCAGCGGCCCGCGGCCTCGCGTGAAACAGCATGACGTGCACTCCCGTGGTCACATCTTGGTCACAGGAGTCTCGAGGAGCATCTCGAGGAGCATCCGTCACAGGTCTTGACAGTCCGTCACACGTCCTCGAGGAGCATTCGCGGAACATCTCGAGGAGGACCTTCACGCCGCTGTGGGTCATTCTGCGGGTAGCGGACCCGTGCAGCGGAACTTTGCGCTTTCGACGGTACTCGGCGGGCCGAGCTCGATGGACTCGCTCGGACGGACCCTCGACCGAGAGCTGTACTCACAGCTCGGGACTACGACTGGACCTAGTCAGGATGCGAGTCCGTCGACCAGCGCGGCGACGGCGACAGCCGCATCAGCGTCGGCCTCCGGCATGAGGTGCCCATAGCGGTCGAGCGTGAACGACACAGAAGCGTGGCCCATCCGACGTGAGATCGCCTTGACATTCACGTCCGCCGCGATGAGGTGGGCGCAGTGAGTATGCCGCAAGTCGTGGAACCGGACGCGCATCGGACACCGGCGCGCCGACGAGTACACCCAAGAGGCCGCCGACACCGCGTTCGTTGACCCGGAAGCCGTGCGCCGGTGGGGGCTGATCGACGGATGCGGATTCGATCAGGCCGGCAACCTCTGGGTGACGGTGGTGAGTGGGTGGGCGCGTCTGTGCCATCACACCCGACCATCAACTGGTAACGGTCATCGAAGACCCTGACGGTACGAGGCTGCAGTTGCCGACCAACGTCAGCTGGGGCGGCCCCGACCTACGCGACCTCTACATCGGCTCGGTCGGGATGCGACACGTGCTCAAGCTCACCAGCCCGGTGCCCGGCCTCACGTTGGCACACCAGCGCTAGCAACCGCGCATCGAGTTGTCGCGGGCCCGATGGAAGGAAGGCCACCCATGGTTCCGAATCCTTCCGTCCTGGACACGGCACCTCGTGCGACGAAGCAGAGGGCCGTGTCGAGGACGGGGAACCATCGGGTAGGACGGCTGTCAGTCGACCGCGGAGATGAGCACCCTCGCGCCTCCCGTTGCGAAGTTGGCGAGGTCGGCGACGGTGGCCTCACCCTCGGGTGAGCCCATCGAGGCCTGGAGGGTCTCGAGATCCTGGTACCAGATCTCGGCCATCCGGTAGCAGGGGAGAGGGGAGCCGTCTGGGGTGGCGGCGGCCTTCGCGGTCTCGACGCGGGTCACGTTCGGCAGCTTCGCGGCTATTCCGAGGTGCGTCGAGAAGTAATAGTCCTCGAAAGCGTCGGGGTTAGCGGGCTCGTCGTAGAGGACGGTGACCTTGAACATGGGATTATTCCTTTCGGGTGGTTCGACTAGACACTCACATCGTCCGACATGCCGGCAACGAGTGGGTCACCGTCGGGTCACGGCCGGGAAGGGTGGACGGCTACGTTGCAGCCGATGATCGAGATCGGGGTGCTCGGTCCCCTGCTCGTCCGAGGCGATGGCGAAGAGGTCGTGGTGGCGGGGCGGCGGGAGCGATGCGTGCTGGGGGTGTTGGCGCTCCGCGCAGGACACGCGGTCTCGGCCGCGACGCTCCTGGACTTCGTGTGGGGCGACGATCCCCCGCGCACCGCGCTGAAGTCCCTGCAGACGGCGGTCACCAACGTCCGGCGCGCCTTACGGACGTGGGACGACGGCATCGTCGAGACGACGGGGTCGGGGTACCTGTTGGCCGTCGAGCGCGATCAGGTCGATGTCGGCCGATTCGAGGAGCTCGTGGCCGACGGCCGCGCCGCACTCCACGCCGGAGCGCCGGAGGTGTCCGCCGGCCGGCTGGTCGACGCGCTCGCGCTTTGGAGGGGGGACGGCGCGGCCGACTTCGGTGACGGGCTTCAGGCGACGATCGAGTCGTCCCGCCTCAGTGAGCTCCGGCTTGAGGCGCTTGCCGATCGCGTCGACGCGGACCTGCAGTGCGGACGGCACTCGCAAGTCCTTCCGGAGGTGACCGGGCTCACCGAAGCATGGCCGTTGCGGGAGCGTATCCACGAGCTGCTCATGCTCGCGCTCTATCGGTCCGGACGTCAGAGCGACGCGCTCGCGGCGTACGAGCGCCTCCGTATGACGCTGCTCGACAAGGGGCTCGAGCCGAGCGCCGAGGTACGCGAGCTTGAGCGGCGGATCCTCGATCACGATCCCGACCTGGCCGCCCCGGCGGCATCCGCTGTCACGCCGCGCTCGCCGATAGCCCACGGCCGGGCGTCGACTACCCGCCTGTTCGGGCGGGACGAGATGATCCAATCGATCCGGGCCATGATCCGCGAGCGGCGGCTCATCAGCCTCGTCGGACCGGGAGGCGTCGGGAAGACGGCGCTCGCGCAGCACTTCGCGAACGACGTCCCAGGCCTCGAGCCTATGTGGTGCGGGCTCGGTGCGGTTCCCTCGGCCGACGACCTCGTCCCCGCGGTGGCCACCGTGTTGGGCGTCGACCAGCGCGCCGGGGTCACCATGCTCGAGGCGGTGTGTGACCGGCTCCGCGTGCGACCCACGTTGCTCGTCCTCGACAACTGCGAGCACCTCCTCGACCCAGTAGCGGCGCTGGTCGAGTCGCTCCTTCGCGACTGCGAGTCGCTGGTTGTGTTGGCGACGAGCCGCGAGCGGCTCTCGCTGCCGGGAGAGGTGGTCCGGCCGGTCGACGGCCTCGAAACGGCCGACGACGACGGCGTAGTCGAGCAGGCCGGCCCCGCGGTCGCCTTGTTCGTCGAACGGGCGCGCGAGAGTGATCCGCACTTCGATGTGGGCGCCGACGCGCTCGCTCACATCGCCGCCATCTGCCGACGCCTCGACGGGCTGCCGCTGGCAATCGAGCTCGCCGCGGCCAGGGTCCGCGCACTACCGCTGGCGGAGATCGCCAGACGGCTCGACGACCGCTTCACCCTCCTCGCGAGTGGCCGGCGGGGCGCCGACGAACGCCACCACAGTCTCCGCGCCACCGTGGCCTGGTCTCATGAACTGCTCGCCGAGCGAGAACAGCGACTGTTCAGCCGTGTTGGCACCTTCGCCGGCGCCTTCTCGCTCGAGGCGGCCGAGGCCGTCGGGTCGGCCGACGATCTCGCCTCGACCGAGGTGTCCGCACTGCTCGCCGACCTGGTCGACAAATCGATGGTGTCCGTCACCCGAGCCGAGGGCATGTGGCGATATCGCTTGCTGGAGACGCTCCGCGACTTCGCCCGCCAACAGCTCGACGAGCGCGGCGAGCGCGAAGCCATCGACCGGGCCAACCTGGCCTACCACGCCGACCTCATGGAGGCCCTGGCCCTAGACGTCGCCGGCTCACGCGAGGACGAGGCCGTCCAGGCGATCGAGGGCGCATTCGACAACGTCCGCCAAGGCGTGGCCATCGCCCGCCGCCACGGGGACGCCGACGGGCTGGCCCGGCTTATCGCACCGCTGATGGGCTACCTCCACTTTCGACCTCGGTGGGAGGCAAGCACCTGGGCCGACCAGGCGCTCGACTTCTTCGCCCGGACGCCACCGCGCGACGAGCACAACGCTCTCATCGTCGCCGCGGTCGCCGCCTGGGGCCACTGGTACGCGGGCGACCTCGACCGGGCCGAGTCGATCGTCGAGGAGGTTCTCGCGTCCGCCTCGGAGAGGGCCGACCTGGCTGAGATCCTCGTGGCTCACACCGTCGTCCTTATGTATCGCCAGGACCCCCGGGCGTTCCAGACCGCCGAGGGTGCGCTCGGCCTCGTCCAGGAAGGCGACCGCCACTGGCTCGCTGCTTACCTCGCCGGCCAGATCGCCATCATGCATGCCTACGCCGGAGAGCCCGACCGGGCCGAGCTCTACCTCGGCCAGCAGGCCGAACTCGTGCGCTCGCTCCGGAACCATTCAGCGACGGCGTGGTCCCTGTACTGCCAGGCAGAGGTGAGCGGCGAAGCGCACCCGCCAAAGACGATCGCGCTCGCTCGACAGGGTGTCGAGGAGGCAGTGGCAGCCCGCAGCAGCCTGCTCGAGAACGTCACCAGGATCACCGCCGTGACGGTCGAGGCCCGGCACGGTGACGTCCGCCGGACGCTTCCCGAGTTCGCACAACTCATCGACCGCTTCCGGCGTAGCGGGGCGTGGACCCACCTCATGGTTGTCGTGTGGAACCTCGTCGAGGCCTTCGCCGCGCTCGACGCGTACGAGGCAGCAGCCGTCCTCCTGTACGCCGCACCCGAGGCGGCCCCCACGCCGTACGGCGACCAGCTCGCCCGCATGGATGACGTCCGCGACCGGCTCAAGACCGGAATGGACGAGGCAGCCTTCACCCAGGCTGCGGCCCACGGCTCCCTCCTGACCCGCGAACAGGTCGCCGAGTATGCCCTCGCCGGGCTCAGCGAGCTCCTAGCCGTCTGAGAACCGCTCCGAAAGGGATGCCATTCAACGTTTCACGATCGGAAGCTCGAGCACGCTGGCATCGACACCTTCGTAGACCGTCACCCTCGCGTGCATTCCTGCGAGCAGGCTTCATCGCGGGCATAGCCGCGCCAGCCAAGGGGTCCTGCCGGCTTAGGAGGCCGGCGGCGCCGACGAGCCGGTCAAGGGAAGGCGCCGTGAGAGAGCAGATCGACGGTTCCAGGACGCCGAGGCGCAACAGAACGCACGGTAGCGCCGGATAACCGGCCTGGAGGAGGAGATCAGACAGCTCTACACCGAAGGAGTAGCGACCCACGGTCGCCCCGAGCCATGCGTCGGCGTCCGTGAGGGTGTGGGCGAAGTGTTGGACAGGGGTACGTGCACGCCGGGCTATTGAGCCGCGAAATCATGGCGATCGGGGTGCCGGCGCCGTCGCGCAGAAGCGGAAGGCAACATCGTCGGCGGCTTTTTTCGCGAGCCGTCGACGGACCCTGCGCGGTCGAAGAACCTGTGCATGCACGGAACCTCCGTGCACGAGAACCGGGAGATCCCACGGTCGCCCGTCTGGTTGATCGCCGGGCGGGCCGCTCAGGGAAGGCCGAGGTCGCGAGCCTGAGATGAACGAGCGTGGGCAGTCAGACAGCCCCGTAGTACCTGTGAAGCCGCTGAACAATGGCGGTTCGCCGGCGGCGCAGGTGGTGGAGGAAAGGGGGCTGGCCAAGGGAAACGCGGACAGCAAAACGCGTCCCGGACACAGGGCCGGATCAGACGCGCCAAGTGCGCTGGATCGTGTGCGTGAAGCGGCCGCTTGGCATCGCCACGCTGGAGGACAAGATCCTTCAGCGGGCCGTCGTCGAGGTGCTCAACGCCGTCTACGAGGTGGCCTTCTTCGGCTTCTCCTATGGGTTTCGGCCCGGGCGCAGCCCCCACGATGCATTGGATGCGCTCACGGCTGGAATTACCAACAAGAGGGTGAACTGGGTGCTCGACGCGGACATCCGCGACTTCCTCACCAGTCTTGATCACGACTGGCTGACCAAGTTCGTCGAGCATCGGATGGCGGACAAGCGGCTCGTGCGTCTCATCCAGAAGTGGGTGAGCGCGGGAGTGATCGAGGACGGAGCGTGGACGGCGAGTGAGGGAGGCGCGGCCCCAAGGGGCGTCAGCGTCTCCGCTGCTGGCCAACATCTATCTCCACTACGTCCTCGACCGGTGGATTCGGCAATGGAGGAGACGCCAGGCTCGCGGTGATGTGATCATCACCCGCTTCGCCGACGACTTCGTTGTCGGGTTCGAGCATCACAGGGAAGCGCAGCAGTTCCTCGTCGACCTTCGTGAACGATTGGCGAAGTTCGGCCTCGAGCTGCATCCCGACAAGACACGTCTGATCGAGTTCGGGCGGTTCGCCGTCGGAAACCGACGAAGGCGTGGCGAGGGCAAGCCTGAGACGTTCGACTTCCTCGGATTCACGCATATCTGCGCGACGTCGAGGAAGGGGCGGTTCTGGGTGAGGCGCAAGACCATCTCGAAGCGGATGCAGGCCAAGCAGGCCAAGCTGGCCGAGGTCAAAGACCAACTCCATCAACGTCGGCATCTGCCCATACCGGAACAGGGCCAATGGCTCGGCAGCGCGATCGGGATATCGCTCACTCGCGAGCGCGGCGAAGCCCGCGCGATCGGCGCGTCGCCAGTGCCTCTTCGGCCAGTTCCGTCGGCGAGCTGGGGACTGTGTTGGTCGCCCTCGAGGCACTCGGGTCATGCTTCTCTGCGTGGGTGGTCATGTGGCGGTGGTGTTGCCGGGCGGGAGTGCTGGTCCGAATAGCGCCCCGCTGCTGATTCCGTCGCTGGCGGCCGAGCAGAGCGGCATCGCCGTTGAAGCGGTGGCCTACCCTGATTTCCGGCCAGAGAGCTTGGAGCGGGATGCAGCCCGGGCGTTCGATGTCGAGGTGTTCGACCTCGTTCGCCGTCTGGTTACGTCCCGGCGTGCGGACCGGGTCACGTTCATCGCCAAGTCGCGGGGCACCTTGTTCTTGTCGACCATGCTGCCGCTGGATGGCGTGGCCTGCGATGCCATCTGGGTGACGCCCCTGTTTGGTCTCGACTATGTCTGCGAGGGTTTCGTCGACAAGGGATGGCGCTCCTTGGTCGTCGCTGGTGGCGGTGATCGCTACCACGATGCGACGGCCCATGAGCGGGTGTGCGCTGCGGTGGACGCCGAGTCGGTGGTCATCGAGGGCGCCGACCACCGTCTCGTCGTCGACGGCAATGCCACGGCGACGGTGGCGGGGCTGGCACGGCTGTGCGACGCGTCGCTGCGATTCTTCGCCTCGTGACCGCCGGACCCGTCGGGGACACCAGATATCGCCCGCGCCGAAGGTCCTTCGCCGTCGTCGCACTAACCGTCCCGATCAGGCGCGTCGCGCGTCTCCCATGGGCGTCCTTCGCCGGTGGCCCCTCTCTGCGACACGGTTCATCAACATGGCGCTGGGGGATTGCGGTGTCGTGGTTGGCAGGCTGAGCCCGGGAGACGTCCGTTACAGCTCGCCACGTACGCTGCGCGTATGGATTGGTCGCAGACGCACTACGCCAAGAGTGCAGACCTGCACGTGGCGTACCAAGTCCTTGGTGATGGTGAGCTCGACCTGTCCTTGGTGATGGTGAGCTCGACCTGCTCATCCTCCCGTACGGGATGAACGTTTCCATAGACGCCCACGACGAAGAGCCCAACTGGAACCGCTTCGAGCGTCGACTGGGCTCGTTCACGAGGGCGATCCGCTTCGATCCTCGCGGGTTGGGATTGTCGGATCCGCTCGAGGCGGGGTCAGCGCTGACCATCGAGCAGTGGGCGCAGGACGCGATCGCCGTGCTCGATGCCGTCGATTCGTCGAGAGCGGCGCTCTTCGCGACCGGAGGAGGCGGGCTCGTCGCGCTGATGTTGTGCGCCGCCCACCCCGAGCGCACTACGGCGCAGGTGCTGACCAATTGCTTTGCTCGGACCGCTCGAGCTCCGGACTATGCGTGTGGGGTCCCACAGCGTCTGATCGACGCGTTCTTCGATACGGTCCTGGACAGCGAGGCAGCCGACGGCGCCGCTGACGTCGCCCTGCTCGCTCCGAGCTTGGCGAACGATGCCGACTTCCGAGCTTGGTGGTCGCGGGCCGGCCGCCGCGGTGCGAGCCCGGCCTCCGCGCATCGGATCCAGTCGATGTTGTACCGCAACGACGTCCGGGGCCTCCTCCCGTCTATCAACACTCCGACGCTTGTCCTGCACCGGACTGACAACCAGTTCATCCGAGTCGGCCACGGGCACTATCTCGCCGACCACATCGATGGTGCGAAGCTGGTCGAGCTCCAGGGTGCGGACCACGTGCCCTTCGCGGGTGACACAGAGGCGTTGCTGGCGGAGGTGGAGGAGTTCCTCACCGGGACAACCGGCGCGGGACCGACTGGTGAGCGGGTGCTCGCCACGGTGCTGTTCAGTGACATCGTCGGGTCTACGTCGCGGGCCGCGGCCATGGGCGACGGCCGGTGGCGCGAGGTACTCGATGACCACGACCGTGCTGTCGCGCGCCAGGTGCGGCGGTTCGCGGGCACGCGGATCAAGACCACCGGCGATGGGGTGCTTGCCACGTTCGAGGGTCCGACGCAGGCGATCCGCTGCGGTCTGGCGATGCGAGACGCGGCCCGACAGCTCGGGCTCGACATCCGCGTCGGCGTGCACACCGGCGAGATCGAGAAGCGAGGCGACGACATCGGTGGCATAGCGGTGCACATCGCTTCGCGGGTGCAGGCCGCAGCCGAGCCGGGCATGGTGCTGGTCTCACGGGTCGTGACCGACCTCGTGGGCGGATCCGGCCTGAGCTTCAGCCCGAGGGGCGACTACGAGCTCAAGGGCGTGCCTGGCTCCTGGCCGCTGTTCACCGCCGAGCTCTGAGAAGAGGGAGGGCGCGGTGGCCGCCCAACCACACCGACGGCCCTGCCTGCCACGGAGACAGCCGCACCGCTCGGAGCCACCAGATATCGACCGCGCCGATCAACTGATCGCGAGCCGCTTCCGCCAGGACAGATCGGCGTACGCAGTGGTGTTTGGAGCTGCTGGGGAGCCACTGGTGAATGGCGCGCGATCGCCACGTCGGTGCGGCAGCCGCTACATGACAGGCGCCGTTGTAAGTCTGGTCTGTCGCGCGCCGTGGTCAGGCGTGTGCCACGACCTCGTATACCTCGATTGACACGATCTCCACTGGAGCATCGTCTGGAAGATTCGCCTGCGCGTTTGCGGCCGCAGTCTTCGCTGCCTCTTCAGTCTCGAACAGGATCATGCTGCGACCGTTCTTCCCGTCGGGAGACTGGGTGAAGGTGCCGCTGACGAAGCCCGGCGCCGAACCGAGGTTTGCCAGAATGCCCTGCGCCATCTCCGGTTTGGCCTCAGGACCCAACTTGCTGACCCCAACGATCGCATGCATGTGTGCGCTCCCCTCACTCTGAAAGTCGCCGACCCCGGCGACCGATACCCGTAGATACTGCCGAGTGCATCGAGCCTCGTCCACTGGAGATCAGCAATTCGCACCGGCGCGGCCGCAACTCCGGGCCTCACACCCACCCGTGGATGGTGCCACCGACACCGCGACGATTGCCGGATCGCGGACGGCCCAAGGCTCGACCAGGCCGCACAGATCTTGCGCGCCATAAACCCGATCCCTGGCCCGGTCGGCTCGCGGGAGATCAGGCGCGTATTCGGGGATGTTGGACGCCGTGATTCTGGGTCAGGCCGGTGGCCGGCACTGCCTCACGGAGCCGGCGGTAGGTGCTACTCGCGCTGCCCAGCTCGTCGCGCGTTCTGGGACGGCGTTCGGCTCGCAGCGACGGAGCACGCAAACCCTGCCGTATCGGTCGCGTCGTCTCAAGTCGTGCTGATGCGGCCGGAAGGCGGATCGGTTCGCCGGCCAGTCAGTCCCGTCATCGATTCGACGGCATGTTCTGGCGTCGCGTGGGTGTCACCGATCGCGTCGTGGCGTGACGAGGCCGACGTCGTAGGCGAGCACCACGGCCTGCACTCGATCTCGCAGCTGCAGCTTTGCGAGGATGTTGCTGACATGGGTCTTGACGGTTGCCTCGGCGACGAACAGCCGTTGCGCGGGCTCGCGGTTCGAGAGGCCTTCGGCAAGCAGTCGCAGGACGTCGATCTCCTTCTGGGATAGGCCCCCATCGAGTGGCACCGTAGCGGTGAACAGGCTTTGCGCGCGGTTCCGGTAGCTCACTACTAACGACGATCTGCCTGGTATCTCGGCGACGATATGCCTGATACGGTGTCGATGTTCTGCCTGGTAGGAGGCTGTCGTGCCGGAGCGCCCCCGTCGCCCCCGAAGGCGGAGTTCAACTCCCACCTGGTGCACCCTCAGGCACGCGCTCCGCCGGGTTCCTCCCGCCGCCAGGACGGCCGGGGCGTTCAGCCGCCGAGGGCGTCGGCGAGCTCTGACTTAGTCATCTTCGAGCGGCCCGGAATGTCGGCCCGCTGGGCCTTCGCGTACAACTCTTCCTTCGTGAGGTCGATGAGGGGACCACCTGCCGCGCCGTTGCCGCTCACCATCGAGGAGGCGGCGTGTTCGATCGGCCGTTGGGTGGTTTCGAGCTGCTCCTTGCGGGCCTCTATCCGGGTGCCAAGTGACTCCAGCGCCTCGGTGTCGCATGCCTCTTCCATGCGGGGGAGGAAGTTGCTCTCCTCTTCCTCCACATGGTGCAGGACGCTCTGCTTCAGCTCCATCATGAGGCGCTCGACCTCAGTGCTCTGAGGGTCGCACGCCTGGATTTGCCTGATCAGGTTGTCGGCTTCGTCATGTTCCCGCTCCGCATGGTCGACGATCTCGGAGTCAAGTATCCCCCGGGCCTCCGGGTACAGCAGCTCCTCTTCCACGGTTGTGTGGACGAGGAGGTCCTCGCAGATGTCCTCGATCAGCCGAGTCCGCCCGGCGCCCGGCAACCCCACGAGGGCCTCGAACTGCTCGAAGAGCGTCTCCGTCTTGCGGTGGTCCTGTTTGATGATGCGGATGGCATCCATGTCGGCCTCCTTACCTGTGCCCACCGTGTGCCCACCGGATGTACCCGCTGAACAGGCTTCGGTACTCTCGTCGTCCGGAAAGACCCGGAAACGGTGAGGGAACGGGAGCCGGGGCCACCCGCGCGGCTTGTACCTGGACCCACCTAAGAGCGAGCATCGCGGCAATGGGATCCCGACAGGTCAGACTCTCCTTCGGCTTGCGGGCCCGCGCCACGCTCGCGTGGGGGCTGATCGCCTTGGTGCTGTCGGCCGCCCTGGCCACCTTCGGCTACGCGCTCACCCGCGACCAGCTGATCAGCGAGCGGCGGAACAACGCGGTGACGGGCGCGTACCTCAACGCGCGCCTCGTCGGGAACGCCCTGCGGGTTCCCGACCCCGACATCAGCGCTCTGCTGTCGTCGCTCGAAGGCAATGCCGGTTCTCTCGTCCTGGCCCGGGTTGGCGGCGAGTGGTACTCAGGTTCGGTGGGCATCGGCCCCGACCGCCTCCCCAGGTCGTTGACCGACGCGGTCTCGTCCGGGCTGGCTGGCAGCCAGCTGCGCCACATCGGCGACAAACCGTACGTGGCGATCGGCGTACCCATTCCCGCTGTCGACGCTCGCTACTTCGAGCTCGTTCCGCTCGACGACATCGAACGGACGCTGGAAAGCCTGCTTCGCGGTCTGATCGTGGGAGCCTTGATCGCCACGCTCGCCGGAGCGACAGCGGGCTCCTACGCCAGCGGCCGAGTGTTGCGCCCTCTCCGCGATGTCAGTGTCGCGGCTGAGAAGATCGCAGCAGGCAGCCTCGACACCCGAATCGATGCGATCGCCGATCGCGACCTCCAAGCACTGGAGAGCGCCTTCAACCGGATGGTCGAAGCGGTGCAGAATCGGATCGACCGCGAAGTCAAGTTCACGTCCGACGTGAACCATGAGCTGCGAGCGCCGGTCGCCGCCATGTTCTCGACGTTGAGCGTCGCCCGACGGCATCAGGACGACCCTAAGGCTGCGGCCCGGGCGATCGAAGACCTCGAGGGCCGGGTACGCGATCTGTACAAGCTCGTCGAGGACCTGCTGGAGATCTCACGCGCGGAGGCTGGCGTTGCTGAGTTGCAGACCGAGGCGGTCGACCCCGTAGGTCTCACGACCGCACTCCTGGAGCGTCTGGGGCACACCGATCTCCCGCTCCACGTCGCGGAGGAGGTGCCCGACGTCATCTGGGCCGACAAGCGCCGGGTGGGTCAGATCCTGCAGAACCTCCTCGACAACGCAGAGCGGTACGCCGGCGGGGCGACGCGGATCGAAATCACTGCCGGCAAGGGCACGGTGCGCTTCGCGGTGGAGGACCATGGCCCAGGGGTTCCGGAGCATCAGCGGAGCTTCATCTTCGAGCGGTTTGCCCGCGGCGACGCTGCCATGGGCCGCACGACTACCGGTACCGGTCTCGGATTGGCGCTCGCGGCCGAGCACGCCGCGCTGCATGGTGGACGGGTCGACGTGCAGGACCGGCCCGGAGGGGGCGCTCGCTTCATCATCGAGTTGCCGATCGAGGCGAAGTCGTGAGGCCAGTGCGACTGCTCGCGATGGCAATTCTCGTTGTAGGTGTGCTTGCGCTTGCCGTCTCGTGCGGGGTGCCGGATGAGAGCCAAGCCTCCGCTGCGGGGGCCGATGAGGTGCCGTTCGGGCTTCTTGAAGACGAGCCGCTTCCTCCTCCGGCGACGGTTCCGCCGCCCGCGTCCACCGTGATACGCGTGTACTTCCTCACGCCCGCCGACGAGCGACTCGTGGCGGTCGACCGCTCAGTAGAGGAAGGCGTCGACGTCGACCTGGCCGATGTGATCGACTCCTTGCTTCTGGGCCCGACGGTCCCGGAGACCGCCCAAGGCATCGTCTCGGCCCTCCCGCGAGGGGCCGTCGCGGACGCCAGCCTCGTCGGAGGGGTTGCCAACGTAGATCTCGCCGAGGAGTTCGCCGGGCTCGACGGATCAACGCAGCGACGTGCCATCGCTCAGATCGTCTACACCCTGACCAGCCGGCCCGGGGTCGGCCGGGTCGCCTTCACTCTCGCGGGCCAGCCGGTAGAGATCCCACGTGGCGACGGGACCCTCACGAGCGGGTCGGTGTCTCGCGACGGCTACCGCGAGCTGGCGCCCGCGTCGTGACAAGCCATCTTCCGGCGGGCGTCGAGCCTTCCGGTGTCGACCTCGTGGCCGAAGGCAGTCTGCCGGCAGCGTGGCGCGCCCAATGGCGTGCCGAGCCCGATGCGCCGGCGGTACGGATGCACGGAAGTGGCGGGTGGCATACCCGCCGCGACCTCGACGAGGGCAGCGCTTTGGTGGCGGGCCGTCTGCACGCGGCGGGAGTGGAACGAGGCGACCGGGTTTTGCTGTCAGGGACGTCGTCGGCCGCGCTGGTCGTCGCCCACTGTGCAGTCATGCGCGCCGGTTACGTCGCTGTTCCTCTCAACCCCAGCTACTCACGGCGCGAAGTCGAAGTGATCGTCACGGATGCAGATCCCGCGGCTGCTCTGGTCGAGAGTCCCGAGATACAGAGCTGGCTCGACGACATCCGGCCCGGAATGGTGATCGCGGGGCCGGAAGCGCCTCTTCCCGACGGTCCCGCGCCGGTCCTCGACGACCTCCAGGCTTCTGACCCTGCCCTCCTGCCTTACACGTCGGGCACGACTGGCGCGCCCAAGGGCGCGCTGTTGAGCCACGGCAACCTGCTCGCCAGCGCCCATGCGGTGGGGCTCGCATGGCGGTGGAGCGCCGGCGACACCCTGATCTTGTCGCTGCCGCTGTTCCACATGCACGGCCTCGGCGTAGGGCTGCATGGAACGCTGCTCACCGGTGGCGCCGCCATCCTGATGCCGCGCTTCGACGCGGACGATGTCGTCGCGGCCGCCGCAGATGCCACGATGTTCTTCGGCGTGCCCACCATGTACGCCCGCCTCGTGGAGACCGAGGGCGCGCCGGCTCTGGCGACACTGCGCCTCTGCGTTTCCGGGTCCGCGCCGCTGAACGCCGCCCTGCACCAGCGAATCTCTGAAGTGTGCGGACAGGTCGTGCTGGAGCGCTACGGGATGACCGAGACCGTGATGCTCGTGTCCAACCCGTATGAAGGCGACCGCCGCCCGGGGACCGTCGGCTTCCCGTTGCCCGGCGTCGCCCTCCGACTCGACGAGAGCGGCGAGGTCCTCGTGCAGGGACCCAACGTGTTCGCCGGTTACTGGCGGCGACCCCAAGCCACCGAAGCCGCGTTCACCGACGACGGGTGGTTCCGGACGGGCGACATCGGTGCATTCGACGGTGACGGGTACCTCCGCCTGGTGGGACGCTCCAAGGAGTTGATCATCACCGGCGGCTACAACGTCTATCCGCGAGAGGTCGAGGACGTGCTGCGCGCCCACCCATCGATCGCGGATGCCGCGGTGGTCGGCCTCCCCTCACCCGAGTGGGGCGAGCGGGTCACCGCCTATGTGGAAGCGGACGACGACTTCGAACACGAGGCAGTGCTCGCGTGGGCGGGCGAGCGCCTCGCGCCCTACAAGCGCCCTCGTGAGATCCACCGGGTCGAGGCACTGCCACGGAACAGCCTCGGCAAGGTCGTGCGTTCGGAGTTGCAGAGCCTGGCGCCTGGGTAAGACGAGGGCATGCCCCGCGCCATCTGGTCAGGAGCGGTGAGCTTCGGGCTCGTGAATGTGCCCGTCAAGGTTTATCCCGCCGTTTCGCCCAAGAACGTTCGCTTCCACCAGTTCGAACAAGGGACGGGAAGCCGTATCCGGTACAAGAAGGTCTCGGAGAAGACTGGCCGGGAGGTGCCAACGACGAGATCGTCAAGGGCGATGAGGTTTCCCGCGGGCGCTACGTGATGGTCACACCCGAGGAGATCGAGGCAGCCCAGCCCGAGAGCTCGCGGACGGTCGACATCGAGCAGTTTGTCGAGCTCGCTGAGATAGATCCGATCTTCTACGACAGCACCTACTACCTGGCACCCGGCTCCGACAAGGGCGGGGCGGCGAAGGCCTATTCGCTCCTCTACCGAGCGATGGAGCAGCAGGGCAAGGTCGGGATCGGACGGGTCGTCATGCGTACCAAGGAGTACCTTGCCGCTCTTCGTCCTCTCGACGGAGTGCTGGCGATGAGCACGATGCTGTTCGCGGGAGAGCCCCGGTGGTCGACCTGCTGGCCGCCCTGGAAGAAAGTGTCGCCGCCGCGAAGAAGGGTGGGCCCCGGGCGCTGCGGCAGTCGGCGGCCTCCTCTGATCGCGAGGTTCGGGCCGAGCTCGCGGAGATGACCGTCGAAGAGCTGTCCGAACTGGCACGGGAGGCAGAGGTCGCCGGCCGTTCGAAGATGTCAAAGTCGGAGCTCGTCGATGCCCTGAGCGGCTACCGCAAGTCTGCCTGACATCGCCCGCTGGCGCTGTGGGTAGGGGCTGGCTATGCCCAAGCCGCAGGAGCCAGAGATCCGTAGGAGTGGGCGCACGCCTCTCGATCCCGACAGTGTTGAGGGCAGGCGCGGACCGACCGATGAGGAAGGTCACACCGGCCCGGTGCCGGACGAGAACGAGCCCGGCCATCACCCTGACCACGAGCAGGACAAGCCGGAGGTTCCCCCGCAGGATCGAGACCAGCGGTGACGCCCACACCTCCGCAGCCGCCGCCGGTGCCGGAACCGCCGGGTCCCGCTCCGGTGCCGGAACCGCCTACACCTCGCCCCGAGCCACGGCCGGAGCCGATGCCGGCACCAGATCCCGGTCCGCGTCCCCAGCCCTCGCCGCTCGGTTAGCGCCTACGACGCGGCGGACCGGTAGCCTCAAGGCGATGACGAACTCGCAACCGATGCCCGAACGTGCCCCCATCGTGCCGCTGTCCCAGGAGGTCGCCGACCCCAGCCTGGAGCTCTACCAGCAGCTCCGCCGGCAGCGGATCATCTTCCTCGGCACGGCGATCGATGACCGTCTCGCCAACCAGGTGTGCGCCCAGCTGCTGCTGCTTGCCTCTGAGGACTCCAGTCGGGACATCGCTCTCTACATCAACTCGCCCGGCGGCTCCGTCGACGGCGGGATGGCTATCTACGACACGATGCAGTACGTGCGTCCCGACGTCGCCACCTACTGCGTCGGCCTCGCGGCGTCGATGGGCCAGTTCCTCCTCGCCGCTGGTGCTCCCGGTAAGCGGCATGCCCTCCCGCACTCCCGCATCCTCATGCACCAACCGCTCATCGGCGGGGTCTACCAGGGAGTCGCGTCCGACATTGCGATCCAGGCCGAACAGATCGTCTACCTGAAGCGGCTCTTGGCCGAGCGCATCGCGTTCCATACGGGCCAGACGGTCGAGAAGATCGAGGAAGACTCCGACCGCGACCGGTGGTTCACCGCCGAGGAAGCGCGCGAGTACGGACACGTCGACAACGTGATCCAGCGCGCCGACATGCCCTCCTCCTAGAGGGCTACAGCGCCGGCAGCGACCCGGCGTCGCCCGGGTCGACCTCATCGACGAGATCGTCTGAGGTCGCCTCGTCGATCAGGCCGGTGTCTTCGATCGTCTCCTCTACCTCTTCGACGGTTTCGTCGACGGCGACAAGGGCCTCATCCACGGGGTCGAGACCCGCGCCCGGCGGTGGCGAGGGAGGAGGCGGCTGGGCGGGCGGCTGGGCCGCCAAGCCACCGCCGGGCGGAGGGGACACCACCGGCTCCAGGGCGGTGTAAGAGTCCGCGTCAGAGTCGGAGGCGGACAGCAGCGCGAGGGTGATGGCATCGGGCGCGGGGAGAGCCCGGACGCCCTCGAGGCGAGAGGCGTCGAGCACGGCGGCCGAGGCGGTGCTGAAAGGCGACCGGCCCGATGACGGCTCGAGCGACGGTCCGCTGATGGCGGCCATCCAGACTCCACTCGCGACCGCGGTGAGCGCGGCTGCGACCGTGGTTGCGCCAACGGCGATTTGCCGTGAAGGGGTTAGGGCCGGGCGCGCCATGTCATTACCCACCGTAAGGAGGATGCCGGTCAGGGTCGATAGCCCCAGATGCCCATTTCCAATAGCGCGAGATAACTAGTCAGAATCGGAATCAGTGGCCCAAGCCCTCACAACCAGGGCATTTTCGTTTCGCCCGAGGCTGGTAGGGGCAGCGTGTCTTGCATGGCTACCGAGCCGGACGACGCTCCGGTGGCATACAGCGTTCGCGACGAGGGCGATCAGGTGGTGATGACCATCCACGGCGATATCGATCTCCGCAGCTCGGCCGACATCCGGGCCGCGATTGGCGAGGCGGCTCGCCCCGACGCCGAGCTGATCATCGACCTTGCGGGTGTCAGGTTCCTCGACTCCAGCGGTCTCGGCGCACTCGTCTGGGCGCGGCGCCGCATGCAGCGGGAGGGTGGCGATGTCGTCGTCGTCCGCCCCAGGCGCAATGTCCGAAGGATGCTCGAGGTAAGCGGTCTTTCCAAGGTTGTTCCGGTCGAGGGGATGAATCCGCCCGGAC
Organism: uncultured Acidimicrobiales bacterium; assembly: GCA_964632885.1. Classification (GTDB taxonomy): domain Bacteria; phylum Actinomycetota; class Acidimicrobiia; order Acidimicrobiales; family CAZWDB01; genus CAZWDB01. The sequence goes on along the minus strand of CAZWDB010000019.1, from coordinate 28,533 downwards.
AGCAGTGAGTGTGCGCTGTTCGTCAGGCGCCGACGGCGTGGAATCCGCCGTCGACGTGGACGATCTCGCCGGTCGTCGCGGGGAACCAGTCGGAGAGCAATGCCACACAGGCGCGTGCCACCGGGTCCGCGTCACGGAGATCCCAGCCCAGGGGCGCCCGGTCGCTCCAGATGTCCTCGAAGGCGCCGAATCCCGGGATCGACTTCGCCGACAGGGTGCGCATCGGACCGGCTGCGACCAAGTTGACCCGCACACCTAGCGGTCCCAGGTCGCGCGCCAGGTAGCGAGCGGTGGACTCGAGCGCGGCTTTGGCGACGCCCATCCAGTCGTAGACGGGCCAGGCCTGGCGAGCGTCGAAGTCGAGCCCCACGATCGACCCGCCGCTCTCCTTCATGAGGGGTACCACCGCATCGGCTATCGCCTTCAGCGAGTAGGCGGAGATGTGGAGCGCCGGGCCCACGTCGTCCCAACCGGCCTTCATGATGTCGCCGCCAAGGCAGGTCTCCGGGTTGGCGTTGGCGATGGCATGGAGCGCGCCGTCGACCCGACCCCATCTGCGTCCGAGCTCCTCGCCCAGCGCGGCTACCTGAGCCGCGTCGGTGACGTCGACATCGAGCACGTCGACAGGGGTCGGAAGTCGGCGGGATGCCCGCTCGGCGATGCGGACGAGCCGCCCCACCGACGTCAGGAGGATCTCGGCCCCTTCTTCCTGCGCCTTCTTGGCGACCGCGAAGGCGAGCGAGTCGTCGTTGGTGATCCCGGCGACAAGAATCCTCTTGCCCTCGAGCAGCATGAACAAGCTCCTTTCCTCCGAACTTGAGGCAATAACGAACGGATTCCGTTCGTTATTGCCTCAAGTTCGTCAGAGGGGTGAGTTGGAGTGGCGGCGACGGGGTGGATGGTCTCGCTTGTGCTGGAGCGACAGCAGAGCGGATCCGATTACTAGCCGCGTGGCAGTCGGGTCGATGATCTCGTCGACATACCCTCGCTCCACCGCGAGCGCGGGGGAGCAGAGCCGGTCGGCGTATTCCTGTTCGAGTGCGGCCCGCTCGGCGACTCGGGCTTCGTCGTCCTCGATCGCGGCCAGCTGGCGGCGGTACAGGATCTCGACCGCGGCCTCCGCGCCGATGACGGCGATCTCGGCGTGCGGCCAGGCGACGCAGAGGTCGTTGCCGAGCGTCTTTGAGTCCATGACGATGTACGCGCCGCCGTAGGCCTTGCGGAGGATCACCGACACGCGAGGCATCGTGGCCTCCGCGTACGCGTGCACCAGCTCGGCGCCGTGGCGGATCATGCCTCGCCACTCCAGGTCCTTGCCCGGTTGGAATCCGCCAGTGTCGACCAGGCTCACCAGCGGCACGCCGAACGCGTCGCACCAGGACACGAACCGGGCACCCTTCTGCGAAGCCTTGATGTCGATGGTGCCCGCCAACTGAACGGGTTGGTTGGCCAGAAAGCCAACGGGCATCCCACCGATCCGAGCGAGCGCGGTGACCAGGTTGGCCGCGTGATACGGCCGCAGCTCGAGCACCGAGTCGTAGTCGGCAACATCGGCGATCACGTCCCGCACGTCGTAGGAGGCATTGGGAGCGGCAGGAACCACCGCGGCGGCGTGGGTGCACGGACGGTCGAGCGGGTCGGTGCTCGGATGAACCGGTGGTGGCGACAGGTTGTTGTCGGGCAGATAGGACAGCACATCCGCGGCGGCTAGCAGCGCCTGCTCCTCGTCGTCGGCGACGATGGTCGCGACTCCGCTGTTAACCGCGTGGGCCGCGGCGCCGCCGAGGGCCGCGTGACCGATCGACACGCCTGTGAAACCAGAGACCATGCTGGGACCGCTCACGTAGGCGAAGGCGTCCATCGTCATCACCACCACGTCGGCCAACCCGAGGAGGAGAGCCGGCCCGCTGACGCACGGGCCCGTCACCACGAACACGATCGGGACGATGCCCGATGCCGCCGTGAGGGCGCGCGCCACGCTGCCCCACGCATGGAGGGACGCAACTCCTTCGGTGACGTCTGCCCCCGACGTGGCGAGCACGCCGACGATCGGGACACCTGCGTCGACGGCGGTCCGGACCAGTCGTTGGATCGTTTCCCCTTCGGCGGGACCGATCGCGCCGCGGTGCTTTCCGCCCTCGAGGCGGAACATCCCGACGAGTTGTCCTTCAAACTCCACCAACTCGGCCCGGACTGCCCCTTCCCGCTGGATCGCGACGGGCAGCCTGGCCATGCCGGCGGGCACCGCCATGGCTACGGTGCCGCGACGATCAGGGTGGCGTTGTGACCGCCGAAGCCGAACGAGTTCGACAGTCCGATCTTCGAGGTGATGGGGCGCGGCTCGCCGTGAACCACGTCTGCGTGAATCTCAGGATCGGGGTCTTCGTAGTTGGCGACCGGCGGCACGATGCCGTCTCTGCAGGCGAGCAGCGTCGCGATCGCTTCGGTGGCGCCCGCGGCGCCCACGAGGTGGCCGGTCACGCCCTTGGTCGACGTGATGGGTGGGGCGTCCGAGCCGAACACCTTGAGGATCGCCTCTGACTCACCCACGTCGCCAAGCGGAGTGGACGTGCCGTGGGTGTTGACGTGGCCGATGTCAGCAGGCGTGAGTCCGGCATCCGCCAACGCGAGGCCCATGCACTGCACGGCCCCGGCGCCGCCGGGCGCCGGCGCGGTGATGTGATAGGCGTCGCAGTTGCGTCCGTAGCCGAGCATCTCGCCGAGAATCGTGGCTCTCCGCGCCTCGGCGTGTTCCCAGCGCTCCAGCATGAGGAACGCGGCGCCCTCGCCCATGACAAAACCGTCGCGGCCCGTGTCGAATGGGCGGGACGCACGGGTGGGTTCGTCGTTCCGACCGCTCAACGCGCCCGCCCGGGCAAACGCCGCGATGGCGGTCGGCGTGATCGCCGACTCGCTCCCGCCTGCGATCGCCACGTCGGCGGAGCCTTCCCGAATGAGTCGGACTGCTTCGCCGACGGCGTTGGCGCTCGCCGCGCATGCCGTGGTGATGCAGAGACTCGGCCCTGTCCACCCGAACTGAATGGAGATCACGCCGGCGGTGGCGTTGGTCATCATCATCGGCACGAGCATCGGGCTCACCCGTGAGGGGCCCTTCTCGTAGCGCAGGACGATCTGGTCTTCGAGGGTTTTGAGGCCACCTACGCCCGTTCCAACGACGACCGCGCATCGGGCGGGGTCGGCACCGATGTCGCCCGCCTGCTTGGCGGCGTCGCTCGCGGCCGCGAAGCCGAGCTGGGCGACGCGGTCTTGGCGGCGGGCTTCCTTCGTGCCCAGATAGTCGCCGGGATCGAAGTCGGTGACGTGGCACGCGAACTTCACCGACAACTCACTGGCGTCGATCTCGCGCATGGGCTCCGCAGCGGTGGACTCGGCGGCCGTGAGCGTCGACCAGAACGTGTCTACGTCGACACCGGCGGGCGTCTTGACGCCGAGGCCGGTGATGGCGACGCGGGGCCGCCCTTTGGCATCGGTGCTCATGCGCCGCTCGCCACCTTGGACAGAACGAGGTCGAGAGCCTGCCCGACCGTCTCGACGCCCTCGAGATCCTCCTCGGGTACCGAGATGTCGAGGCGTTCCTCGAGAGCCATCACGAGCTCGACGAGGTCGAGGCTGTCCGCGTCGAGGTCGTCCTTGAAGTTGGCGGTTTCGACGATCGTGTCGGCCTCGACGCCGAGCACCTCGACGGCCGCATCGCGGAAGGTGGCGAAAACGGTCTCGCGGTCCATGATGATTCCTCCTGGGGGGTGGTGTAAACGAACGTAATCAGAACGGTGGTGGCGCTAGTGGCCGATGCCGAGGCCGCCGTCGACGGGTATGACCGCGCCGGTGACATAGCCCGCGGATTCGGTGCACAGGAAGGCTACGACACTGGCGACCTCTTCGAGGGTGCCGAAGCGGCCCAGTGGAACCTGGGCCGCGAGCTCTTCGCGGCGGGGTTCGTCGAGGGCGTCGGTCATGGCGGTGGCGACGGGCCCGGGGGCCACGACGTTGCAGGTGATGTTCCGGCTGGCCAGCTCACGAGCGACGCTGCGGGTGAGGCCGACCAGGCCGGCCTTGGCGGCGGCGTAGTTTGCCTGTCCCGCCGACCCCGACAGTCCCACAACCGACCCAATGTTGACGATCCGGCCCCATCGGGCACGCAGCATCTTCGGGGTGGCGCGGCGAGTGGTGTAGAAGGCGCCGTCGAGGTTGGTGCGCAAGACGTCGCCCCACTGGTCGTCGTCCATCCGCATCAGCAGACCGTCGCGGGTGATGCCCGCGTTGTTGACGAGAATCTCGGGAGGGCCGAACGCGTCCTCCACCGCTCCGAAGGCGGCATCGACCGCCGCGACATCAGCGATGTCGATGCGTACGGGCATCGCCTCGCCGTGCTCCTCGGCTTCCTTAACGGTCAGGGCGGCGCCGTCGGCATTGTTGGAGTAGCCCACCGCGACACGGTGGCCCGCTTGGGCGAGGGCCACTGCGGTGGCCCGGCCGATACCGCTCGATGCGCCTGTGACCAACGCGACGCGGCTCACGGCTGACCCCACCGCATGAGGAGGCTGGCCCAGGTCATGCCGGCGCCGAAGCCGGACATAAGCACGAGGTCGCCGTCGCGGAGCCGGCCCGCGTGGGCCGCATCGACCAGTGCGAGGGGGATGGATGCGGCCGAGGTGTTGCCGTAGCGGTCGATGTTCACCACTGTGCGCTCCAGCGGAATTCCGACGCGGTTGCAGATGGCATCGACGATGCGGATGTTCGCCTGGTGCGGCACGAACAGGTCGACGTCGGCCGCTGACACGCCAGCCCGCTGCAGGGTGGCTTCAGTGGAGTCGACCACCGCGCGGACCGCCCGGCGGAACACCTCGTTTCCCTGCATATGGATGAACTGCTTCGTGCCCCCAAGCGTCTCAGCGGTGATCGGCGTGCGGCTCCCGCCGGCGGGGATCTCGAGGAGATGCGCGGCCGAGCCATCGCACCCGAGGTCCGATGCGAGCAGCCCGGGGGCGTTGGGACCGGTGTTGGTGGTGGCTCGCAGTACGGCCGCGCCGGCCCCGTCACCGAAGAGGATGGCCGTCCCACGGTCGTCGGGGTTCGTGAAGCGGCTGAGCACATCCGACCCGATTACCAGGGCATTGTCGGCGGCGCCCGTGCCGATTAGGGAGGACGCCACGACGAGGGCGTACGCGAAGCCGGCACACGCCGCGTTGAGGTCGAAGGAACCGCAGCGCAGCCCGAGGCCGTCGCTGACCAAAGACGCCGCCGACGGCATGATCTGGTCGGGGGTGCTGGTAGCCAGGATCAGGAGGTTGACGTCGCCCGGCACCATGCCGGCATCCTTGATCGCGGCCGCTCCCGCTTCCATCGCCATCGTGGCGGTGGTTTCGCTGTCGTTGGCCCAGCGACGCTCGCTGATGCCAGTGCGCTCACGGATCCACTCATCGTTGGTATCGAGGCCGCTCGCCTCGAGATCGTGGTTCGTGACGACCCGTGCGGGCAGCGCGGCGCCCCAGCCGGTGACGGCGGCGCCGCGGGTCATGAGGCGCCGACGGGGACGGCCGCGTCGGCGGTGTCCGCAAAGGCGCGCAACCACGCGATCGGCTGGCCCTCGCGCATGCGCTCGCCCGGCCGGGCGAGCATGCCCATCAGGAAGCCTGTGAACGGACTACGCACCGGCGTGGCCTCGCCCGATGCCTCGAGGTAACCGATGACCTGGCCAGCGGCGACAACCTCGCGTTCGGTCGTGTCGGTCGCCGGGGGTGCGGGCCTGAAGACGCCGAGTGACGGCGCCACGATCACCCGCTCCGGCACGAGAAGGTGTTCGCCTCCTTCAAAGACATCCATCTGTGTTCAGACCTCCAGGGGGACCGGCAGATCAGCCGGGGAAGAGACGTTGCGGAGTGCGATGTCGGGCATTGCCCGCTTGGCGATGCTGGTGAGCGTGGTGCCGGGTCCGACCTCTACGAAGGTGGACGCGCCGAGCGCCGCGAGGGCGGGCATCGTTGCCGCCCAGCGGACCGGGTTGACGAGGTGCTCAAGGAGCCGGGGCCGCCACGCCTCGCCGTCGTCGTGGGCTTCGGCGTCGGTGTTGGAGACGACGGGCGCGATCCCGCCGGCGGTGAAGGGAGTGGTGTCGAGATAGTCACGGAGCGCTTCGACCGCTTCACCCATCAAGGGAGTGTGGAAGGCGCCGCCTACGTTGAGCGGAGTGACGCGGCGCACCCCGACCTCCTTGGCGCGGGCGCTGGCCGTCTCGACGCCGTCGGGCGTGCCGGCGATCACGAGCTGGCCGGGGGCGTTGTCGTTGGCGAGCCAGCATGCGTCGGGCGCGGCGGCGCATGCCTGGGAGCACTGGTCGTGGTCGGCGCCGAGGAGGGCGGCCATCCGGCCCGGGTTGCGGTCGGCGGCTGCCTGGGTGGCATCGGCACGCCGCACGGCAAGGCTGCAACCATCATCGAAGGGGATCACGCCTGCGGCGACGAGGGCGGTGATGAGGCCAAGGGAGTGGCCGGTGAACGCCACGGGTGTGGGCAGTGACTCTCGGGCCGTCTCCCATGCCATCAGAGACGACAGAAACACGACGAGCTGGGCTTCTCGCGTGGCCTTCAGGTCCTCAGCAGCAGAGTCGAGCAGGAGAGGGGCGAGTTCGACTCCCGTGGCAGCTTCGGCCCGCTCGACTACGGACCACGCTGGGTGGTCGCGCCACGGCGCGCCGAGGGCAGGCGCCTGCGCGCCTTGTCCAGGGAAGATCACGGCTATGCCCACTCGGATCGGTCCTCCGCCCCCACTCGCGGTTAGGTACGTCTGCGTCTGACCCGCGCCGGCGGGTTCGCGTTACACATTCTTGATCGCCGGCTTCGGGCGGCTGGCGGGACTTCAATCCTGGCTCAGGTAGCTCAACTTCGGCCAATGGCGAAGAAGAGACGCCCCTCGCACGCCTTGGCGCCGTCGACGGAGGCGAGGCCCCGGCCCCATCCTCCCCGCGCGCTCAGCCGTTCGAGGGTGACCTCGAGGCGCAGCTCGTCACCGGGCGTGACCATCCGCCGGAAACGGACCCCTTCCACCCCTCCGAACAGGGGGAGGCTTCCGGCGTACCGCTCGTCGGCGAGCAGCGCGATAGCGCCCGCCTGGGCCAGCGCCTCGAGCTGGATAACTCCGGGGAGGACCGGGTTGCCGGGAAAGTGTCCGGCCAGGAACGCCTCCTCGCCGCTCACGCGGTACCGCGCGACGACCGAGGCGCCCGGATCACACTCGTCCACCGAATCGACGAACCTGAACGGGGGGCGGTGGGGGAGGAGGGCGATGAAGTCGTCCGACGTCCTGGAATCGGTCATGGGCCCGAGTTTGACCAACTGGCGGGCCAAGCGCGCGCCGCCGGGCCCGCTTCTCGCAAGTACGCCCAGAAGCGGTCGCCGCGCCGCTCGAGCTCGAAGCCGGCTCCGAAGGTCGCCGAGACCGACTCCGATGTCAACGTCTCAGAGAGGGGGCCACATGCCGCTGGCACCCCGTCACGGAGGAGGAGCGCATGGGTGAAGCCGGGTGGGATCTCCTCGACGTGGTGTGTGACGAGGATGATCGGTCCCGACGACTCGGCCGCAGCGAGAGAGCCCAGCATCCGCACCAGCAGCTCGCGGTTCCGCAGGTCGAGGCCGACCGCCGGCTCGTCGAGGGTGACGAGCTCGACTGGTCCCATGAAGGCTCGGCTCACGAGGACCCGTTGCCGCTCGCCCTCCGACAACGAGCCGAAGGTGCGGTCGTCGAACCCGTCGAGGCCGGCGGCCGCGAGCAGCTCCCGCGCTCTTGCTCGATCGGCATCGGTGTAGGCATGCCACCACGGTTCCAGGGCCGCGTGTCGGGCGGTCATGACGACGTCGAGGGCGGTGAGGGTCGGACGGAGGGCGGCACCCAGCCGCGCGCTTGAGTGACCGATCCGTGCGCGGAGCACTCGCATGTCGCAGCGACCGAGGCGCTCACCGAGGATGACCGCCTCGCCGGCGCTGGGGACCCGGGCGGCGCTCACCAGGCGCAGGAGAGTGGTCTTGCCCGATCCGTTGGCACCGAGCACGACCCACCGCTCGTCGGACGCGACCGACCAGGTGATCGGGCCGAGGATCGTCCGACCACCGACGCTGATGGCGGCGTCTCGCAGCGAGATTGTGGTGGCGGCTTTGTCATTCACGGCTGAGCTGTTCGCGGTGGGATCGTCACGGCTGGAGTTCCGGCAAGTCTTCCTGGAGGAGGCGGCGATCGGGTTGGCAGATGACGAACCCTTCGATGGTTGTACATCCGGGCGCGGCACCTCGCGCACTCGCGGCTCGCTCGAACACCCGGTCGAGGTCGGATCCGGCCATGAACACCCAAGCAGGTCGGGGTGCCGATCGCACGGCTTCGTTGAGCTGGGGGTCACGCACATGTTCGATGGGTGTCGCCATCACGGCGCCGTTGCTCTCGAGGGTGATGCGGTAGGCCATGGCGTAGGGCGCGAAGACATGGCGGATCGCGCGGTCCTCGAGGGTCTCGACGAGCCCCTCGAGGTGGCGCGGTACTGGTACACCGCCGGTAGTGAACAGTCCCATCTGTCCCGCCACCATCGTGTGCAGTGTCGTCGCCGAGAAGACGGAGGCGATGATCAGAGCTGCGCCGGCAGCGAGCCACGTCGATGCGATGACGGTGACGGATCGGGCGATCAGGAGAGCGACGATGGGGGATAGGTAGTACAGGTACCTGGGTTCATCCACGTAGAAGAACGGCGAGACGGCGAGGAGCGGGGCGTAGGTAACGACGATCGCGACTACGAGGCCAAGGTTGGCATCGCGCTTGCGCATCGCCGCGATCGCGGTCGTCGCTATAGCAAGAACTACCGCCGCGAGCAGCAGCTGGCCGCCTACGGGAACAGCCCAATCTCCCGAGAACGGCACGGTTGCTCCGACGGCCTTCGGGAAGGCGTCGGTCACGAAAAGTCCCACCCTCTCCCAGTACGGCGGTGCGGTGGCCACCACCGGCGGCCGGCGGAACGAGTCGAAGGAGTTCGTGATGTTCCAGACGAGCCACGGCAGCGCACCGACCAGCGCGCCGAGGACCGTCCAGGGAACTTCGGTGGCGATGGACCGCCGGCGCCGGATGAGGAGCCAGACCCCTGCCGGCGCCACCAAGAGGACGATGTGGAAGCTGGCCCACCAGCCCAGTCCGGCGGCGAGCCCGAAGGCGGCCGCGATGACCCGCCGGCGGCGCGGCGTCAGGTCGTCATCCGCGAGTTGCAACGCCAGCAACACGGCGGCGAGTCCGAGGACGAGAGTGCTCCCGTAGTGGCCGCGCGTCTTCAGTGACCACCACACGAAGGTGGCCGGCCACACCCAGAAGAGGCCGGCGGCGAGCACGGCAGCCCGACCACCGACCACACGCCGCCCGATCCGCCAGAGCAGGACGGCGGCCGCCGCGTGGAGCGCCACCGGCACGAGCTTGGCGATCGTCTCGTCGGCCGGCCCGATCGCATACACGAGTGCGACAAGGAGCGACTCGTGGCTGCCGCTGTAGTTCTGCCCCCAGTAGAAGATCGCGGGTTTTCCCTCGAGCCAGTCGCGGGCCATGAGGCCCACTACCGCCTCGTCGGCATCCATCACCCCGAGCCGCGTGGTGAAAGTCCACAGGCGGAGAGCGAAGCCGGTCGCAGCGACGATGGCGACGACGATCTTGGGTTGGAGAGAACCTCGCACCGAGTCGGTGTCTACCGCCTCACTGCGCGGCGCGCTCACCTGCGATCCGTCCGAAGACGGCACCCGACGTGAGGCCCGACCCTCCTGGGTAGTTCGTGTAGAAGATCCCGGCGGCCATCTCGCCGCAGGCGAAGAGGCCCGCGATCGGCTGTCCCGCGACGTCGAGCACCCGCGCTGATGCGTCGATGCGGACGCCGCCGAAGGTGAAGGTGACCCCGCACGTGACCGCGTAGGCCTCGAAGGGCGGCTCGTCGAGCGGGTTAGCCCAGTTGGACTTGGGCGGCGTGATGCCGGCGGTTCCCCGCCCGTCGAGGACGTTCGGCTCGAAGGGAACGTCGGTGCGCACCGAGGCGTTGAAGTTGGCGACGGTGCGGAGGAACTCGTCGCGGTCGACTCCTTCCATGCCGGCTGCGAGAGCTTCCAGCGATGGCGCGGCCACCTTGGTCACCTGGCGAATCCTGTACTCGTCACGCAGCAAGTCGGCCACCTTGGCATCGAACACCTGCCACGCCACCCGACCAGGTTGGGCGAGGATTTCCCGCCCGTACTTCGCGTAGGTGTAGTTGCGGAAGTCGGCGCCCTCGTCGAGGAAGCGTGCACCTCGAGCATTCACGACGATGCCCAGCGGGTAGCTGTGCTTCTGGAACCCGTCTCCTATCATCCGGTCGCCGAACTCAGGAGCGTTGAGGTCCCATGCGACCGCGTGGCATCCCGACCAGTGGCCGGCGGGTGATGCCCCTGCATCGAGCGCCATCCGAATGCCGCCGCCGGTATTGAACCGCGTTCCCCTGACCTTCGCGAGGTCCCAACCCGGCCCGAGATAGCGGGCGCGCCACTCCGCGTCTGCTTCGAATCCGCCCGCGGCGAGGACGACCGCGTCGGCGTCGACAACGGCCGTCGCCCCTCGCACCCGGGCTACGACTCCGTGCACGCCATCGTCGTCGCACCCAAGCCGGAGCGCGTGGGCGTCGTAGACGATCTCCGCGCCGAGGCGGATGGCTTCCTGCGTCAAGGCTGCGACGAGTGCGGGGCCGCCGCCCGCCACTTCGACGACCGCGCCGCCCCAGAAGCGGAAACGACCGTTGTGCTTGAACGCCTGGCGTCCGTAGGCGGGCATGAACCTCACGCCATGGTCCCGCATCCACTCCAACGTGCTGCGGCTCGCCCCGACGAGGACTTCCGACAGGTCCGGATCACAGCGGTACTCGGTAACGCGGCCAAGGTCCGCGAGGAACGCTGACTCCGGGTAGGAGCCGAAGTCGGTTTCGGCCCACTCGTCAGGGCTGAGATCGCCGACTAGGGCAGAGATGTCATTCGCGTCGTTGAACGCCACCCTCATCAGGCCGGCGGTGAAGTAGCTGTTTCCGCCGGCCAACTCGGCGGGCGCCGCTTCGAGCACAGTGACGGTGGCACCCTCGTCGGCGGCCGCGATGGCCGCACACAGCCCCGCGTTGCCGCCTCCAACGACGACGACGCGAGTCACTCTCAGACTGGATCGGGCAGCGGGAGGCGATCCGGGTACGGCGAGGGCACGCAGACGCCGAGGTCAGCGGGGTCGCCGACTCCGACGCACGCGATGTAGGCCGCCTCTCGGCCTGAAGGACGTGGGATGAAGATCAGCCCGGCAACCAACGTCGCGACCGCGATGGCGACGATGACGGCAGCGAGTACGGCGCGGTTGATCACGGAGTGCTCCTTTCGATCCAGTCCTCGAGTTGTCGTGCGTACGCCTCGGTCGCTTCCTCTGTCTCGCGAGCTCCCTCGTCCGGGTCGAGCCCGACTGCCAGCCGGTCGGTCGAAGCGTGGGTCGGCTCGTCTTCCGCGTGCCGGCGCGCGGTGTCGAAGTCCATCGTCTGGGGCGTCGCGATCTCGGCGTCCGGTCTCGAACCGGCGCGCGATGTGTCGCTCGCGTCCGAACCCGTTGGCGGGGCGTCGTCGACGTCGGATCTTGTCGAGACCTCGCCGGCCGCTGCGGAGCCGAACGCTGTCGGGCCGGCACCGGCGACGAGCGCTACCGGCGCAGGACGCGGGGCCGGCGGCCCGTCCTCGCCCAGCGCGAGCCCCGCGGTTGTCACCAGCGCGATGATGGTGGTGAGCTCGGCGTAGGACATGGAGGAGAGGGCTGGAACCAGCGGCTCGATCCGCTCGCGGAACGCCGCCGCTCGACGAAGGACCCCGCCGATGATGGGGCCGATCACGGGCAGGGCGGCGAGGTCGCGGCTACCGCCTGCTACCGCGGTGAACTCGCGCCGGAGGGCGTGGCGCGCACGGAAGAGCAGCGCCTCGACGCTGCCCAGCGACACCGCGTAGTGCTCGGCGATGCGCTGGTAGGACCACTCTCTCTCTTCGCGGAGTGCGAGGACATCGCGATGCCGTGGTGTTAGCCGCTCGAGCGCGAGGCGAAGGTGGGAGAGGTCGACCTCGGTTTCCAGCCGATCGTCGTCGACGGTGACCTCGCCGCTGTCGACGTCGCCGGCCGGCTGGGTCTTCGCGCCGCGTCGGTGGGAGTCGACGCACAGCCGAGACGCGACTACAGCCAGCCACGCATAAGCATGGCGGGGGCCGTGCAGGTTCGGGAAGGCGGTGTAGGCGCGAACGAACGTCTCCTGGGCGATCTCTTCTGCCTCGTGGACGTCGCCGACCTTTCGCATGCACAGCCGGCGGACACGTTCGTAGTAGCGCGCGTAGAGGTCCTCGAACGCCTCTACCTGTCCCGTCTGGAAGCGGTCGACGAGATCACGGTCGCGGTCGATGTCGACGTCGTCAGCTCTGAGTGCCATCTCCGCTCGCCCCCTGTGTCGACGCTGTATCGCCAGGGTGAACTTCCCTGTGCCGCGGCACGAATCCTGCAATTTGACCGTAAGAACGGCGTGGATCGGTCGTTTCCATGGTGTTCGTGCTGACCGGGGCGAGCGCGGTGCTCGCGCGCTCGTTCCGGCGGTGCCGGGCTTCCGCCTTCGCCCCGTTTCGACCCCGGCGGGGCGGAGGCGGTTTGTTCGTACGGGCCGCGGCGGGAAGGGGTCTATGACCTGACGAGGTCGCCGGCGCGGTCGAGGGTGGGCCCCATCAGGTCGACGAAGTTGTCGCGGTAGAAGGCTTGTCTGGCCGCGTCGTCGCAGCCTTCGAGGCTCGCGTCGAAGCGGCGCAGTGGGTTGCGGCCACCCTCGACGTGCGGATAGTCGGTGGAGAAGAGAGGTACTTCCTGGCCGCAGTTCTCGAGGATCCACCCCGCCGGTTCGTGCGGATACGGCGCGACCCGAACCTGGCGGCGGACGAGTTCGCTCGGCAAGAGGCTCAGCTTTTGCAGGCGGTCTTCGTTCTTCCGAAATGCCTCCGCCGCCGAGTCCATCGCGCGCATCCAGCCAGGTACCCAGCTCGCGCCGAGTTCGATCACGCCGAACTTGAGCTGCGGGAAGCGGTCGAGCACGCCGTCGATGATGAGGACGCCGAGTGTCTGCATCACCGAGTAAGGGATCGCCAGGAACGACACCGAGGTGAAGTTGTCGTCGCCGCCGTGGAAGTCGGGTACCGGAGGGAGACCGTTCTCCTTGTAGACGGGATCCATCCGCTTCTCACCGCCCACGTGGAAGACGATCGGCACACCCGCTTCCTGCGCCTGGGCCCACACGCGGTCGAAGCCGACATGGCTCGGCGAGTGATGCCGAGGCGGGTTAGAGGCGATGAGTAGCGCGGCTGCGCCCATCTCAATCGCGTCGCCGGCGCACGACGCGGCCCGATCGATGTCGGCGAACGGCACGTAGCACACGGGCAGCAAGCGGGGATCGACGCTGCAGAAGTCGACCATCCCGCGGTTGTGTGCGGTGGCCAGCCCATAGGCGAGGTCGACGTCGCCGCGGTCGAAGTTCGTCAGCGGTCCCAAGTACGTCGTCGTGAACACGAGTTGACTTGCGACGCCGAGGAGGTCGAGCGCCTTGGGCCGGTCTTCGCGCAACACCGCGCCTAGTGCGACGAAGTTCTTGCGGGTGAGGATCTCCTCGGCGTCCTTGGCACGGAACTCGGGATCGCTCTGCTTCGCGATCGCCCGTTCGAAGATCGCCTCACGGCCCCGGTCGAGGCGGCCGAGGGCGTCGTCGAGGGCATCGCGCGTTGCCGGGTCGGCGTACTGCTGGGCGTAGCCGGGCGGCTCGAAAATGTGGGAGTCGGCGTCGTGGGCGACGCGACCTTCGATGTAGGGCATGGGCCGATTTCCTCTCGCTCAGCTGCCCGGACAGTCGGGGCACTCGTATTGCGGATACTGGTCTTCGGGCGGCGGTTCGTCATAGCGTGTCACCGCTCCCTCGGGATCGAAAGCCCGAGTAGGACTGGCAGGCCAGTTGCCGGGTGTGTAGCGGCGGCCACCGTCGACGTACTGCCACATGCCCTTGCCGTTCTGTCCGATCTCGTTCTCGCCGACGGCGTTCGGGTCCCACCACACCTCGGTCGAGTCATCGATGCGCCCGTAGTCGACCCACGGGAAGAAGCCGTGGCTTCCCCAGGAACGTTGAGGCGTGGTTGGTCCGCCCCCACTAACCGGGAAGGAGAACAACGCGTCGCGGAAGGTGTGGGGCGTGAGTCGGGCGCCGGCTAGGTGCGTCGCAGTGAGGAACACGAACGGCTCCTGGTAGATGATCTCGTAGGTTGCCTGCGCTGGCGGCGGCTCCCCGAAGTGCCACTCATAGAGGTGGTACACCTCGTCGAGGGCCTGGTTGGCGCGCACCCAGAGCTCGGAGTGTCCGAAGGCGTTCTCCCACTGCACCTGGTCGTAGGTGCGCCCGAAGAAGGTGGTGTCGACGAGGTTGTCGCCGCCGATTATCCACTCAGGGAAGTAGCGCTGGTTCGTAGCCTCCTGGGTTAGGAAGATCGGCGTTATTGGATCGCCATAGAAGAGGACGCTCGTGATGCCGCTGTCCTTCAGCCTCGCGATGATGGTGCGAGCCTGCTCCTGGGCGCTGTCGATATCGCTGACATAGGAGATGCGAGTCGTGAGCTTCCCGCCGTACTTCGCCAACTCCGACTCGAAGTAGTCGACCTCCCGCTTGAGCACGCCGTCGTCGCTGTCGATGTGCACCATGCCCAGCTTGCGTGGTTGCAGCGTGTACTCGACGTCGCCGGCGTGGTCGGCGTTGCCGCCGATCACCTTCTTGCCGAGATACTCGGCCCACTGGAGCATGAGCTGTCGGACCGGCGTGCCCCAGAGAAGCGGATCGAACTCGGCCGTCTGCTCCGGGGATATCGGCGTGCACAGGCAGAGCACACCCCGGGCGACGAGCTCGTCGCGGTAGGCGCCGCTGCCGCCCCACGCCGCGAACGCTCCGATCTCGCTCGCGACCTTCAGGGCGTCGGCTCGATCGGCTTCGTCGTCGTCGCCCGACTCATCGAAGTACACGAGCTTGACCGTGCGACCGTATGTCTCGTAGTGGTGCGAGTAAAGGTCGACCCAGCCTTGTCGGGTGGCCTCGACCTGTTCGTCAGTGTCCTCGGCACCCGCGCCAATCAGGATCGCGGTGACCGCCGGATTCGACTCGCCGCGGCGGATCGCTACGATGACCTCCTCGTTGTTCACGCCCCGCCACGTCTCGCCACCGTTGTCGGCTCCGTCTGGCCACTCCGGCACGCAGGGGGCTGAGTACACCGAAGGCACGGCGACGCGACCAAGAGAAGGATCACACCGGGGGTGGGCGAGCGGATCTCCGCCCGTCGCCGCCGGCGGAGGCGGTGGCTCGCTCGTGGCGCTGTCGCCGGTGTCACCTGACGTCTCGAGTCGAGGGTCCGCGGTGCCGCCGCTCGTAGTCCCTTGACCGGAGCGGCCGCTCGACGAACCGGAGGACGGGGCATCGGCCGCGGCCGTACCGCCGCTCGAAAGGCCACTTGCGATGGGCGCGCCGCGCGTCCCGGTCGGTCCCGACACGCCCAGTTCGGTGCCGGTCCCGATGTTGGTTCCTGTGCCGGGCGCGAGCCACGCCAGGAGTGCCACTGCCAGGACGACCGCTACGTAAGTCCGATGCCGGCCGAGGGCGCGAACGATGTCGCCCACCCGCAGGTCCGTCCAGTCGGAACTCACGGTTGATCGACGAGCCGATACCAAGTCCAGTGACCCTGCATGCCCTTCACCCCCAGTGGCTATTCACGTTAGTTGAGGGGTTGCCTGTGCCACCAGACGTGGTCTTCGCCATCATCCTGCCCGAACGCGGGCAAGATCCTTGCCTTTTACCGCCAGGAGCGCCATGCTCCGGGGATGGTGGTTGGTAGCACCCATCTCGAACTGACCGAGCATCTGGTATCCACGACCCGGCTGGGCCCGGGAGAGGCCCGGCGGGTCGTCGACGACGTGGTGGCGTACTTCTCGGAACCGGTGGATCACTTCGTGCGCCGCCGCCACCGTGAGCTCCAGCGGGGGGGCCTCGTGAATTCCGAGATCTTCGACCGGATCACCGAGGAACTCGCGGCTCGCCCGGTTGCACCGCCCCCGCTCTCGAGTCGCCAGCTTCGGCGTCTCGTGTACGGCTGATGTGCGGCATCGTCGGCTACATCGGATCCCGAGATGGCGTTCCCATCGTGCTCGAGGGCATCCAACGACTCGAGTACCGCGGCTACGACTCCGCCGGTGTCGCCGTCGCCCGTCCGGAACGGTTGCGCGTCCACAAGCTGGCGGGGCGGGTCCGCGACCTCGAGGCCGGACTACCGAAGCGCTTACGCGGCGCGCCGGCCATCGCGCACACTCGGTGGGCGACACACGGTGAACCAACCGACGTCAATGCCCACCCCCATGTCGATGCGTCGGGACGCATCGCCGTCGTGCACAACGGCATCGTGGAGAACGCCGGCCCGCTACGCGCACGCCTCCGAGAACAGGGCGTCGAGTTCTCGTCCGACACCGACACCGAGGTGCTCGCCCATCTGATCGCCCGAGCCGCGCCCGGAACGCTCGAGGAGTGCGTGGCGGAAGCACTTGCCAGCGTCGAAGGCACCTACGGCCTGGCTGTGATCGACACCCAGCATCCCGACCGGATCGTCGCGGCACGCAACGGAGGTCCGGTGATCATCGGCGTAGGCGACCGCGAGATGTTCGTGGCATCCGACGTCGTCGCCCTGGTGCGGCACACCCAGCAGGTCGTGCACCTCGACGACGGGGAGCTCGCGGTTCTAACCGCGGGCGGCTACCGCACGCTCACTCTCGACCTCCACCCGACCGACAAGCGGGCCCAAGAGGTCGCGGCCACGGACGCCAGCTACGACAAGGGCGACCACGCCCACTTCCTCCACAAGGAGATCCACGAGCAGCCCGAAGCACTCGAGCGTGCCCTTCGCGGTCGCATCGACCGGCGGTTCCAGACTGCACACTTCGGCGGCCTCGACCTCTCGCCGCGGGACGGACTCGCGATCCGCCGGATAAAGCTGCTGGGCTGTGGGTCAGCGCACTATGCGGGGATGGCGGGCGCTCTCGTACTCGAGTCGCTCACTCGCATCCCGTCCGATGCCGAGACGGCATCGGAGTTCCGGTACCGCAACCCCGTCATCGAGCCCGACACGCTCTACATCGCAGTTAGCCAATCGGGTGAGACCTTCGACACCCTGGCTGCGGTACAGGAGATCAAGCGCAAGGGTGGACGAGTGCTGGGCGTTGTCAACGCGGTCGGCAGCACGATCGCGCGGGCATGTGGCGGCGGCATCTACCTCCACGCCGGCCCCGAGATCTCCGTGGCCTCGACGAAGACCTTCACCTCCACGGGCGCTTGTTTTGTCCTCCTGGCGCTGTTTCTCGGCCGGATCCGCGACTTGGGGCCTGCCGACGGCCGGCGCCTGATCGCAGGCCTCGAGGCACTGCCAGACCAGATCCGCGAAGTGCTGCAGGCGGAGGACACCATCGCTGAGCTCGCGGCTGCCTATGCCGCGACCGCGAGCATGTTCTTCATCGGCCGGGTCGGTGGATACCCCGTCGCGCTGGAGGGCGCGCAGAAGCTGAAGGAAGTGTCCTATATCCACGCCGAGGCCTACCCCGCGTCGGAGCTGAAGCACGGTCCGCTCGCGCTCATCGACGAAGGCACTCCGACCGTTGCCGTTGTCCCACTCGACGACCTCGTTGAGAAGAACCTCTCGACCGTTGAGGAGATCCGCAGCCGGCGCGGTCCGGTGATAGGGGTCTGTCATCCCGGTGTCGACACTGCCGTCTTCGACCAATTTGTCACTGTGCCGCGCAGTGAGCCCGAGCTCGATCCGTTGCTGCTCGGGGTCCCGCTTCAGCTGTTTGCCTACCACGTGTCCCGCGCGTTGGGCCGCGACATAGACCGGCCCCGCAACTTGGCCAAGAGCGTGACCGTCGAGTAGGGACACGTTCCATGCACGTGCTGAGCGAGGTCGCGGAGAGAGGCGTCGTCGAGCGTCGCTTCGACTTGGAGGTCGATGGGGAGATCGTGCCCGGGATCCTCTGGCTCCCGGAGGCCGGTGACAGTTCCCGTCCCGCGGTGTTGATCGGCCACGGTGGTACCCAGCACAAGAGGGTGGAGCACGTCCTGGGCCTGGCGCGCCGGTTCGTGCGGCACCTTGGGTACGCGGCCGTCGCCATCGACGCACCGGGTCACGGTGATCGGGTCACCGACCCGGACGAGGCTCGCGAACGGCGGCGGAACCTGCAGTCGCGCCTCGCACGGGGGAGGAGCGAAGGCCCTTCGCCTCGGGAGATGTCTCCCGAGGAAGCCGCGACGTCGGCGGAACGCACCCGACGGGGCGGCAGGGACTGGAAAGCGGTGCTCGACGAGCTGGAGGGCGCCGACGGACTGAGCAACGGGCGTTTCGGCTACTGGGGCGTATCGATGGGAACCGTCATCGGGCTGCCGTTCGTCGCATCCGAGCCCAGGATCACGGCCGCCGTTCTCGGCCTTGCCGGGCTCGGCAACCGTCCCGACAGCGACGCGTTCGAGACGGCTGCTCGAGAGCTCACGGTCCCCGTGCTCTTCGTCTTCCAGTGGGATGATGAGTTGATGACTCGCGAATCGGGGTTGGCTCTCTTCGACGCCTTGGGCTCGAAGGAGAAGACGATGCACATCAACCCAGGTGGTCACGTCCGCACACCGGCCTTCGAGCGCGAGGCCTACGACGCGTTCTTCCGCCGCCACCTCGAACGCCCGTCTTGACCTCGGTGCCGGCGCGCGACCAAGTGCGCGACCCGATCATCGATCTCCTGAGATCGGGAGCGACCACGACCGTCGTCCTGTGGCACTGGGTGTTCACCATCATCGTGTGGCGGCCCGACGGCCCCCACGCCGACAACCCGATCGGCTACGTCGCGGGGCTCTGGTGCCTTACCTGGGTCCTGCAGGTGCTGCCGTTGTTCTTCATGGCCGGGGGCTTCACCCACTCTCTCGCGTGGAGCCGTCACCGCGGCCGGTCAGACGGATGGGGTCGCTTCGTGGCGCGGCGCGCCGGGCAGCTCGTAGTGCCCGCGCTCGTACTTATCGCGGTAGTCGTCGGGGCGGGGGCGGCCATCGCGGCCACGAGCCCGGGTGACGACCCATGGCTGACGCGCGGGATAGTGCTGGTGCTCTCGCCGCTGTGGTTCCTTGTCGTGTATCTCGTGCTGATGGCGACGGTGCCGCTCTGGGACCGGCTGCACCGCCGCTTCGGTGAATTGGCGCCTCTCGGCCTCGTGGCGCTCGCCATGGGAGTCGACGTCGCGCGCTTCCGTTTCGGCTACGAGCAGGTGGCGTTCGCCAACCTCATATTCGTGTGGGCCGCGTGCCATCAGGTGGGCTGGTGCTGGGCAGCCCTCCGCGCTGCGCCGGCGCGGTTTGGGCACGCCCTCATCCTCATCGGTTTCTCGGCGCTCCTCGGGCTGACGAACATGGGCCTGTATCCGAGGTCGATGGTGGGTACGACGTCGGCACTCGACCGTTTCTCCAACATGGGCCCGCCGACCCTTCCGATCCTCGCGCTCGCGACGCTGCAGATCGGGCTCGCGGTGACGTTCCGCGAGCGGCTCGAGCTCTGGTCGATGCGACCGCTGATCCAGCGGGGTGTCACGTGGTTCAGCCGCAACGCCATGCCACTCTTCCTGTGGCACAGCGTCGGATTCGCAGTGTTCTTCGTTCTTATGCGCTACGTGTGGTTCGTGCCCGAGTCGCCCACCGCGTTGTGGTGGGTAAGCAGGCCGATCTGGTTCGCAGGCCCCGCTCTCGTCACGCTTCCCCTGATGGCTCTGTCGGCTCGCCTGCTGCCGGGCGCGAGCGCGATCACGGGTGGTCAGCTCCGACGGGCGAGCCGGTCGACGGGCGACTTCGTGGGCTCCTCAGCGTCGCCGTCGTAGGTCCAGTCGGCTCGTTTGGCGAGCTCCGACTCGTCGATGAGGGCGACGCCGTCGTCGGTGATGTCGACGATGGGCGCGATGAGGTACCGGCCCGAGGGCTCAGCAGTACCGTCGATGTGCTCCCGGAGCGGGTCCGGGAATAGCCGGAGGACACTGTCGATGATCGTCTGGTGCTGCTGGGCGAGATAGCAGCGAGCCTCGTCGGTGACCGTGCCCACGAGGTCGGCGACGGCTCCAAGGTCGAGCTCGTTGGCGTCCGACCTTCTGATCCGGTCGAGGTGCTCGGCGATGGCGAGCCCATCGCTCTTGCACGGCACGCACTGTCCACACGACTCGATCGCGAGGAAGCGGGAGATGCCTTGGGCCACCGCAACGAGGTCATCGGTCCCGTCCAAGACGATGAAGCCTGCCGCGCCGAGTCCACTGCCCGAGGCGCGCATGTCCTCGTAGGTGAGTGGAGTGTCGAACCGTTCGGCCGGCACCATCGCATTGGCGACACCCGGTACCGCTGCCACGAGAGCGGAGGGCCCGCGGGGTCCTCCGCCGATGAGTGCGATCGCGTCCGCGAGTGTGGTTCCCATCGCAATTTCCGCGACGCCGGCGCGTGCCGTCGCTCCGCTGATGGTGCACACGACCGAACCTGGCGACTCGGTGGTGCCCAGTTCTCTGAACCAGTCGGCACCGTCCGCGAGGATTCCTGGCACGTTGGCGAGGGTCTCCACGTTGTTGACGAGCGTGGGTGGCGCGCCTTCTGCTCCCGGCGCAGCCATCAGCGAACCCGCGGGCTTGCGGGGTTCGGCGCCGACCTCGTCGATCCCATGGCGGTATGGGGGCGCGATCCGTGGGAACGGCGGCCTTCCGTCGAGCACTTCGAGGAGCGCGGTCTCCTCGCCGAAGAGGTACTCGCCTGGTCCTTCGACGACGGCGATGTTGAGGTCGCTGGTCCACCCGGCTTCGACTGCCTCGTTGATCGCCCGCTCGAGTCGATCGCGCTCTTCCTTGAAGCTCGACTTGATGGCTATGGCGGCGCGGTCGGCGCCGACTGCGAGGGATGCGATGACCGCGCCCTCGACCACGGCGTAGGGGTTGCGGCGCATGATCGCCCGGTCCTTGAAGGTTCCCGGCTCGCCTTCGGCGCCGTTGACGATGACGGTAGCGGGCAGGTCGGCGGCGGTGTTCCCCGCGACCGTTCGCCACTTGGTTCCGGTGGGGAACCCTGCGCCACCGCGTCCGCGCAGCCCAGATGCCTCCAACTCCTCGATCAGCCCATCCGGGTCGAGACGGCGGGCGACGGCGAGGCCGCGTCCGCCGCCGGCCGCTTCGTAGCCGGCGAGATCGGCGACCGGCTCGTCCGGTAGCACTCGCTTTACCACTGTCATCGGCCGTCCCCCTACCCAGCGCGCCTCAACTTGAGGCAATAACGAACGGAATCCGTTCGTTATTGCCTCAAGTTAGGCCGGAAGCGGCCCGAACAGGGCATCGTGGACTCTGCGGCGCCCGGCTGGTATCCGGACTCCGGTCATCCGGGGCGACTCCGATGGTGGAACGGCACGGAGTGGACCCAGCACGTACACGAGGTGAGCTCGACTCCGCCGTCCCATCAGCCCACACGACAGGTGCCGGCCACCGATGTGGTGCCCACCGGCGTGCGTCCGAGCCGCACATCGTTGTGGGTGGGTCTCGCGCTGATCGCGGCCGGCTTGATTGTCGGTGGCCTCGGAGTGGTGGGGGTCGTGCGCCCGATCTTCGTGGTCGTCTCAGCTCAGTCATTCGATGTGCCCGGTAGCGCTGAGCTCTCCCTCGAGCGCGGCCGCCACATCGTCTATGAGTGGACTGGCACCACTCAGAGCGCAGGCGGCCTCACGGTCAACAGGAGTCGGGAAGGGTCCCTCGGCCCAGGCAACGTCAGTGTGACCGGACCGTTGGGTCAGGCGGTGCCCGTGTTCCCATCGACGGGCGCGTCCCAGACCATCACCCAAGGCACCCGGGTGTACACGAACGCCCTGGTCTTCGACGCGCCGACGGAAGGGCGGTATTCGGTGCAAGTCGGTGGTCAGGACGGTGGGCGGGTGCTCGTGACCCGCTCGCTCGGCCACGCGTTCGGGCAGGCGGTCCCGATGCTGGTGGTGGTGCTCATCGGTTTCCTCACCCTCGTCGCCGGTACCGTCACCGTGGTGGTCCACACGATGAGGCGGGGCGGAGCCCGATCAGCTCACGCGTAGAGGTCGCGCGCCGCGGGACGGATCACATCCGCTGCACGGCTCAGCTCTGCCTGGCGCGGATCGATGAGGTGGCGGGGTAGCCCGCGGACGAGCACCACCGGTACCCCCTCAGCCGCCTCGCCCGCAACGAGCCCGGCGGCGGCGGCGACCTGGTCGGCGAGCGGCACTTCGGACGCCCGGAGCGGATGGCCGAACAGGTCTTGTTCGCCTCGTAGATCGACGAGAGCAGGTATGCCGGCCACCCCAATGGCGACGCCGACGTTGCCGAAGCGGAACGGTCTGCCGTGGGTGTCGCTGATCACGACACCGATCCGCTTGCCGGTTTCCTCCTCGAGCTGCTTCCGGATCCGCCGCGCCGACGAGTCGGGGTCGAGGGGGAGCAGGAGCACCTCGTCTTCACCCCCTCCGATGTTGGACTGATCGATACCGGCGTTGGCGGAGGTGAATCCCAGCCGGTGGCGCACGATCAGGGCGCCGGGCGCGATGCGGGACACGCCAACCGCTTCGTCGAGGATCACCTCGACGAGCCGTGGATCCTTCCCCGTCTGCTCGGCGAGTTCGATCGCGCGTGGAGATGCGACGACGTCGGCGAGGTCGACCATGCGACCCTCGGCCTTCGACACGATCTTGCTCGTGACGACGACGACGTCGCCGTCCGCGGGCGATATCTCGCTGGCGTGCAAGGCCGCGATTACGAGCGCGGCCACGTCGTCGCCGGATCGTACGAGCGGCATCCCGGTAAGCGGGTGGAGCGAAGTCGGTTCCGGCGCGTTCACCCCGCGATGATGACAGGTCCCGGAAGCCTCCGATATGTGCCATCGTGAAGGCATGGCGCCGCGGCGCGGAAGTGTGCGCCGGCACGTCCGCATCGCGCGGTCTTCCGACGAGGTGTGGGCTGTGGTCGGTGACCCAGCGAGGGTTCAGGACTGGTTCCCAGGGATCGCGGCGTCCACCGTCGACGGCGTCATGCGGACGATCACGACCGATGCCGGCACCACCATGCAGGAGGAGATCGTCACCAACGACCATTTGCAGCGCCGGTTCCAGTACCGGCTCACCGGGCCGATGTTCCACGACCACCTGTCGACCCTCGACGTCCTCGACCTTGGGGACGGCACGTCCCTCGTCGTCTATGGGGCCGACGCGATCCCGTCCACGATGGCACTCGTCATCGCTGGCGCGGCGGGCAACGCCCTCGAACACCTCCGGAACATCATGGAAGGAGCCCGCTGATGGGCCGCAAGATCCTCCTCGTCACCACCGACCAGCAGCGCTACGACACGCTCGGGTGCAACGGTGGCAGCCTGGCGCGCACGCCCGTAGTCGACAGCCTCGCCGGGGCCGGCATCCGCTATGAGCGCGCCGTGCCCCAGTCGGTCGTCTGCATGCCATCGCGGTCAACGATCCTGACCGGACAGCACCCGACAACCCACGGGGTCTGGATGAACGGAGTGCCGCTGCCGGTCGACGCGCCCTCAGTCGCCGATCTACTCCACCACGCGGGCTATCGCACCGCGTTGGTGGGCAAGGCGCACTTCGAGCCCTACTTCGATCCGTTCATGCGCTTCACGGAGAACGCGCTCGCCGCGGCCGGCCTGACGGCGCCGCGAGGAACCCACAGGGGGTTCGAGCACTTGGAGATGGCGACGCACAGTGTCACCGGCCAGCTGCACTACGCCCGCTGGCTCCGAGCGGAGCATCCTGAAGCTGTCGGCGGCTTCTACTCCGTGATCGACGCCGACCTTCAGGTGAACGCGGCGGGCGGCGGTGACACGGATGCTCCCCAGGTGAAGGCGAACCCGATTCCGAAGGAGTGGTACCACACCGACTGGGTGGCCGACCGCACCATTTCCTGGCTCGAGTCCCTCGACCGCGAGGACGACTGGTTCTGTTGGATGAGCTTCCCCGACCCGCACCATCCGTGGGATCCACCTGAATCGGAAGTTGGGCGGGTCGACTGGCGCGATGTGGCGCTGCCGCCGGGGTATCCGGAGTCGGCGGCGGAGCGGCGTGCGCTCCTCGACGCCAAGCCCCGCCACTGGCGGCTCTGGTACGACGGCGCGCTGGTATCCAACTACGAAGCGCCGCCGAGCTGGGTCCCCGCCACCCTTACTCGGGACCAGGTGCGGGAGGTCAACGCTCGCAACGCGGTGGAGTGTGAACTAATCGACGAGGCTCTCGGTCGAGTGCTCGCCTGCATCGATCGTCGCGGCTGGGATCAAGATGTCGACGTGGTCTTCACGACCGACCACGGCGAGTTGCAGGGTGACTTCGGATTGCTGTTCAAGGGCCCGTATCACGTCGACGGTTTGATGCGGCTTCCGCTGATCTGGCGGCCGGCACCGAGCGCCGGCATGGCACCCGCTGTGGTGACCGCTCCGGTCGGTCTCGTCAACCTCGCGCCGACGTTCTGCGCGGCTGCGGGGTTGGCACCGCCCGAGTGGATGCAGGGATCGTCGTTGCCGGCGTCCGACGCCGACCCCGCTCCCGAGCGGGTCCTGACCGAGTGGGACAGCGAGCTCTTCGGCGTCGACGTCCACCTTCGCACCCTCACGCGTGACCGTTGGGTCTGCACGGCATACCTGCCTGGGACCGTCCACGACGGAACCGAGGGAGAGCTCTACGACCTGGTCGATGATCCCCTCCAGCACCGCAATTTGTGGGACGACGCAGCCTCGCAGACGCTCCGCTCCGACCTCGTGGCCGACCTTTGGGACAGCCAGCCACCGGCGCGGACCGGAAGGATCGAGCTGCAGGCGCCGGTGTAGGGCATCTCCGCACGGCACGGCGCCGACCATTCCGGGCGCAGGAGCCCGCCACGGGGGATCGACTGGATGCGGAGCTACTGGCCAGTACTGCCCGATCGCCCGCCGGGAAACGGGCAAGCACTCCCGGCCGGCCTCTCCCGCGAACACGTTCGCTCCTTCGGTTCCGCTCGCGAGGTCTCAGGCGCTGGCATCGACTCGGTCTCGGGCGCCATCGACACCGGTCGCCTCTCGGGCGCAGTGGGCACAGCAGAAGAAGTGCCCGTCAATCTCGGGTGCCGTGGCCCACGACCTTGCACTGGCAGTGCTCGCAGACCGGCGCCATGCGGTGAATGGCGCACTCGAAGCTGTCGAACGTATGGCGCTCACCGGCAGCCACCACTTCGAAGGCCTTGTCGTAGTCGTTGCCGCATACCTCACAGCGGGCCATGGTCCCTCCTTGATTGTCTCGGCGCGTCAGCCGCGCCTTCGTTTTCGACCTCTACCCGCGACGCCCGGACCACAAGCCGCCATGAGATATCGCCGCTGCGACTGCGCGTCCACATCCCACGGAGGGCCCACGGGGCGGAGCCGGATTTGGTCCTGCGGCGGAGGGGTAAGGCAAGCCAGTGACCGGGAATTCTCCGTGCGGGGCTTCGCGCCGTCATGGTGCGTTGGTCGAACGGTCGCGCCTCCTCCCATCGGATCCGGCCAGCGCCCGAGCGGCTCGGATGTTCGTCCGCGATGTTCTTACAGAACTGGGCCACCAGGAGTGGTCAGAAACCTGCGAACTCGCGGTCAGCGAGGTGGTGACGAACGCCGCCTTGCATGCGCACACGGACACGGAGCTTCACATAGCGGTCTTCGAGGATGAGGTGTGCGTGGAGGTTCGGGACTTCGACCCCACGGTGCCGGCGCAGCGGAACTACGACAGCGAGTCTGCCACCGGTCGGGGGATGTCTCTGGTTGCCGCGCTGTCGCGGTCCTGCGGTGTTCACAGCCTCGGCGACGAAGGCAAAATTGTCTGGTTCTGCGTGGCCTCGGCAGGCGACGGGGCATTGGGTGTGTCGCTCGACGGATGGGACATCGATGACTGGCCGGGCCCTGCCCCCCTGGAAGGGCATACCTACGATGTGGTGCTCCAGCACATGCCGGCGACGTTGTGGCTGTCGGCCCGCCAGCATCACGACGCCATCCTGCGCGAGCTCGTCCTCCATGTCGCCGAGCATGGGGGCCCGAAGGTGGATCTCGCCTCGGCTGACAAGGCCCGGAGCACTATCTCGAACGCGGTCGTCCGGGCAGTGGAGGCAGCACAGGCGTCCGGAGCGGCCGAGCCGCCGGTCCCGGAGGGTCATCCCAGCCCACTGCCGTGGGTGCCCCGACAGCTCGATCTGCCCCTCACCGTTCCGGGGGACGCCGCACCGCTGTTCGCCATGCTCCAGGATGTGCTGGACGCTGCAGAGGCACTCGCAGTGGACGGCAAGTTGTTGGTCCACCCTGGGCTGCCGGAGATCATCGCGGTGCGTGATTGGGCGTGCGAGCAGGTTATTGCCCAGTTGTCTGGCGTCCGTCCGGCGCCATGGCCAGGGACGGCGCAGGTGGACTTCGAGACCACGGTGCACGGCCGAATCACGGAGCAGCGTGGTTGGGACGGTCTGCCGCCCGTTGCCGCGGCTGGCTCGGTCATCGCAGCCGACGCCGCCAACCGGATTGTTGCTGTGTCGCCGGCGGCGTGCGCGCTTTTGGGGTGGGCCGCCGATGAGCTGGTCGGGCGCCGCGTCGTCACGATCGTCCCGTCTCCCCTCAGGGAGGCGCACGTCGCGGGCTTCTCCCGGCACGTCAGCACCGGCGAGAGGCACCTGCTCGGCAAGCCGGTTGAGCTTCCGGTCTTGCGCCGGGACGGCACTGAGATCCTCTGCCGGTTCCTCGTGGAAGTTACTTCTGCGGAGTCCGGGCGAAAGGTCTACCTCGCGACCATCGCGCCGGTTTCGGAGCAGGAGCCGTGATGGCCTCAGCGGACGACCGCGAGGACGAAGTCGAACGTCGGCGCTTGGCCGCAGTCCGCCGGTACGAGATCCTGGACACCCCACCTGACGGCGCCTTCGACCGTATTGCCGCGGTAGCCGCCCGCATATTCAGCGTGCCTATCGGGATCGTCAGCATCGTCGACAGCGACCGCATCTGGTTCAAGGCGCACCACGGCCTCCCGGACGTTGCCGAGGTGGACCGCAGTCCGGGTCTGTGCGCGTCCGCGGTCCTACAGGACGACCCGTGGGTCGTAACGCACGCCGACGTCGACCCCCGGGCCCTGACCAACCCTCTCGTCGCTGGTGACTTCGGCCTCAAGTTCTACGTCGGCGTACCGCTCACCACCCCCGACGGGCACAAGCTCGGAACGCTCTGCGTCCTTGACACCGAGTCCCACGAAGTCTCAGACGACCAGATCCAGACGCTCGAAGACTTGGCCGAGGTGATCGTCGACGAGCTCGAGGTCCGGATCGCCTCACGAAAGACGGTCGGCTTGGAGTCGCGCCTGCGACGGGAGGCCGAACAGCTCGCCATCGCCCTGCAGGCCAGCTTGCTGCCGCCCCGGCCTCCTGACATCCCAGGCATGGAGCTCGCCAGCCGCTACATCCCCGGCGACCGCAACGCACAGATCGGCGGCGACTTCTTCGACGTGTTCCGCCTTGCCAGCAACGACTGGGGCATTGTCGTCGGCGACGCCTGCGGCAAAGGCCCTCGAGCCGCAGGCGTCGCAGCGCTCGCACGGTGGTCGGTGCGCGCCTCCGCGGTCCACCATTTCGACCCCAGCGCCGTGCTCAGCGACCTGAACACGGTCCTGCTAGCCGAAGGTGACGGCGACGACGACCGGTTCTGCACTGTGGCCTTCGCACGCCTCGAACTCGACGCCTGTGGTGCCTGGGTCACCGTCAGCTCCGCCGGACACCCCCTGCCCATGCTCGTCCGCGCTACCGGCGTCGTGGAAGAACGTGGCCGTCCAGGCGTACCCGTCGGCCTGTTCGACAGCGCCACGTCGATCGACGACAGGATCGGGCTCGGACCCGGCGACTCCCTCGTGCTTTACACCGACGGCATCACCGAAGCCCGCACCACCGACGGCGCGCAGTTCGGTCAGGACCGGCTTCGACAATGCCTGGTCAGATGGGCCGGCCGCAGCGCCGATGAGATCGCCACCAACATCCTCGGAGAAGCGCGCGCCTTCGCGGACGGTATCCGAGACGACGTTGCCGTCATCGTTCTGCGCGTCCCCGACGACCTCGGCGCCGACCCTGTCGTACGCGTCGCGACCGCAACTGGCGTTCCCGTCGCGCAGCTCCACCTCCCGAGCTACGCTCACGGCGAGCCGCGGCCGCCGGACACGACAGGCTGACCGGGTTCCATCGGAGCTCGCGTCGACCAGGCGCGCACAGGGAGGTGTTGAACTCTTGTCCTGGTCGGGAGTGGTGTCGATGAGTGCGCCCCCAGGGATTCGAACCCTGAACCTGCGGGTTAAGAGCCCGTTGCTCTGCCATTGAGCTAGAGGCGCGTGAGTT
>CAZWDB010000018.1:0-50406 GCA_964632885.1 uncultured Acidimicrobiales bacterium | reverse complement strand
GGGGGATTAGGGTTTCGGGGCATGGCTGAGATCGCTTCGCTCATCGTCGCCGATCCGCCCGAGTTGTGGGATGAGCTGGGCTTCGTCGTCGATGACGGCGCGTGCTGGGTGAGCGGGATCCGCCACCAACTGGGCGCGCCGGACCAGGGCGTGCGGGCATGGACACTCCGCGACGTGGACGGTCTGGCCGAACTCCCGCTCGCCGAAGGAACCCCACCCGCGGCGAGCCCCACGCCGCGGCATCCGAACGGAGTCGTCGCGCTCGACCACGTGGTAGTGGGCACACCCGATGTCGGCCGCACCATCGACGCCTTCGAGGCGGCAGGCGTTCCGCTCCGCCGCACAAGAGATACGGGCACCCGCGAGCGACCCACGATCCAAGCGTTCTTCAAGATGGGCGAAACCATCGTCGAGGTCGTCGGGTCGGCCACCGCCTCGCGGCCCGGGCCAGCGCGCTTCTATGGTTTAGCGTTCACCGTCTCCGATCTCGACACCACCGCCGCCGTACTCGGAGAGCGTCTCCGGCCGGCGAAGGACGCGGTTCAGCCCGGCCGTCGCATCGCGACGCTCGATCGAGGGGTGGGCTCAACCGTGCCGCTCGCGTTCATGACCCCTGACCCGAAATGAGCGACGAGTCCCGCGGCTGGGAGGCGGAGGTCGAGGAACTCCGCCGCCGCGAGGAACTTGGCCGCCAGATGGGCGGACCGGAGAAGGTGGCACGCCACCGGGCCGCGGGGAAGCTCACCGTCCGCGAACGCATCGAGGCCCTCCTCGACCCCGGGAGCTTTCACGAGATCGGCGCGATCGTCGGCCGGGCGACCTATGACGGCGCGGAGCTCACCGATCTGTCACCGTCCAACTTCGTGATGGGCCGCGGCCGCGTCGACGGCCGCCCGGTCGTAGTCGGCGGCGACGACTTCACGGTGAGAGGCGGGTCCTCGGACGCATCGATTGGCGGCAAACAGGCCTTCGCCGAGCAGATGGCCAACGAGCTGCGGCTCCCGATCGTCCGTCTGATCGACGGGAGCGGCGGAGGTGGCTCCGTCCGCTCGATGGAGACCATCGGCCGCACCTACATCCCCCAGAACCCGGCGTGGCAGTGGGTCGTCGCCAACCTCGCCACCATCCCGGTGGTGTCGCTCGCGCTCGGTTCTGTTGCCGGCCTCGGAGCGGCGCGCGTCGTCACGAGCCACTACTCGGTCATGGTGAAGGGGACATCGCAGGTCTTCGTCGCCGGTCCGCCGATAGTGGCCCGCACCGGCGAGGATCTCGACAAGGAGGAACTCGGCGGATCCCACGTCCACACCAGGAACGGAGCCGTCGACGACGAAGCCGAGGACGAGAAGGACGCCATCGAGCGGGCGCGCCGCTTCCTCTCGTATCTGCCCTCGTCGGTCCATGACCTGCCCCCTCGCTCTGACCCCGACGACGCGGCCGACCGCCGCGACGACTGGTTGATCGAGGCGATCCCCCGGAACCGCCGGGCGGCTTACAAGATCCGCCCGATCATCTCCGCCGTCGTCGATCAGGGAAGCTTCTTCGAGATGGGCCGCCACAACGGTCGGTCGGTGGTGACCGGGCTGGCGCGGCTCGACGGATGGCCGGTGGCTGTACTGGCCGGCGACCCGTACCACTACGGCGCGGGTTGGACCGCGGCTGCGTCGGAGAAGGTGACCCGCTTCGTCGACCTCGCCGACACGTTCCATCTGCCAGTGGTCCACCTCGTCGACAACCCCGGCTTCGTCGTGGGTTCCGCGGGCGAGCGCGCCGCGACCATCCGCTACGGCGCACGCGCCCTGGCCGCGGTCTACCAGGCGCGCGTGCCGTGGTGCTCGGTGCTGCTCAGGCGCGTGTTCGGCGTCGCGGGGGCTGCGCATCAGAACGGCGCCCGTCTTCACTACCGCTACTGCTGGCCCTCCGGTGACTGGGGCTCTCTCCCCATGGAAGGCGGGATCGAGGCGGCCTATCGCGCTCAGCTGGAGGAGGCCGACGACCCCGAAGCGCTCCGCGCCGAGATCGAGGCCCGCATGAATGTGATGCGGTCACCGTTCCGCACGGCAGAGTCGTTCAACGCCGAGGAGATCATCGATCCCCGTGACACCAGGCCCCTCCTGTGTGAGTTCGCCAACTTGGCGGCGCCGCTCAGGCAGCCCGGCTCCCGATCCTGGGGCCTCCGCCCCTGACCCGATCCGAACTTGAGGCAATAACGAACGGATTCCGTTCGTTATTGCCTCAAGTTCGGCGGTAGGAGGCGTCGCGCTCGGCCAAGACCGACGCGAGCACCGAGGGGTAGTCGGTCATGATGCCGTCGACGCCCAGATCGAGAAGGTGACCCATCTCGCCGGGGTCATCGATCGTCCACACGTGCACCGCAAGACCGTGCCGGTGCGCGGCATCGACGAACGCCTCGTCGACGAGGGTGACATCGCCGTAGCTCGCCGGCACCTGGAGGGCTCGATGAGGAGTGGCGGGCGGATCCTCGCCGGCCCGAACGGCGCGGTAGAACTCGGCGGTCCCCGCCGTCCCGAGTGACGTCGAGACCTCCGGTGCCAGCTCGAGAAACGCATCGGTCGAGGCGTCGTTGAACGAAGCCACGATCACATCGTCGACGCGGTTGAAGGCACGGAGAACGTCGGCCACGAGGTGCTCGTACGGCTCGACCTCGGGCGCGGTGCGCTTGATGTCGAAGTTCAGGAAGACGTGCGGAAACGCCTCCAGCACTTCCTCCATCGTGGCGATCGCGAATTCGGCATCGTCCGGTGCGCGACCACGGAAGGTGTAGGCCGCGTCGGCCGCGTCGGGCGTGACCTGGTCGCCGCTCCCGGGGACGAACCAATAGGCGTTGTCGAGTTGGCGCACCTGGTCGAGGCTGAGGTCTGCGATTCGGCCCGACCCGTTCGTCGTGCGGTCGACCGTGGTGTCGTGGCAGACGACGAGGCGACGGTCGGCGGTGGCGTGCACGTCGAGCTCGATCGCATCCGCGCCCGCCGCAACGGCGTTCCGCAACGCGAAGAGGGTGCTCGACGGCCACTCGCGCGCGCCCCCCTGATGAGCCCAGTTGAGTACCCGTCGCTCCAGCCACACGTTGTCCATGACCCGATTCTCGCGGAGCCGAGGCTGCTCGAGCGGCTCTGACGGACCCGCCGCGTGGGAGCAGCGACGCGATTCAGCGCCTTATCGCCTCGAGTTCGGGCTCCGGTAGGGTCCGGAGGCGTGGGCGACGTGCTGTTGATGGAGAAGGGCGACGACGGAGTGGCGACCGTCACGATGAACCGACCAGAGGCCCGCAACGCGCTTAACGGCGAACTGCTCGGCGCGCTCCGTTCGACCATGGCAACCCTCGACACTGACGACAGTGTCGCCGTGGTCATCGTGACCGGCGCCGATCCGGCCTTCTGCGCGGGGCTCGACCTCAAGCAACTCGGACCCCGGCCGGCGGCCGGTGCACCCGACCCCGGCAACGTTGGAGGCGGGCCGTGGACGCCCATGACGAAGCCTGTGATCGGCGCGGTGAACGGACCTGCCGTCACTGGTGGATTAGAGATCGCGTTGCACTGTGACTTCCTGGTCGCGAGCGAGCTCGCCCGGTTCGCCGACACCCATGCCCGCGTCGGACTGCTCCCCGGATGGGGACTCTCCGTCCTGCTGCCTCAAGCGGTCGGCATCCGCAAAGCTCGGGAGCTGAGCTTCACCGGCGCATTCTTGGCGGCCGACGAGGCGTACCGATGCGGCCTCGTCAACCACGTGGTCACCCATAACCAACTGATGCCGGCCGTGCATGCCATCGCCCGCGAGATAGCAGCCAACGACGGCGCAGCCG
Source organism: uncultured Acidimicrobiales bacterium (assembly GCA_964632885.1). GTDB lineage: Bacteria > Actinomycetota > Acidimicrobiia > Acidimicrobiales > CAZWDB01 > CAZWDB01. Next base: position 46,586 of record CAZWDB010000018.1, on the reverse strand, counting down.
TTAGAGCCCTGGTCGCCGGCTACCGCGACGCGGCGGCGACGACAGTCGCAGATGGGTTGCGGATCGAGTCGGAGCGGGCGGCCGCGTGGAACAGCGATCAGCGAGCGCTCGGCGACGTCGCCAACCGTCGCGACGCCATCATCCAACGGGGCCGCGGGCTCGTAGCCAACCAGGGAGAGTCATCGTGAAAGTCACATTCGTGGGAACCTTCAGCACCGGCAAGACCACCCTCGCCCACCACTTCGCCCGAGAGTGGGAACTCCCTCTCCTGCCCGAAGTTGCGCGGGAGGTAGCTGAGCTCGGTTTCCCGCTCGATCAGACAGCAACGCCCGAGACGGAGACCCTCATCTTTCTCAAGCAGTGGCGCGCCGAGATGTCCCACGACGCCTTCGTGAGCGACCGATCCATCTACGACGTCGTCGCCTACGCCGACTGGGTATTCGACCACGAGCGGCCCCACCGGAAAGAGGATCACCTTTGGGACGAGTCGCGCGAGATCGCCTTGCAAAACCTCAGGGCACGCTACGACTACGTCTTCTACCTCCCGATCGAGTTCCCGATCGTCCTCGACGGCCTTCGCCCCGACGATCCCGACTTCCAGGCCGACATCGACCACCGGATGCGGCGGATGCTCGAAGCGCACGACGTCGACTTCCACACCCTCACCGGCACCATCGAGGAACGCCAGGACCAGGTCCGCAAGATCACCCGCCGCTCCTAACGGCCTATTCTGCGAAATCGTGTCTAACGGCGACCCCTACCGCCTGCCCCGCACCGTCACGCCCCAGCGCTATGAACTGGAGCTGAGCCCCGACCTGGCCCACGCAACGTTCTCGGGCGAGGCGCGGATCGCCATCGATGTCGCCGAACCGACCTCGGAGATCGTCTTCAACGCGGTCGAGCTCGAAATCGATCACGCCGCGTGCGAGCCCGAAGGCGACGGCGAGCCGGTGGCGGGCTCGGTCCACCTCGACCCTGCGACAGAACGGGCGTCCGTCGCGCTGGCATCCACCCTCGAACCGGGCAAGCACCGCCTCCACCTGCGCTTCCGCGGGATCCTGAACGACAAGCTCGCCGGGTTCTACCGGAGCACCTTCCGCAGCGACGACGGCACCGAAGCGGTGATCGCGACGACGCAGATGGAGGCGACCGACGCCCGGCGGGCGTTCCCCTGTTGGGACGAGCCCGACCTCAAGGCCGTGTTCGCGATCACACTCGTGATCGACGACGACCTTGTCGGCATCTCCAACGGCGAGGTCATCTCGGAACTCCCCGACGAGCACCATGCCGGTAAGAAAGTCATCCGCTTCGCCGACACGATGCCGATGTCGACCTACCTGGTGGCGTTTGTGGTCGGGCCGCTCGAGACCACAGAGCCCGTAGACGTCGACGGGACGCCCCTTCGGGTTGTCCACGTACCCGGACGGGGTCACCTCACCGAGTTCGCGTTGGAGGCCGGTGCCCACGCGTTGCGGTTCTTCGCCGACTATTTCGACCTTCCCTATCCAGCCGGCAAGCTCGACCTGATCGCCCTCCCCGACTTCGCCTTCGGCGCGATGGAGAACGTCGGCGCGGTCACGTTCCGGGAGACCGCGCTGCTCGTCGACCGCCCGAACGCGTCGCAAGCCGAGCTCGAGCGGGTGGCCGACGTGGTCGCCCACGAGATCGCCCACATGTGGTTCGGTGACCTCGTCACCATGAAATGGTGGAACGGCATCTGGCTCAACGAGGCGTTCGCGACCTTCATGGAACTCCTCGCTGTCGACGCGTTCCGGCCGGACTGGCAGCGGTGGGTGGCATTCGGTGCCAGTCGTGCGGGCGCGCTCAACATCGACGCGACGAGTGCCACCCGACCGGTGGAATTCGCGGTGGTCAGCCCGGCCGACGCGGAGGGGATGTTCGACACGCTCACCTACCAAAAGGGCGCCTCGGTGGTGCGGATGCTCGAGCAGTACCTCGGCTCCGAACGGTTCCGAGCGGGGATCCGCCTCTATATGGAGCGGCACCGGTACGGAAACACCGAGACCACTGACCTGTGGGACGCGATCGAGGAGGCGTCATCCGAGCCCGTCCGCTCGACCATGGACTCCTGGATCTTCCAGGGCGGCTTCCCGCTCGTGACGGTGGAGGCCGACCCCGAGCAGCCGTCCACCCTCCTGCTTTCCCAACAGCAGTTCAGCTTCCAGCCCTCGGAGACCGGCCAGGAACCCCGCTGGCAGGTCCCCGTCATCCTCCGCGGGCGGGCCGGCGACGAAGTGGTCGAACGCCGCCTCCTACTCGACGCCGAGCGAGCCCAAGTCGACTTCGACGGCGCCGTCGAATGGGTCGTGGTGAACGCGGGCGGCTCGGGCTTCTATCGCACTCGCTACGCCAGTCCCCTCCTGCAGGGGGTGACGGCCGTGGTCGGCGAGCTCTCCCCGATCGAGCGGTTCAACCTGGTGAGCGACACGTGGGCGTCGGTCCTCGCCGGACTCGCACCGCTCGACGACTTCATTGGGCTCGTCCGGCTGCTCGGCGAGGAGACCGATCCCGACGTGTGGTCGATGATCGTGGGTCCCTTCGAGCTCTTCGAGCGGTCGCTGCCGGCTGAGCATCGACCGGGCCTCGCCGCCTTCGTCCGCGACCTCGTGAGACCGGCGTTCCAACGCGTCGGATGGACGGCATCGCTCGGTGAAACCGATCGAACCGCCCGCCTGCGATCCATCCTCGCCCGCTGCCTGGGCACGGTCGGCGCCGACGAGGAAGTCCGGAACCGGTTTGCCGAGCTGCACCGCTCCTACCTGGCCGACCGCTCCTCGGTGGAGCCCAACCTCGTCGAGAGCATGGTCGACGTCCTCGCGGGCACCGAAGGCGAGGGTGGCTACCAGACCTTCCTCGAGCGCTTCCGTGCGCCTGAGACACCCCAGGAGGAAGTGCGGTACCTCTACGCGCTGGCGAAGTTCCGGAACGGTGGGCTCGTGCGCCGCACTCTCGACATGGCGATCTCGAGCGAGGTCCGCACCCAGAACGCTCCGTTCGTAGTCAACGCCGCCCTCGCCAATCCCGAAGGCGGTGATCTCGCGTGGGACTGGGTCAAGGAGCACTGGCCGACGCTGCTGGAGCGCTTTCCCGACAACAGCCACTCTCGGATGCTCGGCGGCATCACCGCCCTCGACACACCCGAACGAGCCGCCGAGGTCCGGGGCTATCTCCAGGCCAACCCGATCAAGTCAGGGCAGCGCACCGTCGAGCAGCTCCTCGAGCGGCTCGACGTGCACGTCGCCTTCCGTCAACGGGAGTCCGCCAATCTCGCCCGTCTCTTTGCCGAGAGCTGAGCGGGTCGCCGTCTTCGCGGTCGACGACAGCAGCGCGCAAGTGTGCTGGGGTTCGCTGCCGCGCGGCGAGGTGCGCTTCGAGGCGGGCGGGGTCGAGGCGGTAGTCGAAGGGTATGGCGCGCCCGGAGCGGTAGAGCTCCGCGGGCTCCCGTCGGGAGCGAACCTCGAGTTGACGATGCGCAGCGAACGGCGCGGGCAGGATGGACGCCGGGGCCGGAGGAGAGTCGCGGGGTTCCGCACGCTCACCCCGCCGCCCGGCCGTCTCCTCGGCCGCTTCGCGACCGTGAACGACACCCACATCGGCGCCCACGGCTTCGGGCTGTTCTTCGAGATGACCGAGCGGGAGCCCGGGGCGCCCCATCCGGTGCGGTGTCTGCGGGCGGCCATCGCCGAGTCGCGGGCATGGGGTGCCGAGGCGGTCGTCGTCAAGGGCGACCTCACCCACGGCGGCCGCCCGTGGGAGTGGGAAGTTGCCGGCCGTGAGCTCGGCGCCGCAGGCATGCCCGTCGTCGCCCTGCCGGGCAACCATGACGTCGTCCGACTCGCGACCGACGGTACGCCGATCCTCGCTCGACACGGCATCCGGCTCGTGTCGGCGCCCACCAGCGTCGAGCTGCCCGGCATCACAGGCGTGCTCGTGAACACGACCGAGCGGGGCGCCGAGCGCGGCATCATGCCCCGGCGGCGCCGCAGGGAAGTGGTCGAACTCGTGGCCGCCGCCCAATCACCGGTCTTCCTCGCCATGCATCACTATCCGCAGCGCTTTCGTATGCCGACGATGTGGCCGCCCGGCATACCCGGGCCTAACGCGGTCGCCCTCCTCGACGCCGTGGTGGAGGCCAACCCGTCGACCCTCGTCACGTCGGGACACAGCCACCGTCACCGCGCCCACTCCCACGGCCCGCTCGCCATCGCGGAAATCGGATCCACCAAGGACTACCCGGGTGCGTGGGCCGGGTATTCCGTGTACGAAGGCGGGATCATGCAGGTCGTGCGGCGGGTCGCCGAACCCTCTGCCATCGCCTGGACCGATCGCACCCGGTGGGCGGTAGGTGGCGTCTGGGGCCTGTGGTCACCCGGATTCCGCGACCACCGCTGCTTCACCCACCTCTGGCCCCGAACTTGAGGCAATAACGATCGGTTTCCGATCGTTATTGCCTCAAGTTCGCTGTCAGGTGCCGTCGGTGAGGCGGTCGATGCGCTCCTGGATGTGGGCGAGCCGTTCGGCCGCGAGGTCGTGAAGGCGGCCGGCCTGCTCGTAGAGGTCGACGGTCTCCTCCAACCCCACCTGACCCGCGGCCATCCGCTCGAGCGTTCGTTCGAGCGACTCGATGAGCTGTTCGTAGCTCAACGTCGAGGGATCTGCCTCTTCAGTCACGTGGTGTCCTCCGTCGTGGTCTCGCCGACGGTTGCATCGAAGGATCCCGAGGCAACCTCGACGTGCACTCGCGCTCCGGCGTCTACCTCGCCCGCCGACCGGATGACGGCACCGTCGCCGCGTCGCACCACCGCGTAGCCGCGTTCAAGCACCCGACGAGGACTCAGCGCTTGGAGCTCTCGGTGGCCGGCCTCGAGGCGGCGGCGCGCTTCCTCGGTCTGCCGGTGAGGATGCAGCCACTCGAGTCGCGCCGACGACCGCCGCAGCCGTTCGGCGGCACGGTCGACGCCGGCCCGGGCCGCCTGGTCGCGGTCGATCACGGCGAGCCGGTGAGCCGCGGCCTCGACGACCCGCTCCAGACGGGCCTCCGCGGCCGCACGCAACCGCGCCAACTCGGCCTCGAGCTCGGCCCGACTAGGCACAACCGCCGCGGCGGCGATCGATGGCGTGCCGCACCGCAGGTCCGCGACCTCGTCACAGAGCGGACGATCGCCTTCGTGACCGATCGCGGCGACGACCGGGGTGGCCGCCGATGCGACCGCCCGGCACACGTCCTCGTCGCTGAACGGGAGGAGCTGGGTCGCGTCGCCTCCTCCTCGGGCGAGGACGATCACGTCGATGTCGGGGCGGGCGTCGAGCTCGCCGAGGGCAAAGGCAATCGAGTCGGCTGCACCGCCACCCGATACGGTCACCTCGAGGAACTCGACCGGGTACCCCGGAAAGCGCGCCGCGACCACTGACTCGATGTCGGCGCGGACAGCCGCCTCGCTCCCGCAAACGACCCCGACGGCGCGCGGCAGACGAGGAAGGCGGCGGCGAGGTCGATCCAGCAATCCTTCGGCGCGAAGTCGCTCCCTCGCCTCCGCCACCGCCGCGGCCACTGCGCCCGCGCCCACGGGCACGACCTCCTCCGCCACGAGCTGCAACTTCCCCCACTGGCTGACCCACTCGAGGGAGCCGGTGACCTGGACCCGTTCACCTGCCACCGTGCGGCACCGGCGAGCCCGCGAGGCAGGAAACGTCACGGGAATCTGGGCGACGCGGTCGCGCAGGGTGAAGTAGCCGCGGCCACCGGGCCTGCGCGTTGGTTGGTGCACCTCGCCTTCGACGGCAAGCCGGCCGACGCCCACCAACGAGCGGGCGATCTCGCCGCTCAGCTTCACGAGGCTGACACGCCTCGCCGGGTTGGCCTCCGACGTCGAGAACAAGGTCACCGCCTGAACCTACCGCCCCCCTGTGACGCGGGTAAGCGGCCTCGCCCCTGTGACTTGGTTCGAGGGTCGAACTAGGGTCGAACGTATGGAGACACGCAAGATCGGTTCACTGTCGGTATCTCTCGTCGGACTCGGCTGCAACAACTTCGGCATGCGGCTCGACGAAGGTGGCACCAAGAAGGTGGTTGACGCCGCGCTGGATGCCGGAATCACGCTCTTCGACACCGCCGACGTCTACGGCGGTCAGGGGAAGTCCGAGGAGTTCCTCGGACGCGCCCTCGGCGCAAGACGGGACGAGGTCATAGTCGCCACCAAGTTCGGCGGCCCCATGGGCGAGGGGAAGGGCGGCGCCGCCCCGGAATATGTGGTCGAAGCCTGCGAAGCCAGCCTGCGCCGGCTCGGAACCGACCGGATCGACCTCTACCAGTTGCACTTCCCCGACCAATCGACACCGATCGAGGACACGCTCGGTGCCCTCGACCAACTGGTGCGCGACGGAAAGGTGCGCGAGATCGGCTGCTCCAACTTCACGGGCGAGCAGGTCGACGCGGCTGAAACGACCTCGGGCGACAAGAGCTGGGCGCGGTACGTCAGCGTCCAGAACCAGCTGAACCTGCTGAACCAGCGGGGCAAGGATGAGTTGATCGCGGCGTGTGAGCGCCACAACCTCGGGATCCTCCCCTACTTCCCACTCGCCAGCGGCCTCCTCACCGGTAAGTACAAGAGGGACGCGCCTCCGCCCGACGGCACCCGCCTCGCGGGTATGCCCGAAGAGCGGCGTGATCGGGTCTTCAACGAGAAAAACTTCGACAAGATCGATGCGCTCACGGAGTTTGCATCCAAGCGCGGCCACACGCTGCTCGAGCTGGCGTTCTCGTGGCTGGCGTCGCTACCTCAGATGGCTTCGGTAATCGCTGGAGCAACCAAGCCCGAGCAGATTGCATCGAACGTCGCGTCCGCCAACTGGAACCTCAGCGACGACGAGTTGGCCGAGGTGGCCAAGATCACGGCCTGAGGAGCCTCTCGCGCCGGGGTCGCCCCGATCGTCCCACCGCGCCATCAGGTCGTGCCGCACAACGACGCTCGCGCCGACCAGGCCCATCATCAGCACGACCATCCCGACATCTACGGGTGCAACGCGCGGAAGGGCGGGACGGGTGCGTAGCACCTGCGCCTCTCCAACCTCGACCGCATGGGAGTCGCGTCCCGGCGCGGCGGAGGCGGGCATCGCGCTGAACGCCAGTAGAAGCGCACCAAAGACGAGGGCCACTGCGAAACGCACATCCGTGTCTGTTCCCACTCACGATCGCGCCAACCACGATCGGCCGTCTCTAACGAAAAAAAAAACCTCGGGAGCTACCGGCGCAGCACGACGACGCTGTCCGGCGCGAGGACGATCCACCCGGAAGCCAGCCGTGACCCGGGGTCCGAGCACGCCAGCATCTCGACCGGGCTCGCCGATTCGAGGGGCAACGACACGACGTCGGCTGAGAGGTTGCATGCGACCGTCACCGGGCCGCGCTCCATAACGAGCCATCCCCCGTCGTCGTCGAAGCGGACCTCGACCTCGTCGAGGCGGCCGTCGGTGAGGCATGAGTGGTCCCGTCGTATCGAGATCAGCTGCCGGTACCACTCGAGCAACTCCGCATGCTCGGGCTTCTCGAGTTCGCTCCAGTCGAGTCGCGATCGCTCGAACGTCACGGGATCCTGCGGATCGGGGACATCGGGCGAGCCGGCAATGTCGAATTCACGGCGGCGACCTTCCGACACCGCCGCGGCGAGGGCAGGATCCCCGTGGTCAGTGAAGTACAGGAACGGAGTGGCCGCGCCCCACTCCTGCCCTTGAAACAGCAGTGGTATGAACGGCGCCGTCAGCACCAGAGCCGCCCCCACCCGCACACGACCGGGACTCGTCAGATGCCAGCTGCGTTCACCATGTGCCCGGTTTCCCACCTGGTCGTGGTTCTGCAGGTACGCAACGAACCGGTTGCCGTCAAGCGCGCCGATGGCGCGACCGTACCGTCGGTCGCGGAAGCGTGAGTAGCGCCCGTCATAGACGTAGGCATGCCGGAGGGCATGCGCGAGGTGCTCCATGGACCCGTAGTCGACGTAGTAGCCGTGGCGGTCGCCGGTGAGGACGGTGTGCAGTGCGTGGTGGAAGTCGTCATTCCATCCCGCGCTGGCGCCGTATCCCCCGGCTTCGCGTGGCTGCATGAATCGCGGGTCGTTGAGGTCGCTTTCGACCACCACGAAGAACGATCGCGCCAAGTGCCCCGACAACACGTCAACCCGTTGCGTCAACTCCTCGACGAAGTGAAGCGCAGATGCGTCGAAGATCGCGTGGACGGCGTCGAGTCGCAGACCGTCGATGTGGTAGTCGGTGAGCCACATCTCGGCGTTGGAGATGAAGAACTCGCGCACTTCGTCACTTCCGGGCCCATCGAAGTTGACGGCTTCGCCCCAGGGCGTGGAGTAACGATCGGTGAAGTAGGGACCGAAGTCACCGAGGTAGTTGCCTACCGGGCCCATGTGGTTGTAAACGACATCGAGAACCACGGCGAGTCCGTGGTTGTGGCAGGCGTCGACGAACCGCTTGAACCCGTCGGGACCGCCATAGCTCTCGTGCGGTGCCCACACGCACACACCGTCATAGCCCCAGCCCCGCTCGCCCGGAAAGGCCGCGACTGGCATGACCTCGACGGCCGTCACCCCGAGCGCGGTCAGGTGCGGGAGGAGGCCGAGCGCGCCGTCGAAGGTTCCCTCGGGCGAGAACGTCCCGACGTGAAGTTCGTAGACGACGCTGCCGGCCAAAGGGTGCCCGGTCCAGGCACTATCGCTCCACTCGAAAGCCATATGGCCGAGGGTCCGCGACGGACCGTCGACACCATAGGGCTGCCAGGCCGACCGAGGATCGGGACGAGGCGGACCGCCATCGAGGGAGAAGCCATAGTCGGCGCCAGGGGGGGCAGTGACGTCGGTCTCGAACCAGCCCCCCGAGGCCAGCTCCATAGCGCGCACCTCCTCGACGGCGTCGAACCCGCCACGACAGAGGACGAGGTCGACGCGCTTCGCTCTCGGAGCCCAGACGGAGAATCGCATCGATCACGCCCGAGCCAGCACGGCGACCGGAAACGACTCGAACAATTCGGCGAGCCCGACAGACCGTCCGCCGACCGGCTCGTCGGACAGCTCATCGACCCACTCCCCCTCCGGCAGCTCGAGTGATGTCGCTCCCCATCCACCTTCCAGTCGGAGGCCGAGCACCAGCCGGGGCGCCACCACCAGGACGTCGCCGCCCCGTCGGTAGCCCACCGCGTGATGAGACTGGGGTCCAGACACCGACAGCGGCTCGTAGGTGGCACCAGGCGCGAAGCACTCGGGACGCCGCCGCCGAACGTCGAGCACCTTGGAGATCAACCACAGCTTCGGAGCGCCTTCGTCGGCGCGCGCCCACACGTCGCTGCCGCGAGCGTCTTCGAGCTCGGCCAGCATTCGCCGCCTAAGGGCAAAGTCGACCGGCCGACGATTGTCAGGGTCGACGAGACTGAGGTCCCACAACTCATGTCCCTGGTAGATGTCGGGCACCCCAGGCGAGGTGAGCGCCAGCACCGTCTGGGCCAGCGAGTTGACCCGGCCCGCGTCGACGAGCCCGTCGACAAAGCCTTGGACGTCAGCAACGAAGGTGGGATCTGCGAGGGCAGCTTCGACGAAGCGGCGAAGGGCGTGGTCGTACTCGGCGACGGGGTCAGTCCAGCTTGTGTGGACCTTCGCTTCCTTGGCGGCCTTCTCCATGTAGGCGACGGCTCGGTCAGGGGAAAGGGGCCACGCGCCGACGAGGGTCTGATAGAGGAGATACTCCGCGTTGCGATCCGGCAGACCGCCACGCCGGTGACGCTCGTTGACGTGGGCCCACCTCCAGACTGCGGCCTCCCACTCCGTCGGGATCTCCGAGAGCAGATGGATCCGGGCGCGTACATCGGCACTGCGCTTGCTGTCGTGCGTGGAGAGGGCGAGCATCGTTTCGGGCCAGTCCCGCAGAATCCGAAGGTTGTGCTCGTGGAAGTCCTCGACGCTCGTCGCGAACCGGGCAGGGTCACCACCGACTTCGTTCAGCGACACGAGGCGATTGAAGCGATAGAACGCCGTGTCCTCGACGCCTTTCGCGGTGACGGCCGCGCTCACTTGCTGGAACCGTTCGCAGAGCTCGACTGCCGCGGGCGCCGTGTGCCGGAGCAGCAGCAGGTCGGCCAGAAAGGAGAGAAGCTCGCCGTCGAGATCGGGCCGGCGGCGGGCCGCGAGCGCGATCGCCTCCTGCACCTGATCTTCCGCCGTGACGGTGGGACCCACGGCGGCCCGGACGTAGGTTCGGTACACGCGAAGTGCCGCCAGCACCTCTCTCAGGACGTCGCGCAAGTCGGCTCGGGTGTAGTCGCGGTACCGGCGGTGGTCCTCGCAGACATCGACAAATTTGGCCGTCAGACGCTCGATGTCGGACGCGAGCACCTCTCGCAAGATCTGGTGGGTCGCGTGCCAAGCGACCTCTGCAAAGTCCTCGGACGAGCCGGTGAACCGCTCGTAGAGGTCGGTGAGGGTCTGTTCGCTGTTCGCGTCGACGAACAGGCCACTCACCTCGTTCAGGAAGTCATAGCCGGTCGTTCCCGCGACCGGCCACCGCGCCGGCAGCTTCTCATGGGGCTCGAGGATCTTCTCGACGATGACGTAGGCGCCACCGGTGCGATCGGCGAGCCGTTCCAAATACTGCTCAGGATCCCGCAACCCGTCCGGGTGGTCGATCCGCAAGCCGTCGACCGCCCCGTCCCGCACCAGACCGAGCAGCAGGGCATGGGTGTCCTCGAAGACGTGCTCCTCTTCCATGCGCATCGCCACGAGGCTCGAGATGTCGAAGAACCGGCGGTAGTCGAGCTCTCGGCCTGCGGTCCGCCAAAACGCGAGGCGATAGTTCTGGCGCGCGAGGAGGCCGTCGAGACCGTCGTAGTCGCGGTTGAGCCGGTCGACGGCGGCGTCGACGGCATAGGCGGCGTCGGGATAGGTGTCGCACAGCTGTTCTAGTCGGGCGCGCAGTACCTCCTTGTCGCGGTGCCGCTCAAGGACACTGTCGCGATCGGTCTCCTCCGCGTGAGGAAGACGACTCATGGCGGTGGCGATGCTCGCCAGTTCGTCGGACTCGCATGCATCGGCGGCCTCCGAGAGCAGGTCGTCGATCGTTCGCGGCGACACCGGAAGCTCGTTGTCGAAGTAGCGAACAATGAAGCTCCCGCCGTCGCGTGTGACGACCAACTGGCCCGCCTCCAGCACCCGGCCGTAGTGGTCACCCAGCATCGGCACGAGTACGGTCGCCCGAAGCTTCGACTCGGGTGGATCCCAGTCGATGTCGAAGTACGACGCATACAGACTGGCGGGTCCGTTCTCGAGAACGTCCCACCACCACCCGTTGGCTCGGCCAGCTACAGCCATATGGTTGGGAACGAGGTCGACGATGTTGCCGAGGCCATGGGCGGTCAACGCCTTGACCATGCGCTCGTGGCCGGCGAGCCCGCCGAGGTCTTCGTTGATCCTGTTGTGGTCGACGACGTCGTAACCGTGCTGGCTGCCAGGAACGCTCTGCAGGATCGGCGAGCAGTAGATGTGGCTGATGCCGAGGTCGTGAAAGTATCCCGACAGCTCGGCCACCTCGTCAAAGCTGAAGCGACGGTTCAGCTGCACGCGGTAGGTGGCGCGGCGGGGGCGTCCGTCAGCGGACACGGCGCAGCACGACGATCGATCGCCCGACAGTGACCATGACCTCGCCGGGCTTGTAAGTGCGGTCGCCGTTGGTGAGCTCGTCGTCGCTCGTGTCAAGCACCACTTCCCACTCCGCGCCCCACACCGTCGGCGGAACGGTGAAGTCGAGCGGGTCGTGGTAGGCGTTGAACAAGAGAAGCATCGAGTCGTCGGAAATGTGTTCCCCGCGGGAGCCGAGCGCGGCAATCGCTTCGCCGTTGAGGAACACAGCAAGCGACTTTGCGAACCCGGCGCGCCAGTCGTCGTCGGTCATGACTTCGCCGTCCGGGCTGAACCACTCGACGTCTGCCCTTCCGGTGCGTCGGATCGGCATGCCCTGGAACCAACCTCGCCGGCGAAGCACCGGGTGCGCGCGGCGGAACTCGGTCAGTCGCTCCGTGAACGCTAGGAGTGCCTCGCTGCGCTCGTCGAGGTTCCAGTCGAACCAGGACAACTCGTTGTCCTGGCAGTAGGCGTTGTTGTTGCCGCGCTGGGTGCGCCCGAACTCGTCACCACCAAGCAGCATCGGCACGCCCTGCGAAAGGAAGAGCGTCGCGAGGACGTTGCGCTTTTGGCGCTCGCGAAGCTCGATCACCTCGGGGTCATCGGTCGGACCCTCCACGCCGTGGTTCCACGAGCGGTTGTAGCTGTCGCCGTCTCGATTGCCTTCACCGTTCGCTTCGTTGTGCTTCTCGTTGTAGGAAACGAGGTCGGCAAGCGTGAATCCGTCGTGAGCGGTGACGAAGTTGACGCTTGCGTAGGGGCGGCGCCCGTTGCTCTCGTAGAGATCGGAGCTGCCCGTGAGGCGATAGGCGAACTCGGCGAGGCCGGCCTCCTGTCCGCGCCAGAAGTCGCGCATGCAGTCTCGATACTTCCCGTTCCACTCCGACCACAGCGGCGGGAAATTGCCGACCTGGTAGCCGCCCTCGCCGACGTCCCAGGGCTCGGCGATCAGCTTGACCTGGCTGACCACCGGGTCCTGCTGGATCACGTCGAAGAAAGCCGACAGACGATCGACGTCGTGGAGCTCCCGCGCGAGGGCCGCGGCGAGGTCGAACCGGAACCCGTCGACGTGCATGTCCGTGATCCAGTACCGCAGGCTGTCCATGATCAGCTGGAGCACGTGCGGGTGGCGCATGTTCATGCTGTTGCCCGTGCCGGTGTAGTCCATGTAGTGGCGAGGATCGTCCTCCATGAGCCGGTAGTAGGCGATGTTGTCGATTCCCCGGAGCGACAGCGTCGGGCCGCGATGGTTGCCCTCCGCCGTGTGGTTGTAGACGACGTCGAGAATCACCTCGATCCCCGCTTCGTGCAGGGTCTGGACCATCGACCTGAACTCGTTGACCTGCTCCCCCTGCTCGCCACTAGAGCTGTAGGCGGAGTGGGGCGCCAGGAAGCCGATCGTGTTGTAGCCCCAGTAGTTGCGAAGGCCCCGGTCGACGAGGGCGTGGTCGTGGACGAAGTGGTGCACGGGGAGCAACTCAACCGACGTGACGCCGAGGCGGTGGAGGTGCTCGATCGCCTGCGGATGCGTCAGGCCGGCATAGGTGCCCCGGCGCTCGGGCGAAACCGCTGGATGGCGGGCGGTGAAGCCTTTCACATTGACTTCATAGATCGTGGACTCGTGCAGAGGCACCGTCGGCCGGTGGTCAAAACCCCAGTCGAAGAACGGGTTGGTAACGATTCCCTTCGGGATGAACGGGGCACTGTCGTCGGTGCTCATCTTGAGCGCGTCGGGGTCGTCGAGGTCATAGCCGTAGACGGACCGATCCCAGCGAACCTCTCCCTCGATCGACTTCGCGTACGGATCGATCAGAAGCTTGTTGGGGTTGGCCAGCTTGCCTTGCCTCGGCTCCCAGGGCCCGTGAACCCGGAAGCCGTACCGCTGGCCGGGATGGACGGAGGGGATATAGGCGTGCCAGCAGTAGGCGGACCTCTCCGGCAGCTCGATCCTGGTCTCCGTGCCGTCGTCGTCGAAGAGGCACAGTTCGATGCCCTCGGCCATCTCGGAAAAGATGGAGAAGTTGGTGCCCGACCCGTCATAGGTCGCGCCGAGCGGGTAAGGGCGACCTGGCCAGACATCCACGCCTCGAACTTACCCGTAGCCGCAGGTGACGAAGTACGGGAAGCGGCGCCGCTCAGGTCGCGGTGAGCAGGTGCTGGTCGAGGCACTCGCAGTCTTCGGCATGCCACGTCGCCGACTGCCGGCGGGTTCCTTCCTCGTTCAACAGCACGAGGAAGGTGCCGTGCTCCACATTCACCTCATAGCTGTGGTACGGCTCCCAGCCGTCAGCCGGGCTCAGGTATTCGATCCGCGTCCCTCTCGGAACCCGGCAGAACTGCTTGGTGCTGGTGTCGAAGAGCCAGAGGTACAGGCACGACTCGACTACGTCGAGGTCGACTCCACCGACGGTCCGAACACGGGACCTCATACGCGGTGCGGCTTCGTCGGGACAGGCATCCGGTAAGTGTGACGCGCGGGCCACGACGGACGCCTATCCGTTGGATTGCAGTCCGGTTACAGATCGTCCGATTTCCGGATTCTGCACCGCTTCGTCACCGCATCGTCACTATCGGTGGTAAGGGATCGCGGGCTAATCCTCGGAACTTGAGGCAATAACGATCGCTTTCCGATCGTTATTGCCTCAAGTTCGGCTAACTGCCTAGGGTTCGTCTCCCGACGGCAGCGGCGCGAGTTGCGCGAAGGCGTCGCGGCCGAGTGGGCCGGTTTGGGTTCCCTGGTCCGTCGGCACCTCCCGGCTCTCACCTTCCAGCGTAAACCTGACACCGCTCGTTCCCGCGATGCCGGTGGCGGTGAACACGATCTGGGCGAGCGCCACGCGTTGTTCCTGCGTAGAGGCGTCGAGGAAGTTCTCACCGAGGTCGACGGTGACGACCTCGTCGTCGGCATCGACGGAAAGCAGTTCGACGTTTGGATTGATCGCGCTGCGCAAGCCGGCGGCCAACTCGGCGTCGCTGACTCCATCCGAGAACAGAGCCTCGATCGCCTTGGCAGCACTCGCGGGCGACGTCACCTCCCGGCGCGCCGGTTGCAGCCGTTCGGTCCCCATCAGATACACCTCTACGTCGACGGTGGCCTGCGTCCGCTGCGTCGTAGGCGTGCTGGTAGTCGTGACCGCGGGGGCGAGGAGGTCGAACGGCACCGACTCCTCGTCGATCGCGTTCGGACCGCTCTCTTGACTTACTCCGCACGCCGCGGTAAGCGCGCCGGTCGCCAGGAGAATGGCCGCCACGGCGGAGGTCACGCCGCCACGCCGCGCTGGTCTTCGTCGGTCGTGGAAGGACATCGCCGTCAGCGCCGATCTGGGAGCTCGATGATGAAACGGGCACCGCCGGTCTCGGCCGTCTCCACCCAAACCCGTCCGCCGTGGAGTCCGATGTGTTCTGCGACGAGGGCGAGGCCGAGACCAGACCCTTCGCCGTGACCGCGCCGACCCGACACAGAGCCGCGATAGAAGCGCTCGAAAACGCGCTCTCGTTCCTCCATCGGGATGCCGGCCCCGCGGTCGTCGATCACGATCCGCACGCCGCGAGCAGACCGCTCGGCGGCAACCCTCGCGACTCCGTCTCCGTACGCGAGAGCGTTCTGGACCAGGTTGGTGATCACCCTCTCCATCCGCCGCTTGTCGACCTCAACGCGAAGGTCCTCGGCGACTCCTGTCACGACGACGTCGGCGCCCGCGGCCGCCACCGCGTGACGCAGGAGTTCGGCCATATCGACCCGCTCGAGGTGGAGCTCGGCTACGCCTGCATCAACCCGCGATATCTCCAGCAGATCCTCCACCATCCGCTGAAAGCGCCCGACATCAGCGGCGAGTAGGTCGAGGGCAGCACGGGACCGCTCGGGTAGCTCGTGGCGACGAGCTACGAGAACCTCGAGGGCAGTCGACAGAGTCGTCAGCGGCGAACGGAGCTCATGGCTCACGTCCGAAGCGAATCGGGCGTCGCGTTGAATGCGCTCTCGCAGGGCGTCGACCATGCGATTGAACGACGACGCGAGCAGCCGGAGGTCGGGGTCGTCCGGGGCCTCGAGCCGGATCTCCAGGTTCCCGCCCGCGATGGCGGCCGCTGCCTCTGCCACGCTGCCAAGCGGGCTGAGGACGCGCGCCGCCGACCACCGGCCGATCGCGGCACCAGCGACGGTGGTCAGCATGGCCGCCCCTGCGAGGGAGAAACCGAGGACCTCGAGGATCCGATCGACGTCTTCGAGCGAAACGGCCTCGAAGTAGACACCGTGCACGCGAGGGATGGGTACGCCTACCGCCAACCAGGGCTGACCTGACAACGTGAAGCGCTGGCGTCCCGGTGTGCCCTCGTCGACGAGCAGCCGCAGTCGTTGGGGCAATGCCTCGCTTCCGACCGCCACCGAGTTCGCGTACCAGACTCCCCGGTAACGCACGACCGCGCCCGTGCCCGACGGCGTCTCGAGCGACGAGAGGATCCGGTCTGGATCAGGTCGTGTCGATCGAGCCGCCAGGCCGTCGCGAACGACGCGAGCGTTGAGGAACGTCTGGGTGACGGCTCCCTGCTCGCGTTGCTCGACCAGGAAGCCCCGGACGAAGCCGTAGGTAAGCACCGAGAGCACGGTCGAGAGCGACAGCGCTCCTAGCGCGAATGCGGCGGTGACCCGCGCGCGGAGGCCGAGACGGCGCGGGCGGCCCCGGCCCGCGCGGCGGCGACCCTTACGGGACCTCACCGACGGATCGTCCGGAGGCCCCGCGGCTCGGTCATGACTGGAGCTTGTAACCCAGTCCTCGGACGGTAACGACGAGCTGCGGGTCACTCGGATCGTCCTCGACCTTCGACCGCAACCTGCGGACGTGGACATCGACCAGGCGGCCGTCGCCGAAGTAGTCGTAGCCCCAAACCCGGTCGAGGAGTTGCTCCCGGCTGAGCACCTTGCCGGCGTTGGCCGCCAGCTCGCACAGGAGCCTGAACTCCGTCTTTGTGAGATGCACCTCCGCTCCGTCGCGCTTCACGACACCGGACTCGGGCGACACCTCGAGTCCATCGAATGTCATCGTGCTCGGCGTCTGATCTGACCGAGCCCGGCGCAACAACGCACGGATCCGGGCGGCCAACTCCTTCGCCACGAACGGCTTCGTCACGTAGTCGTCGGCGCCCGCCTCGAGGCCGGCAACCACGTCGTGGGTGTCGGCCCGGGCTGTCACCATCACGATCGGCACGTCGCTGCGCCGTCGGATCGATCGACAGACTTCGAACCCGTCGATGCCCGGAAGCATGACGTCGATCAGAACGACATCGGCGCTCTTGTCGGCGAACGCTTCGAGGGCGGCCTCGCCGCTGTCGGCCTCGATGACCGCATAGCCCTCGTCCTCGAGGGCGAGCTTCATAGCCGTGCGGATGCGCTCGTCGTCCTCGACGGTCAGGATCCTGGATGTCACGCCCGCCATCTTGCCCGCCCACGCCGTCTCCCGCGAACACGCTGCCGGCGGGACGGTCAGCTGACGAGGCTCGCGCCCCGCTGCGTGCAGGAGTCGACGGCGCCCCCGCCGGCGACAGTCATCGACTCGACGGAACGGAGGTCGACGACGACCTCATCGGCCTCCAGCTGGGCGGCAGCCAACGCGGCGACGAGGACCTCACCCGCCTCTCCGTCGAGGTGGCCTTCCGGTGCGAGGACGAACGCCGAGCCCTCGACTGAGATCCGGAGCGCGAACGACGACCGACTGCCTTCCCCCCGGATGGCAGGGTCATTGGGATTCGCGTTGCCACGCACGACGGCGAGGCGGGCGGACATGACCTGATTCTGGCTGACGGAACCCGGCGAACCGTTTGCGGCTTTGTGTCAGTTGAGTGACGGTTGGCGCCGAACATCCTTCACTCGAAGTCCGGCGTCTGAACTGGCACCAGAATCCCGCCCGCCTGATCTGGCGGGATTCTGGTGCCAGTTCGGTTGGGGGACGCTTGACCAGAAGAGTCAGGCGAGCCCGGCGGCCTCGGCGACATCGAGAACGACCCGGCTGCTGCCGTTGGTGAGCTCCGCCTTCACGTCGCCGCCCTGCACCCGCAGGTCGATGCCGACCACTTCGGCCCGCTCGGCCCAGAGCTCTAGGATCGCCTCGCTGCACGCACCCAGGATCTCAGGGCCGGGTCGCTCGATTCGCAACGACAGAGGCGCCCCGAGGTTGATGACGCCGTCCGCGGTGCCGGGGGCCTCAAGTATCACTGTATCGACGAAGATTCCGTCGTGGCGCACGTGGGTGAATAGGACCTGGGCGACTACCTGGATACGGTGCGTCGGCTCCGCCTCGCGCCCAGCCACCTCTGTGCGCTCGGGACGTTCGCCGATCTCCGATTTCACCGCTGCCTCGGTGTGACCGATGTCATGTCCGGAATGGCTCTGGACCACCCCTGAACCAGGTTCACTCCCGGGTAGCACTGACGAGATGCCCCGGCTTACCGCCACCAGGAGGTACATGGCGATCAGCAGGCCCGCTGATACCAATATGGGAACAGCCACGATGAGCACAAGATCCTGCGGGTCCATGGCGCACCTCGCCCATAGGGGGACCACTATCGGCTGGCTCCATACCCCGGCACGAAATGCCGAAACTGTGAGCGTGGAGATTCCGCCGTCCGCCCGGGCGGGCAGTTCCGTATGGAGAGGTGGAATGGACGAGCCCCCTTGTGCGTTGTACTTCTCCCAGGGCAAAAAACCGGGTTCGGTGTCTCGGCGGGAGCAGCTGGGTAATTGATCCTCTTAGTGACGGAGCACATGACCACGACTCACATGCAGATCGAATCCGTAGATGAAGTCGACGCCGATCGGCGTCGGCGAGCGTCCTTCGACGCCAGCGCCGATCCGACCGGCCAGTTTCTCGACGAGATCGGCCGCTACGACTTGCTCACTGCCGCGGAGGAGATCGAGCTCGCGAAGCGAATCGAGGCGGGCGACCCCGACGCGCGTGAGCGCATGATCAACGCGAACCTGCGGCTCGTCGTGTTCGTCGCCAAGCGATATCAGGGCCAGGGCTTGTCACTCCTCGACCTCATTCAGGAGGGGATCCTCGGCCTGATCCGGGCGGTCGAGAAGTTCGACTGGCGAAAGGGCTTCAAGTTCTCCACCTACGCGACCTGGTGGATTCGACAGGCCATCCAGCGGGGCCTCCAGAACCGCTCACGCACCATCCGGATCCCCGCCCACGTGCTCGACCGCGAGCGCAAGATCGAGAAGGTCGAAGCCCAGCTCGCCGACCGGCTCGAGCGCGAGCCGACCGACGAGGAGGTCGCCGAGGCGGCCGAGCTCACCCTGGTGCAGCTCCAAGAGGCGCGCGACGCGGCCCGTAGCGTAGCGAGCTTGTCCCAGCCCATCGGCCGAGAAGGCGACACCGAGTTCGGTGAAGTAGTCGCGGGCGAGGAGAGCTTCGAGGATGACCTCCACACTTCCCTACAGGAGGAGGCCCTCCGGAAGGCACTCGCCGACCTGCCCGCCGAGCACCGTCAGGTGATCGGGCTCCGGTACGGCATCGACGTCGACCGGCCCATGTCGGTGAGCGCGGCCGCCAAGCAGCTGCGTATGGGCACGAAGAAGATGCGACGGCTGGAGGCCGAGGCCCTCGAACGCCTGGCCGGTAGCAACCAGATCGACGCCCTCCACGACGTCGCCTGAGCCTGAGTTGAGGCGGCGACGACCGAATTTCGGCCGTCGCCACCTTGAGCGCGCGCATACTCGGTGAGGTGGGGAGGAACGAGGAAGTCACCTTCGTGGCCGCGGATCCGCCGCGGGACGGCCACTTCGCGTTCTGGATGCCCACGAACGGTACCGACCTCGAAGTGGCCTGGCCACGCGGCAGTGGTGTCCGACGGCGGAGGGTCGCGGCGCGCACGGTGCCGGTTCGCGACGCGCTGCCGGAACTGCTTGGGCTCGCCGACCCTTCCCCTTCCGCGGCGGCGTGGGCGGCGGTAGTCCAGATCGCCGCTTCCCTCGTCGCGCGGGGCCGGCTCACACCCGCGGGCTCCTCCAGCGGCATCGACACTTGGCGGGCCGGTCCGCTCGATCACGACGACATGGTCGCGTTGCGAGCTATCGCGGCAGGATTCCCGCCCCACGCTCATGCCGTGGCGATGCCGCACACCCGTCCCCTCCGCGTCGATCACCCCGAGCGGTTGATCCACGCCTGTCTCGACGCCGTCGCCGACACCATGGTCGGCTTGGCTCGCCCGGAGCGGCTCAGCGGCAAGCCGTTCTCGGGAGGCGCCCGTCACGACGTCGCCCACCTCAGCGACTGGCTCGCAACAACGGTGGAGCTCGAGGGGGGCGCTCGCCTCGTCCTCCGGGTCGAGATACCGGATGACGCCGAGGCGTCTTTCACGGCTCGTCTCCAGCTGCGGAGCTACACCGATCCCAGCCTGGTGGTCGACGCGGCAGACCTCTGGGACGCTCCGGCGGCGGTCCTGGCCCGACTCGGCGCGGCCGCTGAGACCGACCTGCTCGTCGGCTTGCGGCGAGGCGCCCGCGTGTGGCCGCCCCTTGGACGGGCCTTGCACCAGCCTCGTCCCGACACACTGGATCTGACCGACGAAGACGTCGCGGACCTCCTCGGTCCGGCCGCCGAGAAGCTGATCGTTGCAGGTCTCGAAGTCCTCTGGCCTGCCGATCTCGCGGCATCCCGGTCAGTGGGTATCCGCGCCGTCCTGGGGTCGTCGGCACCGTCGAGCGCGGCCGAGCCGGTCTTCCGCCTCGACGACCTGTTGTCGGTTCAGTGGGAGCTCACCGTCGGCGGCGCGGCACTGTCGGCGGAAGAGCTCAGTACCTTGGCCGACGCCAAGCGACCGCTCGTCCGGATGCGCGACCGCTGGATCGTCGCCCATCCCGACCTGATCGGGCGTATCCGCGAGCCGCCGAGGTCGATCGCCACCATCGACGCCCTCTCGGCCGCGCTCTCCGGCAGCCTGACGATCGGCGACGAAGTGGTCGAGGCAGTGCCTCGTGGTCCGCTGGCAGAGATCGCGGCCCGTCTGCGGGCCGCGCCCAGGGAGCTGGCGGAGCCCGAGGGTTTTGCCGGCGAACTACGCGGCTACCAGCGTCGCGGCCTCGCCTGGCTCGCGGAGATGACCGCCTTGGGCCTCGGCGGGATCCTCGCCGACGAGATGGGCCTAGGCAAGACGATCGCCATCATCGCCCTCCATCTTCACTTGCAGCGAGGACCCGACCTTCCCGTCCGCGGCCCCCTGCTCGTCATCTGCCCGGCCTCCCTCCTCGGCAACTGGGAGCGGGAGTTCCATCGCTTCGCGCCGGACATCCCGGTCAGGCGATACCACGGCGGTGGACGCCACCTCGACGACATCGCGACCGAAGAAGTGGTGCTGGCCACCTATGGGATCGCGCGCCGCGACCGCGAAACCCTCGCAGGTGTGGCGTGGGGCTGGATCGTGGCCGACGAAGCTCAGCACGCCAAGAACCCTCGGGCCCGCGTCGCTCGGGCCATCCGAACCCTCCCGGCCGGCGCTCGCGTTGCCCTCACCGGCACGCCGATAGAGAACCGGGTCTCGGAACTGTGGGCGATCCTCGACTGGACGACGCCGGGGCTGCTCGGACCACTCGATGCCTTCCGTCGCGAGATCGCCGTGCCAGTCGAGCGGTACCGGGATCCTGAGGCTACCGAACGGCTCGCCCGCCTCATCCACCCGTTCGTCCTGCGGCGTCGCAAGGCTGACCCCGACGTCGCTCCCGAGCTTCCCGCCAAGACCGAGACGGATCTCGTCGTTCCCATGAGCGAAGAGCAGGTGACGCTCTATGAGGCCGTGGTCCGCGAGACGATGGCAGAGATCGCGTCCAGCGACGGCATGGCCCGGCGGGGCTTGGTGCTCAAACTGCTCACCGCGCTGAAGCAGGTCTGCAACCACCCGGCGCACTACCTACGGCAGCCGGGACCGCTCCCTGGCCGGTCGGGAAAACTCGAAGGGTTCGATGAGCTCATCGACGTGATCCTCGCGGAGGGTGACTCGCTGTTGGTCTTCACCCAGTACGTGGCAATGGCCCGCCTCCTCGAACGGCACCTGGCGGCAGCCGGCGTCGACACGATGTTCCTCCACGGGCAGGTGGCACCGCGCGCCCGCGATGACATGGTCGCCCGGTTCCAGGCGGGCGCCGTTCCGGTCTTCCTCCTGTCACTACGGGCGGGCGGCGTAGGACTCAACCTCACGCGAGCAAGGCATGTGATCCACTACGACCGCTGGTGGAACCCGGCGGTGGAGGACCAGGCGAGTGATCGCGCCCACCGGATCGGCCAGACGGGCGCCGTGCAGATTCACCGCCTCGTCTCGGAGGGCACGGTCGAAGACCGCATCGCCGCGCTCATCGCGTCGAAGCGAGAACTCGCCCAAGCTGTCGTCGGGAGCGGAGAGCGGTGGCTGTCGGAGCTCTCCGACGACGAGTTGGCCGACCTGGTGACTCTCCGGACCGCTAGATGAGCTCGCGGGAACCACGCCTCAACCGCTCGAGCCGGCGACGGTTCGGCGAGACATGGTGGGGAAGTGCATGGGTCGAAACGCTCGAGGAGCGAGCCCGTCTCGACCGAAACCGCCTGTCGCGGGGGCGCACCTACCTCCGCCAGGGTCGCGTCGGACAGCTGACCGTCGAACGGGGTGAGGTTCGTGCCGGCGTCCGGGGCTCAGGCGCCAGCCGCTACCTCGTTCGTCTGGCGCTCCGGCAGCTGTCCGACGACGAGTGGGAACGCGTGCTGGAGCTGCTGGCGGCGCGCGCTGGCTACGCGGCCGCGCTCCTCGACGGCGAACTGCCACCCGAGGTCGTCGCGGACGCGGCCGACGCAGGCGTCGAACTGTTGCCGGGAGCGGGCGAGATCCGGCTGACGTGCAGCTGCCCGGACTGGGCCGTGCCATGCAAGCACGCGGCCGCGGTGTCGTATCTCGTCGCCGAGGTGATCGACGCTGATCCTTTCGCACTCCTGCTCCTGCGCGGCCGCTCGCGGCAGGAGATCCTCGACGACCTTCGCTCGCGTCGCGGTCGCGTCGAGCGGGTCGCGCCCGACGCGGGCCGGCCCGCGACCGAGACCGCGGAGTCGACCGGCGTCTTGGCCCGCGACGTGTGGTCCCGATGGCGCGCCCGCGAAGCCGCATTCGACGTGCCGCCCGTGCCCCGACCTCCCCGTCGCCCCGGCCATCCTGCACCCCTTGCCGCCGACCCGCCGCCACGCGCGGGCATCCGGCAGAGCGACCTCACCGAGTTGGCGGCAGGTGCCGCGCGGGCTGCGTGGGCGTTGCTCCACGCCGAAACGCCGGAGGAGACGAGCACGACGAGGGGTGCCGGAGCGGGATCGAACATGGGCGAGACCGCGCCTGCAGCCGGCGAACTGGCGTGGTGGGAACGTCCCCTCTCGGAGCGCGAACAACAAACTGCCTCCGTTGCAAGCGCTTGGTTCCACGAACTCCGTACCGTTCCCCTGCAGCGATCGTTCCCCCTCGCGGTGATCTTGGGCCTCTACGAGGCCGACGCCCTCCTCACAGGCCTCAATCTCGACGAGGTGGCCACGCGCTGCTACGCCGTGTGCCAGAGGTCTCCCAACCTCGCCGCCGACATGGCGAGCGTGCGCCTCCTCGACCCCCGTAACCCCGACCGGACGCGCCGGCGCGAGTGGTGGCGCCGGCGCGGTCTCGCCGCCTGGGTCGATCCCGGATCGGGGCAGGGACGCTTCTTCCGGATCGACGGCGACCGACTCGTGCCGCAGCTGCCGGTACCTCCTGCATGTGAGGAGGAATTTGGCGATATGACCCTTGACATCGTGCTTGACCGGTTAGCGCGGTACGTGCCGCGCTGACTTCTTCTTCAGACGTGGCACGATGACGACCGTGTCCCGGTGGCGAGTGGATTGGTGCCGGGCGGCGAGTACATGGCTGACCATCGTCTTTGTCGCCCTTGCGGCGTCGGTATTCGACGCCCGTCCCGCCGCGGCCGCGATCCAAGGAATCAATCCCGCGAGCGGGACGGTCGAGGCCGGCCAGTCCACCACCGCGACCGTGTCGTTGTCGTCCGGAGACTTCACCAGCCAACTCGTCGCTACAGGGGTTCCGCACGGAGCCTCCGTGTCCTTCGACCCACAGAACGGCGGCGGCACCTGGTCGTCGACCATGACCGTGAGGACCGAGCGCGTGATGCAGCCCGGCGACTACAGCTTCACCGTCGTCGAGTGCAGCAGCAGTTGCCAGGTGAAGGATCAACGGCAGTGGTCGCTGCGCGTCACGGCGCCACCACCACCGCCGCCGCCGCCACCGTCGACGACGACGACCGCCGCACCCACTACCACCACGGCGGCTCCGACTACGACTACGGCGCCACCTACGACGACCACCGCGATCACCACGACCACAACGACAGAAGCGCCTACTACCACGACGACGATCCCAGTGCCGAAGTTCGCGACCGTGGCCTCCCTCCTCGACGAAGCACTCCCGACGACAGTGCTTTTTCTTCCCTTGACCAGCGCTGCCTACCGTGAGTGCCTTCCGCTCACGGGCTTCTGCGGCGACCGCAACGGCGGTCTGATGCTCTTGCCCGCGGCCGAGTTCGACGTCGACTGGATACCTGCAGGCGACCCGCTCCCTGCCGTGACGGAAGACGACCTCGCACCGCTCGGCGGAATCGGCGTCACGCCCGACGAAACCGGCGATGGTGACGTCGGCGTCGTGCTTCCCATCGTCCGCGCTGACGGGTCCCTCGGCGTCGTCGCCCGGGGGGTCAAGCGGAACCGAGATGGCAAGGCAGAGCTGGTGACACCTGCACCCGCTCGTGGCCACCGCCTGACCCCAGAAGCCGACGGACCCGGCCTCGAAGAACCCACTCCACCACCCGATGAAGCACCGTTCGGACGGCCGTCGATCATCTCGCGCTCCGACCTCGAGGAGGCCGCGCCGGTGCTGGTCGCCGTGCGGGGGTCGGTCATCGTGGTCTATGCCATAGAGGCGATGCCGGCCTGGAACCTCAACCGCGACCTCATCCCGCTACTCGGCGACGACGTACTGCCCCACTTCGTACGTCGCGCCGACGGCACCGTCGGCCTCGCTCTACCGGTTCCGGCCGGTCTCGTGGTCCCCGCGCTCGACATCGAGCCGCTCGGCGACACCGGTGACTTCGACCTCTCCAGCCTCGCCGTCCCACTCGCGTTGGTCCTCACCGCCTTGGCCGCCATGTTGGGCATGGTGAAGTTGGTGCCGTTCGTGCGGCGGCGCACCAAGCGCTGTGAGTGTGTCGTGGAGCACCGGTGGGTGGGCGGCGAGATCGTCGTGAACTGGTTGGGGCCAGCCGACACGGGACGAACCCACGCCGGCCGCCCGTTCCCCCTCGCCGCGACTGCTGACGGCTTCCACCTGCTCAACGTGTCGTCGAACTGCCACCACAAGTGCGGCGAGAAGTCCGGCCCGCCGTCGGCGTACCGCTTCGCCGTCGCGGCGCGCACCCAGGTCTCGTGGCAGGTGCTCTCGGGCGGTGGCGGCTTCGTAGCAGTCGAAGACTGCCCGCGCACACCATCGGCTGCTGGGGAGCAAGTGCTGTTCCAGCCGCCGGAGCTCCAGTTGGGCGAGGAGCGCGAGGTGCGCGTGCGCGTCGAGGCAAGCAGCGGCGACCCCGCTCGTCCGGGCGAACGGCGCTCCGACACGATCGAGGTGACGGTGGGTCTCCGCCGGGTCGCGGCCGCCATCCTCGAAGTGGAGGTCTCGCCGCCACCCGGCCGCGCCCTGGCACCGGTCGAGATCCTCGAGGAGCGGGGTGAGTGCCCGGTCGTCGTCGACTGGAAGGGCGGAAGGTTGTCGGGCGGGCTTCTTCCGCTCGCAGAGGACTCGTTCGTTGCCGTGGGCGACCACGTCCAGCTCCGAGCCGCGGCCGAGGGAACCTCGCAGCTCGTCCTCTCCTCAGAGGGAGAACACTGCGTACCGGTTCCGGAGGTGTTGGCGATCGAGGACGCCGTCACCTACGAGTGGTCCGCCACGGCCGGTTCGTTCCCGGCGGGCAACATCGGCACCGGCGTCGTCTATCAGGCGCCCGAGGACGCCGGCGAGGTCACGATCACCGTCACCGTGCGGCCCGTGCCGGGCGAGGCCGAGAAGGACCCGGTCGTTTCGTCGATCGCTCTGGAGGTGTGTGCTCTCGGTGTCGGACTGCTCAGACCTCCGGCGGACTGGCTGCCGGAAGCACGCGACGGCCGCCTCACCGTTATGGCTCGCACCTATCGACAGCAAGGGGGCAAATGGCTGTCGCCCGGCCGGCGCCGGGTCATGGCATTCCACCTCCAGAACACTTCGGCCGAGCGGGGCGTGTGTATGAACTACCCACCCGCGTCCGCGGCGGGCCAGAACCCCGACCTCTTCTTCGCCGAGACCGAGAACGCGGCCTACAACCTCTCCGAGGATGGCACCGTCGACGACCTGTGCCCCACCCAGATCCTCGCCGCCGGCGACAATCCCGCACACCGTTTCCACTATCAGCGCGCCGAGGGCCGCGAACCTGTCACCGAGGCCTCAGTCGTCTTGCGATGCGAGGACTACGGCGCGTTCGGCCAGCTCGTCGTCCGGGCAGCCGACTGTGTGTCCCTCGACAGCGGCAGCACCGCAGATGGCGTCGCGGGCACCATCGCCGTCCCGAGAGACGACAACAACAACTCCATCGCGGACGGAGCGCCACACGACGCCGGGGGCGCGCCGGCCGCCGACGACGCCGACGGGCAACCGGTTGGCGACGGAACACCGGGAGACGGCTTCACCAACTACGAGGAGTACCGCGGCTTCCTGGTGGGAGGCGGCACCGAAGGCCTGCGCCACGTCCGGACCGACATCGCCCAGAAGGATGTCTTCGTGCACGACGAACACAACCTCGGCCTGGGTCACTTCGGCGCGACGGGCCTCTCGGTGCACGTTCTCCGCGACCCGGCCCTCTACGACGGCCACGAGTCGCGGGTCGTCAACTTCAACCGCGGCCATGCGACGGGTGGCGCCCAGCACGGGATCCGGCTGGCACGCGACAGCCTCGCCGGACCACGGCAGCTCGCGGTGGGCGGGCCCGGCACACCGGCGCAGGTGTCGATTGTCGTCATCGACACCGCCGCCATCCTCACCGAGGGGATCGACGGAATGGGCGAGCGGGCTCGCGCTCACGGCCTCGGCCATGCGGTAGGAATCGCGCATCACGGCGAGCCCGACAAGCACTTCGATTGCGGGCCGCACACCGAGGCGGCCGGCGGCCAGACCAGCGGCGACATCGCCTGCGTGATGCGCTACACGGCCTTCGCCGCGGGCTGGTGCCACGATGGCCACCATCGCCACGAAAACCCGTTGTCCGATGTGTTGGGCAAGGGCTTCTGCACATCAGCAACCGGGACAGGCTCTAACGACCAGGAGGGGCACCGCAACGACGCAAGCCGAGGCAACTGCGCGGGGCAGTTGCGCGTGAAGGATTGGTGACATGCCCGCCGTAGTGGAGCTCAAGGCCAACGGGGTCGACGCCGCTTTCTTGAAGGACGGTGTCCCCCTCACTCTCGAGGTGTCGATCACGTCGTCCGACGCCACCCCGGTCAGCTTCGGCGCGCCGCTGTCACCGTGGTGGGAGAAGGTCACCGTCTATGGCATCGACGGCCGTCAGCTCTTCTGGCCGTTCGAGGTGCTCGCCCACCGGCCCAAGTCGAACGAGGTGACCTTGTCGCCGGGTGATGTCGCCGAGCTCGAGCTCGGCTGCGCGCCGGAAGAGCTCGAGACCGTTAGGGTCGGTGACTACGAGGTGAACGTGCATCTCGGCGCTCCGGGCGGCAACACGATCGCCACGTCGAACAGCGTCCGCGTCGACATCGTGGGCCAGCCGCTCACCGAGGCCGAGGCCAACGATCCCGCCCACCTGGCGACAATGGCGACGTTCCTCACCAAGCGGGGGCGCTACATGGAGGCTCGGGCGGCCATAGACCAGCTGGTCTCGACGGCCGGCGCGACCGCAGTCCAACTGCTCCAGATGGCGGCCCTCCAGGATCAACTCGGCGACACCGAAGGCGCCATCCAGACCTACGAGCACGCCGAAGCGAGGTACTGGAAGGACAACCCCGATGCCTACGAGGGGCCCGAAGTCATCGCAACCCACATCCTCCGCCTCCGCCGCACCCAAACTTGAGGCAATAACGATCGAATTCCGATCGTCATTGCCTCAAGTTCGGCGGTGAGGTCGGGTCAGGTGGCGGCCTTGGCGGCCACCGCCTCGTCGACGGACCCGTAGGCGAGCAGTTCACGCCCGACCTCGGCCGCAATACGGTCGTCCCAGCGAGCCGCACCGTCGTGACGGCGCGCGTACCGGGTGGCGATGAGTCCCTTGCGCACGTCGGTCGCGGACTGTTCGAGCAGGAGCGCCGCCGACATCGTCTGCACGAACAGGTCGGTGAGCAACCCGGCTCGCGCCTCGGCATCGTCGGGCTCGAGGCGTTCGAAGTCGCCTACGCGAGATGCCAGCTCGTTCCGCCTGAGCCGGACCGCCTCAATGGCCGGCTGCACGAACGCCGGCCCGGCCCCCGCGACGGTGAGCGCGGCGTCGATCCGGTCGAGGGCAGCCTCGTGGGCGGCGTCGCGCCGGATCGACCTGACCACGTCGAGGGCGCAGATGTTCTCGGTGCCTTCCCATATCGGATGGCACTGCGCGTCGCGCAGCTGCCGGGTCAGGCCCCAGTCCTCGCAGTACCCGTTGCCCCCGAACAACTCGACCGCATGGCTGGCGGCATCCACACCGAGCCGGCAGAGGCGCACCTTCGCGGCCGGGACGAGGATGCGACGCAGGCGCGCACCATCGGGTCGCCGGCTGCTCGCCGCGCACTCGAAGCCGAGCGCCGTCGCGGCTTCCAACTCCGCTTGCAGGTCGACGAGCTGGGACCGGACGAGCGGCAGATCGACGAGCACGCGGCCCTTGGCCGTGCGGTGGTGGGCCCAGATGGCCGCTTCGAGGAAGCACCGGCGCGCGATTCCGAGGCCCATCAGCGCAACACCGAAACGCGACCCGTTCACCATCTCCATCATCCGGCCGAGACCCCCGGAGTCGTTCCCGGACGGCCGGCCGTCGCCGCTGCGCCCCCGGAGCGCATACCCGAGCGCGCCCTCGAACTCGACCTCTCCGGTCGGCACGCTCCGAGTCCCGAGCTTCGGCTTGAGCCGGCGGAGCACATAGCTGTTGGGACTGCCGTCGTCGAGGAACCTGGGCACGAGGTAGAGGCCGAGTCCGGCCGCGCCGTCGGGCGCGCCCCTTGGTCGGGCGAGCATCACAATCGCCTCGCCGTCGATGTTCGAGCAGAACCACTTCTCGCCGTCGATGAGCACTCGGCCGTCGCCGATGTCACTGGCCGTGCACTGCACCGATCGACCCAAATCTGAGCCGCCCTCGCGCTCGGTGAGGAACATCGAGCCGTCAGTGCCGTCCTCCATCGAGTCGGCGCGGAGCCCGGCCAGGAGCCGGGACCGCACGTCGTCGGGCGCGTATGCCGCGACGAGGGACGCGACGCCGCTCGTCATGCCGAGGCTGCACACCATCCCGGTGTCGGCCTGGGAGAGCAGGTAGCTGGTGGCGCCCGACACCACACCAGGTACCGGCCGCCCGCGCGCGGCCTCATCGGCCGCGAACCCCGACACGTAGCCCGCCTCCCACAAGGCCCGCTTCGAGTCGAGGGTGGCCGGATGGTGGACGACCTCACCGACCTCGTTCGCCCAACGGTCATAGCGCTCGAGCCGCGGCGGATGGGCGTCGATCACGTCGGCGTTGATGGCAACCCGGGTGCCGACCAGTTCCCCGAACGCCGAGAGCTTTTCCTGCGCCCAGGCAAGATCCTCCGGCGGGCAGTCACGGGCGACGCGGTCTTGCAGGTCGGGGTCGAGTTCGTACCAGTTGTTCCCGACAGCGGTCTCGAGTGCGGCGTAGTCGATCATCACCACCGATTGTCGCGCCGGACCGGACCAGGCGCCGCCCGGTCCTCGCCGGTACGTATCGCCGTTAGGTAAAGGAACCCCTTGGCCACCGCGTGACCGTCGCCGGTACCATCTTCCTGTGGCCAGGGGTGGTCCTGATCGTCCGGATGGCGACGACCAGATCGGGGGGCTCACTGACAAGGAGCTGTCCGACCTGATCCTCGACGAGGCGTTCGTGCGCGCCGCAGCAGTGAAGGAACCCGCCGCCGCCGATCGCGATACCGCCGGCCCGATCGCCGCTCCCCCGCGGCCGCCTCGACTGCGACTGGCACCGCCGCCGCGCACCCGCGCGCCGTTCACGTGGGTTCGCCGCCGGCTGGCCACGATCATCGTCGTGGTATTGGTAGCGGCCATGGTCGCGGGCAGCGTCGGGCCGTTCGCGGCCCGACGTCCGGCTGAGACCCCGCCTGACGACGGTGCGGAACCGTCCACACCGGCCGAGCCCGCATCGCCCTTCGCGGGCACTCCCGCGGCGCACTACACCGACGGCGCCGCCGGGCTCGTGATTCCGTCGGCCACGGCGGTCGAGGGATTCGAGACCGCTGAGGTGGCGTACGCGCTCCATACCGTTCGCCGCGCGCTCGAGGCCGGAAACCTCGACACGTCTGTGATCGAGGGCGTTTCACTCGCGCCCTACCTCGACATCGTCGGACCCGAAACGCGCGGCGCCCTCGAAGCGGCACGCGCCGGCACCGCGGCGGCGCGCTCCGCCACCCACTTCGTCACGATCTTCCCCTCCGGGCGTCAGCAGCCCGAGCTCACGCGTGTGAAGACGGCCGGCACCTTCACCTTCCGGGCCGCCGGCTCGGGCGCGCTCGCTATCGAGGGTCGGCACCTGTTCGCCTACGCCGTAAGCCCGCGTGACACCGCGGACAACCCGGAGCGCACCGAGATCCTGGTGGTGCGCCGCGATACCCAGTGGCGCGTCGAACATGGGCCCGACGGCCTGGCTCCGCCCGAGTTGGTCGACTCCGCCGTAGCGACGAGCGGACACTGCATGCTCGACGATGAAGGCTTCGTCTGGCCGCGGTTCAGCACGCCTGACGGCGAAAGGGGGCGGACCCCCGCCGTCCCGGTGCAATGGGGAACGGCCAACCCCCTTGCCCCGACGACGGTCTGCTTCGCTCCCGTCGCGAGCCGGACCTAGCACCTGCAAGCCGGGATCCCCGACGGTGTCCCAGGCGCCTCGTACCATCCGAGCGATGGTGGCACCACCGCTCTACGGCCTCGACATCGAGACCGACACCACGACGGACGGGCTCGATCCGTCGATGGGGCGAATCGTGGCGGTCGCGTTGGCAACTGGCGGCGACGGTGACGGCGACACCGTGTTCACGGGCTCCGAATCCGGAATCCTCACCGCGGTCGACGCCCACCTCGGTGGCCTGCCCACCGGAATAATCGTTACGTGGAACGGCGCCGCGTTCGACATCCCTTACCTGGCGGCACGCGCTCGACGGGCGCGAGCCCGGGTCAACCTCCAGGTCACCCACGACCCCGCCATCGTGATGCGCCGGCCGCCCCTCGCCGGCCATCCGGGGTCATACCGGGCCAGGTGGCACAGCCACACTCATCTCGACGCCTACCGGGCCTTCCGGGGAGCGTTCCTCGAACCCGACGCTCCTGGCTCCCTCAAGGTGGTGGCACGCAACCGCGGGTATGTCCCCGTCGACGTCGACGCAAGCGCCATCCACGAGCTCGCGCTCGACGACCTGCGCCGCTACGTCACGAGCGACGCCGCGCTGGCCCGCTCCCTCGCCCTCTCCCGGTGGGACGAGATGGCCCCATACGTCGACGACCCCCGCCTCCCCCTCCCAACTTGAGGCAATAACGATCGAATTCCGTGCGTTATTGCCTCAAGTTCCGGCGTGGCGGCGGGTGGCGGGCAAACTTGAGGCAATAACGATCGAATTCCGTGCGTTATTGCCTCAAGTTCGGGCGGGGGAGGCGTATCGGGCGAGGAGGCGACGAGCCGCGGCGGGCCCCGTGTCGCGTAGGTCAGCGGGGTCGAGCACCTCGGCGTCCGGACCCGCCCTGAGCAGCAAGCGCTCCAGCCATACCTCGCTCGCCACGGCGAGGGTCACCTCGATCCGGCCGTCCGGCCGCTCCTGCGCATCCGAGACCTCATAGGCCTCGGTGACCCACCGCGCCGACGGCGGAAGCGCGATCGTCACCTGCCGGGCCTCCTCTCCCGCGGTGAAGGGTGAGGCAGGCACCTCGACCTCTTCCCGCTCGAAGCGCTCGCCGCTCGGTTCGACAGACACCATCCGGTCGACGCGGAACCGGCGCCTCTCCCCAGACCGGTGATCCCGCGCTTCCACGTACCAACGCCCCTCGGCGGTGTGCACGAGCAGGGGATCGATGCGGCGCTCGGTCATCTCGAGCCGCCACGCGGAAAAGTAAGTGATGTCGATGCTCTCCGCACCGTCGACAGCGCGCCGGACCGCCTCGAGGTGCACCGGAACAGGAAGGTCGACAACAAGCCGGCCGGCAGCATCGAGAGCATCCTCGAGCTTCGCCAGAGCTGACCCGAGCGCGCCACCGGCGTCCGCGCCCGGCACCGCAAGCAGCGCTTGTCCCGCCGCGAGGACCGCGAAGCCTTCCGCAGGCGTAAGGCGTAGAGGCTTGTTGAACAGTCCGTGGTCGAAGGCGTACACGTCGTCACCGTCGACAACGACCTCGATGAGATCGGCCGGTCCGTACGGAGGGACTCCGCACATCCCGACCAACTCGAGGTCGCGCAGGACCTCGGTCTCGGCGATGTCGAAACGTGCCGCGATCGCGCTGACGGTCGTACGCTCCTCCGCCAGGAGCCACGGCAGCATGGCGAGGGTGCGACGCAGGCGTGTGCCGGGATCGGCGCGTGCGCTCACTCCGGCTCGCCCGCGACAGCGCGGAGCCACTCGGCCACCTCGGCGCGGAGGTCGGCCGGCGCGGTCACCTCGGCATGGTCGAGCAGTCCCAGCAGCCACGACCGGAACAGAGCTCGATTGGTCACCTGCATACGCACCAGCGTGCGACCGTCGGCTCCTTCGTGCGACTGGGCCGCCGAGCCAACCTCCGCCAGCACCTTGCCGGCGACCACGGGATCGAGCGCCACGGTCGCTTCGACCGGCTCGTCCACCAGCGACCGCCACTCGCGCCGAGGCAGCTCGGCAGCCACGTCGAGGTCATCGGGTCGGTCGAAGGAGCCTGCGTCGCCGACCGCGACGCCGTCCTCGATGCGGTCGACGCGGAACGTCCGCTGGCCGGACCGAGTGCGGTCGTAGCCGAACAGGTACCAGTACCGCTCGAAGAAGAACACCGCATAGGGCTCGACGGAGCGCGCCGCGCCGAGGTAGCTGAACTCGACGAGAGCGCGACGCCGCGCCGCTCCGTGGAGGAGCGACAGCGCCGGCACCGCCTCGAGGTCGGCATGGGGAACGGCGTCGAGCACGCCTCCACCGACGCCGCTCGTGCCGCTGAGCGCACCGAGTCCACCAAGCTTGCCGATCGCATCGTTGGCGGCCCCTCCACCTACTGGGACGGCCGCGATCGCGACGGCGAGGGCGGAGCGCTCGTCATCGTTCAGGTCGAGGTCGGGAAGGAAGAATTCCTCGCTCGGAATCGAGTAGCGACCGTCCTCCTCGCGGAGCGGCACGCCCTGGTCCCGCAGCATGCGTTTGTCGCGTTCGAAGGCGCGCCGGCCGGCTTCCCCGGGCGAGTAACCAGGCACCTCGGCCACAATCTCGGCCTGGCTCAGCGGCCGCGACGAGTGCACGAGGCGCGCCACGAGGTTCGTCAACCGCTCCAGCGGGTCGCCCGGCACACCCCGATTCTCGCGGCCGGCCGCCGTTCGCGGGGAAAACTCGTCTCGAAGTCCGGCCGTGACCAGCGCCGTGCCCGTCTCGGGGTAGCCTGCCGCCTCATGTCGACACGCAGGGCCCTGTCCGTCCTCTCGGCGCTCGTGGTTGCGCTGACACTTGGCCTCACGGGCTGTGACGGCGGCGGCGAAGTCACCAGCGAGGGTGGTGGCACCGGAAGCGGAACCCACACCGGAAGCGGGAGTGGCACTGGGAGCGGGACGGGCACCGGCACCGGCCCCGCCGTGAGCATCGAAGGCGAGGTCAACGTCCACGGCAGCGCCACCGTCACCGGCAGCGAGGCCGAGGCCGAGGTCGAACTCGACGACTTCTATTTCGACCCGACGTTCTTCGAAGCAGAGCCGGGCGCGACCATAACCGTCAAGCTGCGCAACGAGGGCGAAGCGTCCCACACCTTCACGATCGACGATCTCGAGATAGACGAGACCCTCGACGCCGGCGGCGAAGGTGAGGTCGAGGTGACCCTGCCTGACTCCGGACCGGTGGTCTTCTACTGCCGCTTCCACCAGGCCCAGGGCATGCAGGGGGCATTCGACCTCGGCTGACGAGACGGGGCGGAGTTTTGCCACGGCAAAAGGTCGCGTTTGTCCGTAGGCTCGTGGTGTGGGTGATCGGCTCGCGCCGCCCAGACTTCCCGACGCCGGCGTTCACGAGCCGGTCCGGCTGCCGGAGATGTCGAGCGTCTCTGGGGCGATTAGAGCCGCGTTCGAGTCGATTCGCTGGGACGAGCGCCACCGCCGGCTGGCGCAACATCCACTCCTGGCGGGCTGCACACGTACCGAGATCCGACGCATCGCCAGGGCGGGCGACGAGGTCCTCGTCGGCGAGGACGAGATCGTTGCCCAGGAGGACACGATCGGATACTGGTTCGTGCTCGTGCTCGATGGCGAGCTCTCCATCTCGAGGCGCAGCCGTCCCCGGCCGAACCTCCGCTCGGGCGACCACATGGGCGAGGTGGCGATCCTGGGGTTCGGCCCGCAGTCGGCCACCGTTCGGGCGACGCGGTCTAGCCGCCTGTTCGTGATCGGTAGGCGCGACTTCCTCTCCCTCGCGTACAACGTCCCAGCCCTCCAGGATCGACTGTTCCCAGAGGTGGGCGCCCAGCACTTCGTGGAGCACGTCCGTTCGTTCTGGGTCGAGGCCGACCTCGCGTGGCGACGTCTCCAGCGCGAACGCGAACAGACAGTGGCGAGGTCGAAGGAAGAGGCGTTGCGGTTCTTCCGGCCGCCTTCGGCGGGAAGGGGTTCGTTCAGCCGGCTGGCGGGGCGCGCGTTCCAAGGTGAGACGTCACCCGCCTCCCCGGAGGTGCCGCGGCCACCTTCGATGAGCCGCCGGGCGCGGCGCCTCGTGCTCGCCGGCACACTCACGGCCGCGACGGGGCTGGTGTCCGGAGGGCTCACGCTGTACCACCCTCCCATCGTGGTCGTGACGCCCGGGTCGCCGATCGACGTGAGCGGCGACATCACGGTTACGGGCGCGCCCGTCACCCGCCCGTCCGGCAAGTACCTGCTCACCCCGGTGCGTTACGACCAGCCGTCGCTCTTCGGCGCGGCGGTCGCGGTCGTGACCGGCCAGACCACCGTCCCTATCGATCAACCGCCGAATGATGATGCGCTCTCGCCCGCCCGCGCCGCCGAGGAGCGCTTCAGGACCAGCCAGAAAGCAGCCGCCGACCTCGCGCTGCGCGCCGCTGGCCACGACCCCGGGACGGTGCAGGTGACCTTCCGGCAACGCCGCTTGCAGGGCACGTCGGCGGGGTTGGTATATGCCCTCGCCCTCTCCGACATGCTCGACCCCGCCGACCTGGCAACCGGCCGCACCATCGCCGTCACCGGGAGCCTCGACCAGGATGGCGGCGTCCAACCGGTCGCCTTCGTATGGATCAAGGCGGAGGCAGCACGCGACGGTCGCGCCGGCCTGTTCCTCGTCCCGCCCGGTCAGGCGCCTCTCGCGACCGCATCACAGGCGGAAGTGCGCGAGGTGGAATCCTTCGAGGACGCCCTCACCCACCTGCGCCCTGCGAACTTGAGGCAATAACGAACGGATTCCGTTCGTTATTGCCTCAAGTTCGGGACGGTCGGTTGGTCCGTATTCTCCCCGTGGCGGTAATCTCACAGAGCGTGAGGCTGGACGAGGAGTTCGTGCGGGGAGCGGCCGTGCGCGAGCCCTCACACCGGGACCGTAGGCGCCAAGCCCTTCGGGCGCGATGGGACGATCGGCGCGCGTCGATCACCCGCCGGCTGCCCACTCTTCCCCGACCAGGCCGCGCGACGGCGATCACCGTAACCGCCGCCCTCGTCGTGGCGCTGGCCGCCGGACTCTTCCTGTTCAACCGCTCGGCTGGTGGTGGGAACGACAGCGGCGAGAGCGGACAGTTCCAGGTGGCAGCGGGTAGCGCGCTGGCGGTGTCGCCGTTCGCGAACACGTCCGCGGCCGCCTTCCCCGACAACCAGGCGGGCCTCACCACGCCGGCGCCCGTCGCACTCCACCCGTTCACGGCCGACGAGGTCGACGCCGCGCTCAGGCACACGCGGCGCCTCCTCGCCACGGCGAACCTGGACCCCGACGTGGTGGTCGGGGGCGACGT
Organism: uncultured Acidimicrobiales bacterium; assembly: GCA_964632885.1. Classification (GTDB taxonomy): domain Bacteria; phylum Actinomycetota; class Acidimicrobiia; order Acidimicrobiales; family CAZWDB01; genus CAZWDB01. The sequence continues at coordinate 10,473 of CAZWDB010000018.1, read as the reverse complement.
GATCCCGGTTGCACGCCTCTTGGGGCCAACCACCGCGGCGCGCCTCGAGACGGCGGCGGACCGTCCGACCTCCGATCTCACCGCGTCCGCCTTCCTCACGCGCTTCCCCGAGGGGACCGAGCTGGTCGGCCCGGTGATCAAGGTGAGCGGCGCGACCACGGTCGCCGGAGTCGACCGCGACCGTCTCCGCGTCGCGACCGAGCACCTCTACGTGTACCCGACTCGTCCGAGCGGCGCTCCCGACACGCCGCCAGTGCTCACGCTCGTCCGACGCTCCCACGTCTGGGAGTACGCACGAACGACTGGCGGCGTGGGCCCGCCCGAGCTGGTAGGCGGACATGGAACGGCCTCGTCAGGACAGTGCATCGAGAACGACCTCGGCTACGTCTGGCCGCCGTTCCTTCCGGCACCCGGTTACGAGGATCCGAACACGGTCGCCGCTCCCGACCTCTGGGACATCAACGTGCCAGTGCCGGTCCAACGCGGCTGCCCCGCGTAGCGCCAGATACACGACTGCCGAGTCGCCTGGATCGCCTGATCGCGACCTGGCGCGCCGCTGATCGGTAGAGACTGGCGATCGTGAACCTCGACGCCCACGCCCAACACTTGCGGGGAACGCTGCTCGTCACCGCGGGCGTGCTGTGTCTCGTGCCCGACTCCACGCTCGTGCGTCTGGTCGACGCTCCTACGCTCACGACGGTGGCATGGCGCGGGTTCCTCATCGCGACCGCGTTGTTCCTCGGGCTCGGGGTGCGCTACGGGTCCGGACTAGGACGGGCTTTCCGCGTGACCGGTCTTCCGGGATTGCTGTCGGCGGCGATGTGGTCGGCGACGTCGTTGCTGTTCGTAGCGTCCATCGACCGGACAGCCGTGGCTAACACGCTGGTGATCATCAGCGTCGCGCCCCTCATCGCCGCGGCACTGACACGGATCGTGCTCCGCCGCGCCGTGCCTCGCCGCACATGGTGGGCGATCCCACTCGGCATCCTGGGCGTCGGGATCACCGTGTCGGGCTCGATCGGCGCGGGCAATGCCAGCGGCGACCTCATAGCCCTGTTGCTCGCCGTCGTCGTTGCCGCCAACCTGACGCTCGTCTCGGCACGCGCTGAGGTCGACATGGTGCCCGCCGCGGCGATCGGCGGTGTCATCACCGTCGTGGTGCTGCTTGCCGCCGGCGCGCCGCTCGCGGTCGAGGCGGATGACCTCGTACCCCTAGCGCTCATGGGAGGTGTCTTTGTACCGGCTGCTCTCGCGCTCATCACATCGGGGACGCGCCTACTGCCGAGCGCGGAGGTGATTCTGCTGATGCTGCTCGAGACCGCGCTCGGCCCGATCGTGGCTTGGCTCGTCGTCGACGAAGGCGTCAGCGGAAGCACCTTTGCCGGCGGCGGCCTCCTCGTAGCGACCCTGGTGCTCCATTCCGTCGCGGGCCTCCAGGCGGGCCGGCGTGCGGCTGTTCCCATCATCGGGACGGGCATCCGTTGACGATCCCACGAACCTGGGACCACCGCCGCCGTGTCTAACCGCGATGGCGCCTTGGGCGTCCGGTTGTGTGCGCTGGTGGTCGTGAATTCGCAGTCCCGAGCCGAAGACACGCAGTCCCGAGCCGCAGATCACGACCACAGGAACACAACCGCGGTCGATCCCACGCGGCGCACGGGCATCCCCTGACCGAACCGGGCTCAGGTGCCGGGAGCCCGCCAGCCACTTGTCTTGCTGCCGCTCCGGTCAACTTCTTCGGGAGTGAGGAGTGGCGTCGTAGTGACCGCCACCCGCCCTGACGATGAGGTCTCCATGCTGAACGCTGCCGCGGTCTCGTTGTCGGGGAACTCGCAGATCCCGACGACGTCGGCGTCACCGAACGAGAAGTAGAACGCCTCCAGCTTGCCGCCCAGCGCCTCGACGGCGTCGTTGACGACCTGGCGCCGCGCCGTGCCACCCTCGGAACGGACACCGGCTATGCCTTCTGGGGAGAGGGACGCTCTGAACAGGTACTTGGGCATCGTGGAACCCTCCTTGGGTGCTCATATTGAACAGTCGCGCCGATCTACCAGGCTGCCAAGCCCGACATAGCCTGGCGACAGCGTGGACACGGCTACCGGTGGGCAGTCAAGAACGCGAGGTGGTAGCGAAAGGCGGCCTCGGGGTCGCCTGGGTCGCCCCACACCTCGAAGTGGTCAATGCGCCCCAGAACCTCGAGAAGCGGCCGCCATCGCTGCTCCGACCGGCGGCTGAACAGCCGGCGCGCCTCGGAGGGGCGATCGACGGGGGCGTCGGAAAAGTGCTCGATATCCGGCCCGGCCCATACGCCGATAGCGACGGTGGCGCCGGGAGCGAGGACGCGAGCGACCTCGTGCATCGCCCCCTCGATCGCGACAGCCGGGATGTGCATGAGCGTGGACATCGACCACATCGCGCCGATCGACCCCGCCGCGAAGGGGAGCGCCCGAGCTGACCCGACCGCCATCGTGAGCCCTCGCGCCGCCGCCCGTGCCGCGTGGCCCGACGACAGGTCGACGCCAACAACGTTGAGACCGGCCTCGGCCATTGCCAGCGCGTCACGACCGGGACCGGTGCCGATCTCTAGCACCGGACCGAGGCGGCGTGCGCCGTCGACGATCGCGACGAAGCGCTCTCGGGCCGCTACCCGGCGCGGATCAAGGGGGCGATCCTCCCGTCCTTCCTCCACGTCGTAGTAGCTCGCGGTCTCCCGCTCAACCGCCCCCACCAAGGTCTCATCGATCACGACAGCAAGATAGGTCGCCGGACGGCCGGCGTTGCTTCCTCTATCCCAAGCCAACTTGACTAGCACCTATGTGCTACGCAGACGACGCCCGACCACCGCTGCCGCCTATCCGGGGCGGAGCGGACAGCCACGGCGACATGACCCTCACCGCGGCCGATGGCACCACCTTCGGCGCCTATTACGCCCATCCGGACCAACCCTCTGACCGCGGGATCATCGTGCTGCCCGACGTGCGCGGTCTACATCCTTTCTACAAAGAGCTCGCCCAGCGGTTCGCGGAGACGGGGATGCACAGCGTCGCCATCGACTACTTCGGCCGCACTGCCGGGGTCGGCGAGCGCGACGAAGATTTCCCGTTTCGCGAGCACGTGCAGCAGATGCGACCGGAGACGACCAACCAGGACATCGCGGCGGCAGCCGAGTGGCTAGGCGGACTGAACAACGGCTCGGTGTCGTCCGTCTTCACGGTTGGCTTCTGCATGGGCGGCGCGGTGTCGTGGGGCCAGTCGGCGACTGACCTCAGCCTCTCCGGGTGCATCGGTTTCTACGGCATGCCCGCCCGCGTGATCGACCGCGTTGCCGCCATGACCGCGCCGCTGCTACTGCTCGTGGCCGGCGCGGACTTCACTCCGCTTTCGGAGTTCGAGAACTTCGACAACGTGCTGACCGAAGCCGGGGTGCCCCACGAGATGCACGTATATGACGACGCGCCGCACAGCTTCTTCGACCGCGGTTTTGCCGAACACGAAGCGGCGTGCACCGACGCGTGGCAGCGCATCCTCGACTTCGTAGAGAAGAACGCGTGAGCCCGGCGAACTCTGCCCCCGATCGAGAAAAGCTCTCCCGAGCACTCGATGAGCTCAACGAGATGATGACCGCCGCCCATGTGGCCGGGATGGTTTCCCTCGGCGTCCGCCTCGGACTCTACGGCCATCTGGCCGACCACGGCCCGGCGACCAGCGACGAGCTCGCTACCCGCGCCGGCCTGGCGGAGCGCTGGGTTCGCGAGTGGCTCCACGGCCAGGCGGCGGCGCAGGTCCTCGACTACGACTACGACGGGGACGGCGGCGACGGGGACGACGGCGGGCGGTTCTCGATCTCGCCGGAGGTAGCGGTGTTGCTGGCCGACGAGGACCACCTCTTCTACCTAGGTGGGAGCTATGAGAGCCTGCCTGAGCGCGTCGGCCTCGTCCCCCAACTGGAAGAGTCCTTCCGAAGCGGCATCGGCCTCAGCTATGACGACCGCGGTCCGGTTGCGGCCGCGAGCACCGAGCGCCTGTTCCGCAACTGGTACCGCCAGATCCTCGTGCCCGTGGCCCTGCCGATGCTCGACGGTATCACCGACCGGTTGAAGGAGGGCATCGAGGTCGCCGACGTCGGCTGCGGCACCGGCATTGCTCTGATCGAGATGGCGCGTGCTTACCCTGCGTCGTCGTTCCACGGCTATGAGGTGTCGCACCACGCCCTCGAACGGGCCCGCGACCACGTCAAAGATGCGGGCGTAACCAACGTCGAGCTCCACGACGTGGCCGACGAGCCGTTGCCCACCCAGGCTCGCTTCGACTTCATCACGACCTTCGACTGTCTGCACGACATGACCAGGCCGGCCGAGGTCGTCGCCCAGATCAGGCGGGCGATCCGTCCGGACGGCACGTGGTTCATCGTCGACATCGACGGGGCCTCCACCTTCGAGGAGAATCTGGAGGGCCGGATGGCGCCGATCATGTATGCCATGTCGGTATACAGCTGCATGGCGTCGGCGCTGTCGGAACCCGACGGAGCCGGACTCGGCACCCTCGGCCTTCCAGAGCCGGCGATGCGAGCGCTCGTGACGTCGGCCGGGTTCGACCAGTTCCGGCGCGTCCCTCTCGACCACCCCTTCAACGCGTTCTACGAGGCACGCCCCTGATCACGCCATCACCGCGCGGGCGTCACACCGAGAAGTCGGCGGCCCGCAGGGCCGCAACGGCATCGTCCGGGCCCTCGAAGTCGAGGCGGGCCGTCGACTTCCGCCCGTGCAGGAAGAGGACCACCTCGCTCACCGGCCCGACCATCGTCACCATGTCGGAGCCGGCGCGCAAGGTGTACGTGGTGCCGTCGAGCCGCCGGGCGGCAACACCGCCCCGGAAGGCCCGGCTGTAGACCCGACCCCCACCGCGGATCAACCAACGCCACAGCGCGTCCTCCCGCTCGTCATCGAGCGGTTGTGGCTCGGTTTCCGAGTCGCCGGCCCGGCGCACGTCCTCGTGATGCACGAAGTACTCGACGAGATGGACGATGTCGGGAACCAGTCGCCAGTGCACGGGAGGTCCGCCGCGGATCGACTGCACCAGCGCCTCGTAGCCGCGCTTCTGGGCGACGGCCATCCGGCGCTCGGTGAACCGGGCGAACGGGCCGGGGAGCACGATGCCAGGGCCTGCGAACGGGTCCCGCTCCCGCACGTAAAGGTGGGCGGCGAGCTCGAGCGTCGACCACCCCTCGCAGAGCGTCGGAGCTGACGGCCCGACGCGCAGCAGGGTCTCGGTGATGGCGATGCGCTCCCGCGAACCCGGCGAGTCGGCCACGAGCCCCATCCTGTCACGGCGCGGCCAGAACCGCGTCGAGCTCAGGAGCGGTCAGAGGCCGTGGTGCCCGGCAGGGTCGCGACGAAAACCAACAGCACCGCAGCGATGAAGGACAGAGCCATCGACGCGTACACCGAGGACAGCTCGCTGCCGATCAAGCCCACCGCGAAGGATGCGCCCGCGCCGACGAGCACGAGCACGGATATGAACAGGAGAGAGCGGCGACGCGACATTCCGCACCATTTGTCGGACTGCCGCGCCCCCAACTTGAGCGAAAAGTGACTGCAGTTCAGTACGCCCGGTCAGACGAGATCGCGCCTGCCTCCGCGCCCGTAGGTGCTCAGACTTCGGCGAGCACGTCGTCGAGGCGAACACTCTCGCCCGCGGCCTGCGCTTGCCATGCGGCGAACATGCCGGCGTAGTAGCCGCGCTCGGCCACGAGCTCGTCGTGGCTACCAAGCTCGGTGATGCGGCCGTCGAGCACGACCGCGATCCGGTCGGCCCGCATGGCCGTCGCCAGCCGGTGGGCGATGATGATCGCGGTGCGACCCTGCAGGAGGACGTCGAGCGCCTGTTCGATCTTGGCCTCCGAACGCAGGTCGAGGTTCGACGTTGCCTCGTCGAGCACGAGCACGCGGGGACGGGCGACGAAGGCCCGGGCGAGGGCAAGCAACTGCCGCTCGCCAGACGACAGGCTGACGCCGCGCTCGTGGCACGGAGTGTGGATGCCCTCTGGAAGCCGAGCGACGAGGTCGTCGATGCCGACCACCCGGCACGCCTCCAGCACCTCTTCGTCGCTGGCGTCGGGCCGAGCGAATGCGATGTTGTCCCGGATCGATCCCGCGAAGAGGAAGGGCTCCTGAGGGACGACCCCGAGCTGACGGCGCAACGAGGCGAGCGTCACGTCACGCAGATCGTTGCCGTCGATGCGGACGATGCCGTCGATGGGGTCGTAGAAGCGGGTGACGAGCTTGGCGATCGTCGACTTCCCCGCGCCGGTAGGTCCGACTAGAGCGAACGTCTCGCCCGCTGCGATCGTCAGATTGACGTCGCTGAGCACGGGAACCTCGGGGTCATAGCCGAAGGTGACGTTGTCGAAGTCGATCTGGCCCTTGATGGGCCGCAGGCGGCGCGCCCCCGGCTTCTCCGCCACGCTGGGCAGGGTCGACAGCACCTCGCCGAGCTTGGCCAGACCGGCCTGGCCCCGCTGGTAGGTGTTGTACAGGTTGACGAGCTGCTGGATCGGAGCGAAGAAGGCGTTGAGGTAGAGCACGAAGGCGGTCAGCTGGCCGATGGTGAGTGAGCCAGCGAGCACCATGCGGCCGCCGATGATCAGGATGAACGCCTGGCCGGCGATGCCCACGAACTGGCTCGCGGACCCATAAAGGGCAGCGATGCGTGAGGTGTAGAACCGGATGTCGCGGTAACGACCGACCACGTTGCGATGCTCGATGGTGTTGTGCACCTGGCGGTTGTCGGCGGTTACGACCCGGATGCCGGCAAGGCTCTCCGACAGGTGGGTCAACACGTCGGCGATGCGGTCGCGGGTCTCCTCGTAGGCCCGATCGGAACGCGACCGGAACCACAGTGTGAGCACCACCATCACCGGCACCACCGCGAAGAGGGTGAGCGCGGCGAGGCGCACGTTCATCACGAAGAGCACCACGGTGACGAAGATGAGCGTCAGGCCCTGCACGACTAGCTGGACGAGTCCCTCACGGAAGAGCTGGGTGAGTGACTCGACGTCACTCGTCATACGCGAAATGAGGCGACCGGCCTTCTCGCCCGTGAAGTAGTCGAGAGAGAGCCGCTGGAAATGGGTGAACAGGCGCACCCTCATCTCGAACATGAGCCCTTCGCCGACTCGCCCGGTCCAGGCGGTCCTCGCGAACGCAAACCCCCAGTTGAGGAGGACGGCGAGCATGTAGAGACCCGCCATCAGCCAGACCACCCCAAGGTTGCCGGGGCTGATGCCGCGGTCGATGCCGATCTGGGTGAGCAGGGGGCCGGCCTGCATGGCGAAGGTTTCGCCCGCCACCAACAGGAATCCGCCGAGCATCGCGAGCCAGTGAGGTGCCAGGAACCGACGCAGCGTCAACGAACGCCGGTCGTAGTGCTGCCGGTCGAACATGATGCGGTCGGCGTCGTCGTGGCGTGGCTCCTTGGTGAGGAGCTTGTCGACGCCCTCCTGCAGTTCCTCGGGAATCCCCCCGAACGGCAGTCCGGCTCGTGCTGCCTGTTGGGAGGAGTTGCCGGCGCCGCCTCCCATGCTGATGCCACCGCCACCCCATGCCATCAGCGACGACCTCCCCGCGGTCCGGCCGCCTTCTCTTCGGTCACGTCGTCCTCGATGTGGGCGAGCACTTCGGCGTAGCGGTTGTCGGTCTGGATCAGTTCGGCGTGGCTGCCGGTGGCGACGATGCGGCCGTCCTCGATGAGGGCCACGCGATCGGCCAGGTTGATCGTCGAGAGTCGGTGGGCTATCACGATTGTGGAGCGTCCCTCCATCAGTGTTCGTAGGGCATCGTGGATGTGTTCCTCGACCTTCACGTCGATGGCGCTCGTGGCATCGTCGAGGATGAGGATCTTGGGATCGGCCAGCAGGGTGCGGGCGATGGCGATGCGCTGGCGTTGTCCGCCGGAGAGCGTGTAGCCGCGCTCACCCACAACCTCGTCGTAGCCATCTTCGAACGCGTCGATGAACTCGGCCGCGTGAGCGGCCTCCGCGGCCCGCTCAACGTCTTCCCGGCTGGCGTCGGGGCGGGCGTAGCAGATGTTGTTGTGGATGGTGTCGCTGAAGAGGAAGGGCTCCTCGCTCACGAGTCCGATGTGGCCTCGCAGACTCGCGAGGGTGAGATCGCGCACGTCGATGCCGTCGACCCGCACGGCGCCGTCATCAACGTCGTAGAACCGGAGCAGCAGGCGGGCGACCGTCGACTTGCCCGTGCCTGTACGCCCGACCAGCGCGACGGTCTCACCCGGCTCGATCGTGAGGTCGAACTGCTCGAGGACCTTCGGTCCGTTGGCATAGGAGAACGTGACGTCTTCGAAGGTGATCTCGCCTTGCGTGTCGACAAGGTCGACGGCGCCCGGCCGGTCGACGATCTCGGGAGCCTCGTCGAGCACCTCGAAGATGCGATGCGCCGATGCCGCCGCCCGCTGGCTCTGCATCATCAGCATGCCCATCATCCGGAAGGGCACCTGGAGCATCACCACATAGGCCGAGAACGCAACGATGGTGCCCACCTGGATCTCACCTTGCACAACCAGGTGGCCGCCGTAGAGAAGGACGATCGCCATGCCTACACGGGGCAGGTTCTCCATGATCGGCCCGTAGAGGGCGCGCACATCGATCTGGCGCGTCGTCGCCCAGCGCAGCCGGGCGGCGTCGGTGGTGAACTGGCGGATCTGCTCGGTTTCAGCCGCGAAGCTCTGCACCACCCGGATTCCGGTGATGTTCTCCTCCGTGGTGGTGGCCACGTCGGCCTGCCGGGACTGGACGGTCCAGGAGATCGGGAACAGCTGGCGGCGCATCCTCACACCGACGAAGTAGACGAGCGGGAGGGGGGCAATCGAGATCAGCGCCAGAGGGGCATGAACCTGCACCATCAGACCAAGCGCGAATGCAAGGGTGCCGATCTGGAGCGCTACCTGAGGCGCAAACGTGAGGAACATCTGGATGGCCCGGATGTCGGAGTTCGCCCGAGAAATGAGCTGACCCGACTGCACCCGGTCATAGAAGGAGAACGAGAGCCGCGCCAGGTGCTGGTAGGTGATCACCCGCATGTCGACTTCGATCTGAGCCGCGATCGCTTGGAGCTGGTAGCGGTAGTAGAAGGACGCCACGAAGCCGACCACGCCGAGCGCCAGAAGGATCCACACATACGTCGTGAGCGATGCCGTACGGGATTCGAGAGCGCGGTCGATGGCCGCACCCATCACTCGGGGTCCGGCCACTTGGGCGATCATGGCGGTGACGGACGCACCCATCGCTGCGAGGAAGACGCCCTTCCGCACCAGCATGAGCGGCAGCATCCGGCGCCACCACTTCTTGGATGTGTCGGGATCGGGCGTTGCCTTCGGAGGCGGATACTCCGATTGGACTGCGACCGGGAACCATGGTGACTCCGCCGCCGCGCTGAGATCGTCGGTGGGCGCGTCGAGGATCTCGAGTTCGGGGGCGGTGGGGGGCCTGGTGAGTGTCATGTGGCTGCCATCTGACGTGTGCGATCACTGAGTACGGCGAAATATTAGTGCATCGAACTACTTATCGCCGAACCCGCTGCCTGAGACCGGCGCCGCGTAGGCGTCGCAGCAGCTCGCGAGCGCCCACTGCCTCGGCTCCCATGGCAATTGCCTCGAGGCGCACCTCAGTCGGAACATCGTAGTGATCGCCCTGAAACGCCTTCCGGTCGACCCCGAGCCGGGCTGCGAACTCGTGGAGCTCCTGGTAGGAGACGTCGCTCACGAGATGGGCCCACCGCCGGCCCCGCCAGGGCCAGATCGCCTCGTCGACCAGGATCGCCATCCTCCAATCCTCGGCGACCTCCGGAGTGTGGGGCAAGGTAACTTCGGCACTGTGCAGCGGACCGCCACCGTCACGCCGGCCCACATCAGGCAGGCCTTCCTCGAACTGGGGTTGACGGCCCGGCGGGTGTGTGTCCATTCATCCCTGTCGTCATTCGGACGGGTGGAGGGGGGCGCCGAGGCCGTCGTCGCGGCGATCCTCGACGCCAACTGCACGTTGATGGTTCCTGCCCACGCATGGTCCACCTACTCGGTGCGTCCCGGGCAGCGGCAGTGGTGGGAGCGCAACGGCGCCCACCAGGCATTCCTGCCCGTCACCACCCATAACCGCAACACGAGGTACACCCCGGAATCGACGGTGATCGACCGAGCTATGGGAGCGATCCCGCAAGCGGTGGTCCGCCGTCCCGACCGGGTCCGGGGCAACCATCCTTTGATGTCATTCGCGGCGTGCGGACCGGATGCGGCAGCACTCATCTCGAGCCAGCGCGTCGACCGCGTCTTCGCACCGGTCGAGGAGCTGGCACGCCGCGACGGCGCGTTCGTCCTGATGGGCGTCGGTCTCGAGCGCCTCACGTTGCTCCACTACGCCGAGCAACTCGCGGGCCGCCGCCCCCTCGTGCGCTGGGCCAACGA